>NZ_JACVAH010000050.1:0-432 GCF_014851795.1 Pseudomonas sp. Pdm06
GTAGTGAGTACGTACGTGGTCTTCGCGGGACGGTTTGGCGCCCTCACCCGCCACCAGCACTTCGTACTGCAGGCCGGACTCGAGCACGGTCACGCCTTCGCGCTTGGCATTCTCGACCAGATACTCACGGCCTGCGCCAGCAGCCGCTTCGGCCTTGGCAGCTGCTTCGGCCTGCATGATTTCGCGGATGGCACGGAAGGCCGTGTTCAGGTCTTCCGGAGCGACGCGGCTTGGCTGATTGGCGAAGGCGTCACGCAAGCCAGCGACCACGGCGTCCAGGCTCACGCCAGGCGGCGGGTTGTCGCGCAGTTGGTCGCCCAGTTGGCGGCCGATGCCGTAGCTGACGCGCGTTTCGTCGGTGGACAGGTTGAGTTCGGACATGGCCGGGCTCCACGTTAGGGGTCGAAAAAGGGCGGCCAGACTAGCACAAGC
>NZ_JACVAH010000051.1:0-375 GCF_014851795.1 Pseudomonas sp. Pdm06
TCGTCCGCATCCAGGAAGAAGTTGAGATCGTCGGTCTGCGCGACACTCAGAAAACTACCTGCACCGGCGTTGAAATGTTCCGCAAGCTGCTCGACGAAGGTCGTGCTGGCGAGAACTGCGGCGTACTGCTGCGCGGCACCAAGCGTGACGACGTTGAGCGTGGCCAGGTTCTGGTCAAGCCAGGCACCGTCAAGCCGCACACCAAGTTCACCGCAGAAGTTTACGTTCTGAGCAAGGAAGAAGGCGGTCGTCACACTCCGTTCTTCAAAGGCTACCGTCCACAGTTCTACTTCCGTACAACTGACGTGACTGGTAACTGCGAGCTGCCAGAAGGCGTTGAAATGGTAATGCCAGGTGACAACATTCAGATGACTG
>NZ_JACVAH010000052.1:0-374 GCF_014851795.1 Pseudomonas sp. Pdm06
GGTCACGTTGACCACGGTAAAACCACGCTGACCGCTGCTCTGACCCGTGTCTGCTCCGAAGTTTTCGGTTCGGCCAAGGTTGACTTCGACAAGATCGACAGCGCCCCGGAAGAGAAAGCTCGCGGTATCACCATCAACACCGCTCACGTTGAATACGATTCGGCCGTGCGTCACTACGCACACGTTGACTGCCCAGGTCACGCCGACTACGTAAAAAACATGATCACCGGTGCTGCCCAGATGGACGGCGCGATCCTGGTTTGCTCGGCCGCTGATGGTCCGATGCCACAAACCCGTGAGCACATCCTGCTGTCCCGTCAGGTAGGCGTTCCGTACATCGTTGTCTTCCTGAACAAGGCTGACATGGTTGACGA
>NZ_JACVAH010000053.1:0-354 GCF_014851795.1 Pseudomonas sp. Pdm06
ACATAGGTTTTTGGTCCTTTACAAGATCAGCGTCCACCGCCGAGCCCTGTGGGAGCCGAGCTTGCTCGCGATGGCGGTGGGTCTGCTTGCATCAATGCTGAATGTACCGCCGTCTTCGCGAGCAAGCCCGCTCCCACAGATCTGACGGGTGTACGACCGTGAGAACTAGGTCGGCTATAAGGCCGCCTCGTCCTGGCTTTTGATCTGGGGGCCCCGTTAAACCACGCTGGCCGAACGCAGGCATTGTGGAGTGGGCATCCCGGCATGGATGCCGGGATAGCCGCGCTGGGCCATGGATGGCCCTTCGCGGCGGGCCCACGGAGCAATGCCGGAGTGAGGGCACACCGAGCCTAG
>NZ_JACVAH010000054.1:0-351 GCF_014851795.1 Pseudomonas sp. Pdm06
GCCTTCGGCAACCTGATCCGCGAACGCCGCGGCCAGGCCCTGGTCAGCGCCTACCGCTACGACAGCCAACACCGCCTGATCGGCGTCACCACGGCCGACGGCCGCGAAACGTCCTACCGCTACGACGCCTTCGGCCGACGCATCAGCAAGACCGTGGACGGCCTGACCACGGAATTTTTCTGGCAGGGCGACCAGGTCGTCGCCGAAAACAGCCCGCACCACCACCGCAGCTACGTCTACGAACCGGGCACCTTCCGCCCACTGGCCCTGCTCGACGGCGAAGGCCCCGACGCCCGCCCGTTCTACTACCACCTCGACCACCTGGGCACGCCCCAGGAACTGACCAACCCC
>NZ_JACVAH010000055.1:0-332 GCF_014851795.1 Pseudomonas sp. Pdm06
CGGGATGTCGCGACCATCATCGACGAGTTGGCCAAGCAGTTTCCCGACGTGCCGGAACTTGGTGACGACATCGAGCAATTCATGGAGGTCGCCCGTGCACAGCACTGGATCGAACTTGCCTGACACCCGTGCCCTGCCGCCCAGGCCGGAAGTCGGCCTGCCGCTGTGGCTGCTGGCGGAGCTGACCTATCGGTGCCCGTTGCAATGCCCGTACTGCTCCAACCCGTTGGACTTCGCCGAGCAGGGCAAGGAGCTGAGCACCGAGCAGTGGTTCAAGGTCTTTCGCGAAGCCCGGGAGATGGGCGCCGCGCAGCTGGGTTTTTCCGGCGGCG
>NZ_JACVAH010000056.1:0-316 GCF_014851795.1 Pseudomonas sp. Pdm06
TGCAGAGAGGCTGGATTTACCGACGCCATCGCGAGCAAGCTCGCTCCCACAGTTTTTTTTGAGCGTTCACAGATCAGGCGTCCACCATCGATCCTCTGTGGGAGCTGAGCTTGCTCGCGATAGCGGTATATCAGTTTGCAGAGAGGCTGGATTTACCGACGCCATCGCGAGCAAGCTCGGCTCCCACAGTTTTTTTGAGCGTTCACAGATCAGGCGTCCACCATCGATCCTCTGTGGGAGCTGAGCTTGCTCGCGATAGCGGTTTATCAGTTTGCAGAGAGGCTGGATTTACCGACGCCATCGCGAGCAAGCTCGC
>NZ_JACVAH010000057.1:0-314 GCF_014851795.1 Pseudomonas sp. Pdm06
CCTGTTCCTGCTGGATCAACTGGCTGAGGTAGGCCGGGTCGCGATGACCGTCCGGACGGGCGACCACCAGGGTCGCGCCGGTGATCAACGGCCAGAAGAACTCCCACACCGATACGTCGAAGCTGTATGGCGTCTTTTGCAGCACACGGTCGTTCGGGCCAATCGGGAAGGCGTCCTGCATCCAGTACAGGCGGTTCATCAAGGCGCCGTGTTCGTTCATCACGCCCTTGGGTTGGCCGGTGGAGCCGGAGGTGTAGAGCACGTAGGCCAGGTCGTTGGCCTGGACGCTGATTGGCTCGAACGCAGAGGCTTGC
>NZ_JACVAH010000058.1:0-314 GCF_014851795.1 Pseudomonas sp. Pdm06
CCCACAGTTGGATCGGGGTATGACCGTGAGAATCAGGTCGGCTATAAGGCCGCCTTCGCGAGCAAGCTCGCTCCCACAGTTGGATCGGGGTATGACCGTGAGAATCAGGTCGGCTATAAGGCCGCCTCGCGGTGGTCGTTGATTTCGGCGCCCCGTTAACCACGATGGCCGAACGCAGGCATTGTGGAGTGGGCATCCCGGCATGGATGCCGGGATAGCCGCGCTGGGCCATGGATGGCCCTTCGCGGCGGCCCACGGAGCAATGCCGGAGTGAGGGCACACCGAGCCTAGGCGAGGTGCCGAGTGGTGGGGCA
>NZ_JACVAH010000059.1:0-303 GCF_014851795.1 Pseudomonas sp. Pdm06
TGCGCAGGGCCAGGGTGTTGACGAAGAAGCCGATCAACGCCTCGGTTTCCCGGCGTGGGCGGTTGGCGACCGGTGTGCCGACCACCACCTGCGGCTGGTTGCTCAGGCGCGAGAGCAGGATCGACCAAGCGCCGAGCAGGGTCATGAACGGGGTCAGGCCCTGTTGCTGGCTGAAGCGGCGCAAGCGGCTGCTCAGCGGCGCGGGCAGTTGCAGGGCCAGCGCGGCGCCTTGGTAGCTTTGCACCTGGGGGCGCGGGTGGTCGCTGGGCAGTTCCAGCAGCGCCGGGGCGCCGTCCAGGTGGA
>NZ_JACVAH010000005.1:0-376773 GCF_014851795.1 Pseudomonas sp. Pdm06
GATAAGGCCAGATCATGCAACGAAGATTTGATGCCGGGTCAGAGGGCTTTTGTGGCGAGGGAGCTTGCTCCCGCTAGGGCGCGAAGCGGCCTCAAAACCTGACAACCCGGTGTGTCAGGCAAGTGGAGTTGTCTGCTTGGGTCTGCTTCGCAGCCCAGCGGGAGCAAGCTCCCTCGCCACAGAGGGCTACGCAGGTGATTGAGTGGGGGCATTGTTGGCGAACAAGGCCTTGGACCGGGTAGAGCTTCGGACTTGATGCAGTAAGTGCCGGCCTCATCGCGAGTTCGCTCACACAGGGGCTGGTGTCGATCCCAAGTTTTATGCACAACACAAAACTACTGTGGGAGCGAGCTTGCTCGCGATAAGGCCAGATCATGCAACGAAGATTTGATGCCGGGTCAGAGGGCTTTTGTGGCGAGGGAGCTTGCTCCCGCTAGGGCGCGAAGCGGCCTCAAAACCTGACAACCCGGTGTGTCAGGCAAGTGGAGTTGCCTGCTTGGGTCTGCTTCGCAGCCCAGCGGGAGCAAGCTCCCTCGCCACAGAGGGCTACGCAGGTGATTGAGTGGAGGCATTGTTGGCGAACAAGGCCTTGGACTGGGTAGAGCTTCGGACTTGATGCAGTAAGTGCCGGCCTCATCGCGAGTTCGCTCCCACAGGGGCGGGTGTCGATCCCAAGTTTTATGCACAACACAAAACTACTGTGGGAGCGAGCTTGCTCGCGATAAGGCCAGATCATGCAACGAAGATTTGATGCCGGGCCAGAGGGCTTTTGTGGCGAGGGAGCTTGCTCCCGCTAGGGCGCGAAGCGGTCTCAAAACCTGACAACCCGGTGTGTCAGGCAAGTGGAGTTGCCTGCTTGGGTCTGCTTCGCAGCCCAGCGGGAGCAAGCTCCCTTGCCACAGAGGGGCTACGGACGAATTTCGATCATCGTGCCATCCGGCACCAGGTTCCAGACTTCGCGCATGTCCACGTTGCGCATGGCAATGCAGCCATCGGTCCAGTCCAGCGTATGGAACAGCTGTTCAGGGTTTTCCTCGCTGTCCGGGGTGCCGTGGATCATGATCATGCCCCCCGGCTCCACGCCTTCACGGCGGGCGCGGGCGGCGTCGCTGATGTTGGGGTAGGAAATGTGCATCGACAGGTAGAACCGGTCACTGGTCTTGCGCCAGTCCAGCCAATAAAAACCTTCGGGGGTGCGTTTGTCGCCCTCGATCAGCTTGGGGCCTTTCTTGGCGCCCTTGCCCAGGGAAATGCGATAGGTCTTGAGCGGCTTGCCGTCGTTGATCAATTGCAATTGATGGGCGGACTTGAGCACCAGCACTTTTTCGATGACCTTGCCGTTGTAGGTTCCCACCGCGGCGGCCTGGGACACAACGGTGAACGACAAGCAGAACAGGACAAGCAACCAGCGCATTGAAACGATATCCCTAGAGGTGTCGCGGCTATATTCGATTGGTTTTTTCAGGTGTTGGCCGGCTGAGCCAGCGGCGGGATCGATTCGGATCGCACCGGGTAATCCTCCGCCCGGCGGTCGGCATAGAAATATTCCAGGGTGCGGCCCACCGTACGGAAAGCCAGTTCGTCCCAGGGAATGTCCGCTTCTTCGAACAACTTCACTTCCAGGCTCTCGGGCCCGGCGGCGAAATCCTCGTCCACCAGTTCGGCGCGGAAGAATACATGTACCTGGCTGATATGCGGTACGTCAATCAGCGTATAGATGCTCAAGTTTCGCACCCGGGCGCAAGCCTCTTCGGCGGTTTCCCGCACGGCGGCCTGTTCGATGGTCTCGCCGTTCTCCATGAAACCTGCAGGCAGCGTCCAGTAGCCGCGTCGCGGTTCGATGGCGCGTCGGCACAACAACACCTTGCTGCCCCAGGTCGGCACGCAACCGGCCACGATGTTGGGGTTCTGGTAGTGGATGGTGTGGCAGGTGTCGCAAACGAAGCGCAGGCGCGAGTCGCCTTCGGGTATGCGCTGGGTCACCGGGTTACCGCACTGGCTGCAGAATTTCATGCTTGGGTTCCTGAATGCTGCGCCTATCTTGGCGTGCGCGGCAGGTGTCGGCAAGTTGTCGTTTCGCGACACGACGCGGTGCGGGGGTTGGGCCGCTTGAATGATTGGTGCATGATGCAAGGTAGCGAATAAATCGAGAAGTCTCATGCTGGACGAGCTACTGCATCGAGTAAGCAACCACACCCCACACGACCTGCAGGCCGACCGACGTTTCCCTGAAGCCGCGGTGCTGGTGCCGATCACCCGCAGTGACGAACCGGAACTGGTACTGACCCTGCGCGCCAGCGGGCTATCGACCCATGGCGGCGAAGTGGCGTTCCCCGGCGGGCGTCGCGACCCGGAAGACCCGGACCTGATCTTCACCGCCCTGCGCGAAGCCGAAGAAGAAATCGGCCTGCCCCCTGGCCTGGTGGAAGTGATCGGCCCCCTCAGCCCGCTGATCTCGCTGCATGGCATCAAGGTCACGCCGTATGTCGGGGTGATTCCAGACTACGTCGAATACCAGGCCAACGATGCCGAGATCGCGGCGGTATTCAGCGTGCCGCTGGAGTTTTTCCGCAAGGATCCGCGCGAACACACGCACCGGATCGACTACCAGGGTCGCAGTTGGTATGTGCCCAGCTATCGGTTTGGCGAGTACAAGATCTGGGGGCTGACGGCGATCATGATCGTCGAACTGGTCAACCTGCTGTACGACGCCGAGATCGACCTGCACACCCCGCCAAAGAGTTTCATCAATACCTGATGCCCCGAGGATTCCCATGAAATACCGCCTGGGCGATGCCCGTGTCGAAACCCACCCACAGAGCTGGGTCGCACCCAACGCCACGCTGGTGGGCAAGGTCCGCCTCGAAGAGGGCGCCAATGTCTGGTTCAACGCCGTGCTGCGTGGCGACAACGAGCTGATCCTGATCGGCAAGGACAGCAACGTGCAGGACGGCACGGTGATGCACACCGACATGGGTTATCCACTGACCATCGGTACCGGCGTGACCATCGGCCACAATGCCATGCTCCATGGCTGTACGGTGGGCGACTACAGCCTCATCGGCATCAACGCAGTGATCCTCAACGGCGCGAAGATTGGCAAGCACTGCATCATCGGCGCCAATGCGCTGATCGGCGAAAACAAGGAGATTCCCGACGGCTCGCTGGTGATGGGCTCGCCCGGCAAGGTGGTGCGTGAATTGACCGAAGCCCAGAAGAACATGCTCGTGGCCAGCGCAGCGCACTATGTGCACAACTCGCAGCGCTATGCCCGCGACCTGGCCGAGCAGGAACCATGAGCGCCCCTGAACGCCCGGTGCCTTCGCCCTGCGTGAACATCTGCGCGCTGGACGATGACGACATCTGCACCGGCTGCCAGCGCACCGTGGCGGAAATTACCCGGTGGAGCCGGATGGACAACGACGAACGCCGCGGGGTCTTGGCGTTGTGTCATGAACGGGCCAAGGCCAGTGGGTTGGTGTGGATGTTGCCGGCGAGGCGGTGATGTCGGAGATGGAACACAACCCCTTGTGGGAGCGAGCTTGCTCGCGATGACGGAGGTACATTCAACAGTGTCTCGCGCTGACCACCGCTATCGCGAGCAAGCTCGCTCCCACAGGGGATCATGGTGTTTCCTTGAGTCCCGTCCACCGACCCAACCCCACCACCCCCAACGCAATCCCGACAAATCCCGCCAGTATCCCCCCGGCATTGATGAACACCTGTGGATAACCCAGATTCGCCACGTCGATGAAAGGGTAGGGGTAGGCCGCCAGTAAATCCCCCCGCAGCAGGACATAGGCGAAATAGACCAAGGGATAGATCATCCACAGCCCGATGTGGCCCAGGCGCAAGCTGCCTTTGGGCACCCACCGCCACCAATAGGCGATGTAGAGCAAGGGCACCACGTCATGCAGTAGTTCGTCGGCCACGAACTGCCAGCCTTCGGGTTGCCAGAGGTGGCGCAGCAGCAGGTTGTAGGCCAGGCTGACCAGGGCGATGCTCACGGCGACGCCGCTGCGTACGCTGGGCTGCAGGAACCAGCGGCGGGCCGGGGCTGGGCGAGGGGTCAGCTCCCAGGTCAGGACCACCGCCACCCACAGGTTGGTCAGTACTGTGAAGAAACTGAAGAAACTCACCAACCCGCCCAGCAGGCTCGCCCCCAGTTCCCAGCGACCCAGCAGGATCAGATACAACTGGATGCTCAACCCCGACCAGGCCAGCAGCGCCGTGACCGACACGAAGCGCTGGCGCAGGGTGAGGCGAGGACCTCTATCAATCTCCACGGCGGCTCAGACCGGCCGTTTGGTGCGCATCAACTTGATGTACAAGCGCTCGACTTTCTCCCGCGCCCAGGGGGTCTTGCGCAAGAAGGTCAGGCTCGACTTGATGCTCGGGTCGCTTTTGAAGCAGCGGATATCGATGCGTTCAGCCAGGCCCGACCATTCGTAGTGCTGCACGAGGGCGTTGAGGATCTGCTCCAGCGTCACGCCGTGCAGCGGGTTGTTGTTGGGTTCGGTCATGGGAGGCCTTCGCGCAAAAAAGGGTAAAGCCGCGCACCTTAGCCGAGGTGCCCTTGTGGTGGAAGCATAGCCTTCATCGTGGGGCTCCCGGGCCAGGCGCACTGTTACCAAATCCGAGATGATCCATGTCAACAAAAGCCCTTTCTCTATCGAGAACAGGACATTATCCTTGCGCCGCCTGCTGAAACGCTTCTTCTGTTGTGCCGAAGCCTCTGCGTCCAGCTCATTCCTGCTGAAAGATCTGATGAATGCCCAATGTCCCGATCCTGAAAGACAGCGCTGTCTTGGTGAATTCCTGCGGGAGCGAGCTTGCTCGCGATAACGCTTGCACATCCAACATTGAAGCCGACTGACACGCCGCCATCGCGAGCAAGCTCGCTCCCACAGGGATCGCGGCAGCCAATTTGCTTTTTTCAACTGAACCATGCCCCCTCAAGATCGTCATCTACAGTGACTACTTGCGCGGGCCTCCTTAAAACATCACGGAGAATCACACTATGAGCACTGAGGGTGCTTTGAGTCGAAGCCGTCTGCTACCGAGCCTGCTCGGCATTCTGCTTCTATTGATGGGCCTGGCCCTGCTGGCTGGGGGAGTCAAGCTGAGCACGCTGGGCGGCTCGTGGTATTACCTGCTGGCCGGGATCGGCCTGGCGCTGACCGGCGTGCTGCTGATCATGGCCCGTCGCGCGGCCCTGGGCCTGTACGCACTGGTGCTGTTCGCCAGCACCGTATGGGCGCTGTGGGAAGTGGGCCTGGATTGGTGGCAACTGGTGCCGCGCCTGGCGCTGCTGTTTGCCCTGGGCATCGTCATGTTGCTGCCGTGGTTCCGTCGCCCGTTGTTGACTGCCGATGCCTCGGCCATGGGCACCCGTGCATTGGGCGCCGCCGTAGTCATCGCTGGTGTCGCGGCGCTCGCCAGCCAGTTCACCAACCCGGGTGAAATCAAAGGTCAATTGGACCGTGACGCCGTGCCGGGCATGACCAACACCGCTCCGGCCATGCCGGACGGCGACTGGAACTCCTACGGGCGCAGCGCCCACGGCGACCGCTATTCGCCGCTGGTGCAGATCACCCCCGAGAACGTCAGCAAGCTGAAAGAAGCCTGGAGCTACCGCACTGGCGACCTGCCAGGGCCGAACGATCCGGGTGAAACCACCGCCGAAAACACTCCGCTGAAGGTCAACGGCATGCTCTACGTGTGCACGCCTCACAGCCAGGTGATTGCCCTGGAGCCTGAAACCGGCAAGGAAATCTGGCGTTTCGATCCGAAGCTTTCCACGCAAAAAGCGGAAAACTTCAAGGGTTGGGCCCACATGACCTGCCGTGGCGTGACCTACCACGATGACGCTGCTTACGCTTCCGCCGAGCAGAGTCCCACCGGCAGCGCCAGCACCACGCCGGCCAGCACCGTGTGCCCGCGGCGGATCTTCCTGCCGACCGCCGACACCCGCCTGATTGCCCTCAACGCCGACACTGGCAAGATGTGTGAAGACTTCGGCGACAAAGGCCAGGTCGACCTCACCGCCAACATCGGCGGCTTCACGGCCGGCGGTTACTACTCCACCTCGCCACCGGCGGTCACCCAGAACCTGGTAGTGATCGGCGGCCACGTCACCGACAACGTCTCCACCGACGAGCCGAGTGGTGTGATCCGCGCCTACGACGTACACACCGGCAAGTTGGTGTGGAACTGGGACAGCGGCAACCCGGACGACACCACGCCGATTGCCGAAGGCCAGACCTACACCCGCAACTCGCCGAACATGTGGTCCATGTTCAGCGTCGATGAAAAACTCGGCATGCTCTACCTGCCGATGGGCAACCAGACCCCCGACCAGTTCGGTGGCATGCGTACCCCGGAATCGGAAAAATACGCCGCCGGCCTGACCGCCCTGGACATCGCCACCGGCAAGGTGCGCTGGTACTTCCAGTTCACCCACCACGACCTGTGGGACATGGACGTCGGCGGTCAACCGACGCTGATGGACATGAAGACCGCCGATGGCGTGAAACCCGCCGTCCTGGCGTCGACCAAGCAGGGCAGCATCTACGTGCTGGACCGCAGCAATGGCCAGCCGATCGTGCCGATCAAGGAAATCCCGGTGCCGCAAGGCGCGGTAGAGGGCGACCACACCTCGCCGACCCAACCGATGTCCGACCTGAACTTCGTGCCGCCGGTCCTCAAGGAACGCGACATGTGGGGCGTGACCCCGTTCGACCAGATGTTGTGCCGGATCGACTTCAAGTCGCTGCGCTATGACGGCATGTTCACCCCGCCGTCGCTGCAAGGCTCGATCGTCTACCCGGGCAACTTCGGCGTATTCGACTGGGGCGGCATTTCGGTGGACCCGGTGCGCCAGATCGCCTTCGTCAACCCGAGCTACATGGCGTTCAAGTCGAAGCTGGTGCCAGCGGCGGAAGTGGCCGGTGGTCCGGGTCGCAAGAGCGAAACCGAAGGCGTGCAGCCGAACAAAGGCGCACCGTATGGCGTGATCCTCGAAGCGCTGCTCTCGCCGATGGGCCTGCCTTGCCAGGCGCCGGCGTGGGGTTATGTCGCGGCGGTGGACCTGACCAACAACAAGACCCTGTGGAAACACAAGAACGGCACCGTGCGCGACAGCTCGCCGGTACCGATTCCGCTGAGCATGGGGGTTCCGAGCCTGGGTGGCACGTTCACCACTGGCAGCGGCCTGGCGTTCCTCAGTGGTACGCTGGACCAGTACCTGCGTGCCTATGACGTGAAAAACGGCAAGCAGCTGTGGGAAGGCCGCCTGCCCGCCGGTGCCCAGACCACGCCGATGACCTACACCGGTAAAGACGGCAAGCAATACGTGCTGGTCGTTGCGGGTGGTCATGGCTCCCTGGGGACCAAGCAGGGTGATTATGTGATTGCCTACAAACTGCCGGATTAAGCAAAACCGGCGCCCATGAAAAAGGCGACACCCTTGCGGGTGTCGCCTTTTTATTTATCCAGCAATGTAGAAAGGCTTGGTGTGGCAAAGCTTGTGGGAGTAGTTCAGCCTGTAGGGAGCAAAGCTTGCTGTGGGGAGCAAGGTCTGTGGGAGCAAGGCTTGCCCGCGATGAACACAACACGGTCTTTGAAACCGAGTCGCCTGTATCGCGAGCAAGCTTTGCTCCCACAGGCTTGCACCCATAGGCCTTGTTCCTGCAAGCCTTACAGTTCGATCTTCACCGCTTGCGAAGCCCGGGTCGCCTTGGCACGGGCCGCTTCGATGGATTCGTCGCGGGCCAGGGCCACGCCCAGGCGGCGCTGGCCGTTGACTTCCGGTTTGCCGAACAGGCGCAGGGCGGTGTCCGGTTCGCTCAGGGCCACGCCCAGGTTGGCGAACGCGGTCTGGGTCGATTGGCCTTCCACCAGGATCACCGACGACGCCGAGGGGCCGAACTGGCGGATCAGCGGGATCGGCAGGCCGAGAATGGCGCGGGCGTGCAAGGCGAACTGCGACAGGTCCTGGGAAATCAGCGTCACCAGACCCGTGTCATGCGGGCGTGGCGAGACTTCGCTGAACCACACCTGGTCGCCCTTGATGAACAGCTCGACGCCAAACAGGCCACGACCGCCCAGGGCCTCGGTCACGGCCTTGGCCACGCGCTCGGATTCGGCCAGGGCCGCCGGGCTCATGGCCTGGGGCTGCCAGGATTCCTGGTAGTCGCCTTTCTCCTGACGGTGGCCGACCGGTGCGCAGAAGGTAGTGCCGCCCACGTGACGTACGGTAAGCAAGGTGATTTCGTAGTCGAAATCGATAAAGCCTTCGATGATCACCCGGCCCTTGCCGGCACGGCCGCCTTCCTGGGCGTAGTCCCAGGCTTTTTGCACGTCATCGGCGCTGCGCAACAGGCTCTGGCCCTTGCCCGAGGAACTCATCACCGGCTTGACCACGCAGGGGAAGCCCAGGGTTTCCACGGCCTTGCGGTAGCCTTCGACGGTGTCGGCGAAGAAATACGGCGACGTCGGCAGGCCCAGCTCTTCGGCGGCCAGGCGACGGATGCCTTCACGGTTCATGGTCAACTGCGCGGCGCGGGCGGTGGGGATCACGGTAAAGCCTTCGGCTTCCAGTTCCACCAGGGTGGCGGTGGCGATGGCTTCGATTTCCGGCACGATGAAGTGCGGTTTCTCGGCCTCGATCACCGCACGCAGGGCGGCGCCGTCGAGCATGTTGATCACATGGCTGCGGTGGGCCACTTGCATGGCCGGCGCGTTGGCGTAGCGATCCACGGCAATCACCTCGACGCCCAGGCGCTGCAGCTCGATTACCACTTCCTTGCCCAGCTCACCGCTGCCACACAACAAAACGCGGGTCGCGGTGGGCGACAATGGAGTTCCGATACGGGTCATCTGAAGGTCCTCAAACAGGAGCGGATCATCGCGGGTTGCGCGCCGGGCGAGCTTCCCATGGGGAGAAAGCGCGGCATTTTACATGAACAGCGGGGTTTGGCTTCAGGTGGCGACGGTTTGCTTGCGCAAACGCCAGGCCATGATCAGCCAGACGACCGTGACCCCGGCGAATTTCGAGGCCAGGGCGGTGATCACCACGCCTGGCGTCAGGGCATCGATCAGGCCGAAGAAAATGAAGGTGTCGAGGGGAATGCTCAGGGCCGAACTGATCCACAGCCGATCATGGAGCGGGCGCTTGGTGATCGTGAACACCAGCCAGTCGATGCACTCGGACACGGCGAATGCCGTGGCGCTGGCCAGGGCGATGGTCGGATCCGAAGTGACGTAGGACAACACCAGCGCCACCAGCATCGCCACGATGGCGCCATGGCCGAAACGGGTCTGGACCATGTCCCGCAGGATGAACACCAGCCCGCCCCAGGCCGACCAGATGATGTCCAGGTGCGGCGCGGCGGAAAACGCGAAGTTGATCAGCACGACGCTGGCGATGTAAGCGATCAGGAAGAGCATGGGGTACCTGGTGAAATGTCTTGCGAATCATTAAGAACAGCGATATCCCCGTGGCGAGGGAGCTTGCTCCCGCTGGGCTCTGTAGGAGCTGCCGAAGGCTGCGATCTTTTGATCTTTCGCTTGGGACTCAAGTGTTTGGGGAAAGATCGCAGCCTCGTTGCACTCGACAGCTCCTACAATGCATTCCAGCGGGAGCAAGCTCCCTCGCCACGGGGTTCTGTGTTGTGCAGAGGGACAGGGTAGTTCAGCCGCCGCCAGTACCTCAATCTTCCTCACTACCCTCCGCCTTCCAATACCCCACGGCCTTGACCAAATCCTGGTCCAACCCTTTCTCCTCCAGCAACACCTTGCGAATCTGCCGCGACACCTTGCTCTCGGTCGCGACCCAGGCGTACAGCTTGCCGCCGGGCATTTCCAGCTGTTGCACGGTTCGCAGCAGGTTGTCCTGGCGGCCTTCGCGCAATACCCAGATCACCTGGACCTGCGCCGGGCTCTGGAGGATCTGCTGTTCGGCGCCGTTTTCCACTTCAACCACCACCAGGGCCCGTCGGTTCGGCGCCAGGCCTTCGAGGCGGCGGGCGATGGCGGGCAGGGCGGTTTCGTCGCCGACCAGCAGGTAGCTGTCGAAGATGTCCGGCACGATCATCGAGCCCCGGGGCCCGGCGATATTGAGGTATTGCCCGGGTTCGGCCTGGGCCGCCCAGGTCGAGGCCGGGCCGTCGCCGTGGAGCACGAAATCGATGTCCAGCTCCAAGGTGTCCAGGTCATAGCGGCGTGGCGTGTAGTCGCGCATCTCGGGCATCGGGCCCTGGGCCTTGCCCGCGCTGGGGTTGAAGTTATCCAGGGCGGCCTGTTCCTCGGCGTTCTGCGGGAACAGCAATTTCACATGGTCATCCGTGCCCAGGCTGGCGAACCCGGCCAGTTCCGGCCCGCCGAGGGTGATGCGGCGCATGCGTGGGGTCAGGTCCACCACCCGCAACACTTGCAGGCGGCGACGCTTGATCTCGTGGCTGACGCGGTGAATGGTGTTTGGATCGTATTCAGTCATTGCTTGACTCCGAAACTGAGGGACGGGCAGGGCCGTCGACGATGGCTTTGACGGTGTCGTTAAGCAGGCCGCTTACCCGCAGGATTTCTTCCGGGCTCCAGCGGCCTTGATGCATCTGTAGCGCATCACGCAGGTGACCCACCGCTTCGTGGATCTCGGCAGGCCGATCCTGGTCACGCAGGGTGCGCTTGCTGGTTTCGATGCGCATCCGCACGCCGTCCAGCGCTTCGGCCTGGTCTTGAAGGAATAGACGTCCGGCATCGGTCGCGCTGTAACACTTTTTTCCACCCTCGGCGTCGCCGCTGATCATCTTACCCATTTCAAGGTGGGTCAGGGTCGGGTAGATCACGCCGGGGCTGGGGCTGTAGGCACCGTCGAACATGGACTCGATCTGCCGGATCAGCTCGTAGCCGTGGCAAGGTTTCTCGGCAATCAGGGCCAGCAACAGCAATTTCAAGTCACCGGCGACGAAAACCCGTGGGCCGCGACTGCCGCGCTCGCGACCGGGCGAACGTCGTTCGAAGCCATCCTGACGACCCTGTTCATGAGTGGAAGGGGAATAAAGGACTGTCATGTTTTTGCTCTCTGTTGCGCATAAATAGAACCGAGATATATCTTTGACTTCAGATATATCTTCGCTTATATAGATATATCTTGAAATGAAGATATATCTTGGTTTGGTCCTACAAGAAGTGAAGTATGACCTTACCTGAATCCCTTAAGTTTGCGGGACGAAACTGGGTGGGTATCAGGAAGTATTAACCGTAACTAGTGGGAATGTGGGAATGCTCTTACATTAAAAGTTACGTTTTATCGAAAATTGCGTATTTTTCTCTGTGTTGTATGTTCGCTTTACTACAAGCCTATGCGAACTTTCCTGCTTATTTTTAATTAAAGAGCGACGATCATGCACCGGCGTTGAAAGGGGCACGCCAAGCTGTATTTGGCCTGCAACTTCAGCCCTTCCCTCTTTATTGCTATGAACAGGTGTCAACAATGCTCATGAAAATCGTAACCGCAGCTTCCCTGACCGCCGCGGCCCTGAGTTCTTCGCTGGCTTTCGCTGCTGACGACGCACGTTCGTCCATCCATATCACCGCAAATATCCCGACCGATCAGTTCCACGTGCAGCCAACTGACGCGAATTGGGGTAAGAACGAGACCATGACGTACAACACGGTCAACGGCACCCTGACTTCGCTGCGCCAGACCTACAACGTGAAAAACACCGTCGGTTCGGTCAATGCCTACATCGAAAACGGCCCGGCTGCGCTGTACAACGGCAGGGATGCCATCGACCTGACCACCACTTTCAACGGCGTCACCCTGACCGCCATGTCCCAGGAAGTGGTTGACGATGCAACCTCCACCCCAGGGACCCAGGCCGAGATGGTCATCCTCCCGGCCAAGCCTCTCAACACCCAGAATGGTGTGTACACCGCCGACATGACCGTCATCTTCGACGCCGTGCCACGCCCGTAATGCCATTCGCTGCCCGGTGAGTCTCACCTTCCCCCCGGGTCTGGCAGCAGGCCGACCGGTTCTCCCCGACCGGTCGGCCCGCATCTGAAATACCCCCATAGCTCGCTGATTATGAGAGTCCGTTGATGTTACCGATGACACCCATCGCGGGTGCGCTCGCGCTGTTGCTGTGCGCCAGCGCATTGGCCGCGCCGACTGCCCCCGGTACAACGCCGAAGAGCCTGCTGTCCCAGGCCAAGGGGCTGCCGGCGGAGTTTGAGTCCCACTTCTTCGATGTGCCCATCGCCGTTCGTATTGAACTCAATCAACAGTATCTCGGTGAAGCCATGGTGGTCCTGACGCGCGATGATCGCATTACCTTGCTTGAATTCACCGACACCCAAGAGAGTTCGATCAAGGCTGTCGAACGCGAGCAATGGGAACAACGCCTCAAGCAGGGCATCACGCTCGGCGCCTGTGAAACCAATTGTTCGGCGGGGTTGTTGGCCGTGCATTACAGCCTCGAGAATTCCTTGGTGTCGATCCTGACCCAAGACGTCGAGCGCTCGACCGAGCCCCGGCGTTTTTACGACCAGCCCAAAGAGGGCAGCTTCGGTCTTATCTTCAATAACCAACTCAATCTCAATGGTGGCCAGGAACAGGACACGGGGGGGCGCTATGGCCTCAACGCCAGTTCCAGCGTGGGCAACTGGAGCCAGTCCCTGGACCTTCAGCTCTCGCGTCTTGGCGGGCCGGACGACAAGATTTACCACGCCGTCCACGAGCTCTATACCCAACGAGAGTTGGAAGGACAATTTTTCCGCCTGGGTTATTTCACGCCCAGCTCCGATGGCCTGAACCGTCAGATCCGTTCGTTCGGCGCCAACCCGGACACTGCGCTGGGGGTGATGTTCGGCAGTTCCGACAGCCTGGTCGTCGACAATCCCAAGCCCAGCGTCTATCCCATTTATGTCACCGCCAGCCGCCAGGCGTCGGTGGAGATTTATCGCAGCGGCCTGTTGATCAACACCCAGGCCGTCAGCGCCGGCTTGCAGAGCCTGGACACCCGACCATTGCCTGGCGGTATCTACGAAGTGGAAGTCCGGCTGATCGAGGACGGGCAAACCACCGCCACCAGCCAGGAACTGGTCTACAAACCCAGCAATTGGAGCAGCACGGAAGATCGCTGGCGCTACAACCTGTTCGCTGGGCGCGAAACCCGGTTGTGGAGCAACTGGGACGACCAGCCCTCGGGTTTCACCACGGCGGGCCTCGGCGTCAATTACCTGCTGCACCCACGGGTGATCCTGGGGGGCTCTATGCGCCAGGTGCAGGACAAACTGCAAGTGGGCACTTCGGTGGACTGGACGCTGGCCAGCAGTACCAGCTTGTACGCCAATGTCTACCAGACCGAACAGTACGGCAATGGCATGGACTTGCAGGGCATGTACAGCTACGGCAGTGGCAGCGTCGTGGCCAGCCACAACCGCAGCTGGCTGGACACCCGCAACACCTACGAGACCCTGCCGGACGGCACCCGTATCCGCCAGCGCAACGTGTACGTCGGCCACACCAGCAACTCGTCGCTGTCGGTCAATCATCGCTTGAGCAACAAGACCTCCATCAACGGGCGGCTGGCCTACAGCGAAGGCAATATCCAGGGCACGGGCCTGGACCTGGGCTGGACCCAGCGCGCCAAGCTGCGTGGCAGCGATGCCAACTGGCGGTTGTCGGTGTTCGACCGCCCCGGCTCTTCGAGCACCAACGACCGGCGTAATCGCGGTGTGGACCTGAGCCTCAGCGTGGCCTTGGGTGGCCCGGGCGAATACTGGTCGGGCAGCATTGGCACCCGCACCTCCCGCGAAGGCGACCGGGACAACAATGCCTCGCTGACCTATCGCCGCGACCTCCAGGACCACGTGTTGCAAAGCGTCTCCGCCACGGCGCTGGCCGATACCTATGGCGTGGGCCTGTCCGGCCTCGCCAGCTTCAGTACCGACTCGCTCTACGGCGATGGTTTCATCCAGCGCTCGTCCTACAACGACAACCTCACCGGCGGCCTGAACCTGAGCAGCACGGTGGCCGTGGGCGGCCGCAAAGCCGCCTTCACCGGGGTGCCGCAAGGTCGCGGCGCAGGGATGATCGTCGACGTGGAGACCGACCTGGACAACATCGTCCTGCGCGCCGACGACCTGACTGGCGGCAGCACCACGTTGCATCCGGGCCGTAACTTCGTGCCGATCACCGCTTATAAAAACAGCATGGTCACCTTCGACTTCGAGGGCGTCCATCCGCCAGCGGCGAGCATCGAGCCGGCCCGCACCCGCTATCACTTGAACAAGGGCGGCGTGGACTACCGCAAGGTCAGCGTGATGAAAACCGTGACCGTGCTCGGCCGCCTGCTGGACGAACAGGGCCAGCCGCTCAAGGGCCATCACGTGATCAACCACGCCAGCCGCGGCGTCAGCGAGGTGGACGGGTTCTTCTCCATGGAGATGAATGCCGCGTCCCCGACCCTGGAAGTGCGCTACGGCAACGAGTTGTTCTGCCGCTTCCGCCTCGACCCGGAAACCGCCAGTGAGGAAGGCGACGTGTTGATGATCGGCGACCTGCGCTGCACCCCGGACAGCCTGGCCGATAGCACGTTGGCCGCGGCTGACCCGGCGAAGCAGCGTTCATGAGCTGTAGGAGCAAGGCTTGCCCGCGATGAACGATAACACCAACTCACCAGGAGAGCGGGGTGCCTGCATCGCGGGCAAGCCTTGCTCCCACGGTGAAGTTTTCCCCAACTTGCAAGGATTCGCATTGATGTATGAGGTTGTATAGATGAAACCTTTTTCGGTAGCCGTGCGCAGCGTGGTTTCGGTGTTGTTGTTTGCCTGCGTGCCGGTGGCCAATGCTGTGAGTCGGGATATCAGCGCGATATTCAGGCCTGATGCTTCGAAGCCCCAGGAGAATACGTTCCTCAATACCACGCCGGTCAGTGGTTATTGCGCAACGCGTCCGGATGACTGCCTGAAGTCCAAGATGTTCAGTCTTCGACTACCCGTTACTTCTAGTTCGGCTGCCCCTATTCAAGCCAGTCATGGTGACGTCCGGCAAGGTGCAATGTTCAAGGTGCCTGTTGACTGGCGCCCAGTACAGGTCACTCATAGCGTAACGGGTGAAACTGAAGTGGTTGAAATGCGCTTTTCCGGAATCGGCTCCAGGTACCGGATTCCAGGTGGGGCGGTCAATCTGGTAGGTGGCGGGGTGAACCCTCTTACCGCCCACCAGCGGTTATGGCGAGGCTCCTCTTGGGTGAATGCCCCCTCGCCATGTGGAAACACTGGTGTTGGCCTCGTCAGCGATCCGGATTACGAATTTTTTTGGAAAACTCCGCGCGAAGGGATCTGTGCCAAGCAGGCCCTTTATTCGATTCCTGACATGCGTTACACCCACCTGGATTTCGCCTACGAGCTGCGAACTCCTAATCCATTGAAAATGTCGTCTGGTCAATACACCGGGTCGCTGACGTATGGCATCGGGCCGGGCCAGGATCTCGACCTGGGCGATGTCATGATCCCTAATGATTCAGTGATTACCTTCAACTTCAAACTCGACGTCGAGCACACCCTCAAGGTTGAAGTCCCTCCCGGCGGCAACCGCGTGGAACTGGTCCCCCAGGACGGTTGGCAAGCATGGCTAAACAGCGGGCGCAAGCCGACACGGCTGTTCCGCGACCAGCGCTTCCATATCTCCGCCTCTTCCCGTTTCAAGATGGGGCTGGAATGCCAGCACATCAGCGGCAATACCTGCGCGATTACCGAGACCGGCACCGGCCATGCCGTACCGGTGGACGTCAGCGTGACGCTACCGGATGGCTTGACGGACGCCAGCGGGCAACCGGTCAACCGTCGCCGGCTGTTGCGCGACGGCAGTGGCACCGAGTTGTTCCAGCCCGGCTTATATGTCGACCGCAGGCCGGGAATGCTGCACTTCGAGGTCGGCCGTAGCAGCGTCGAAGAGATGCTGGACGGCGGCGCCACGCGCTATAGCGGCGACGTCACGGTGATCTGGGATTCGGAAGTTTAAGGGCATGGATTGTCCAGCCTGAGGCGAAAGGACGGTGAGGTATCGATGAAACATTTACCGATGGCAGTGCGGAGTGTGGTTTCAGGGGTGTTGTTGGCGTGCGCCTCGACGGCCAGTGCCGCGAGCAAGGATATCACTGCAGTCTACAGGCCGGATCCTTCGAAGCCCAATGACAACACCTTCCTCAACACTACGCCACCCTCGGGGTATTGCCAGCTTTATGCAGCGCTCTGTGAAAGGGAGAAAATCTACAGTGTGCAATTCCTGCTCAAGGCCCACTCGAACGCACCCATCCAGCCGGGACACAGCGATTCCCGGCAGGGGGCGATGTTCCACGTGCCTGCCACCTGGCGTCCGGCGCAGGTGATCAATATGGGGACCGGTGAAACGGAAATCGTCCAAGTACGCATAGCCGGCATAGGCTCGTACTACCAGCTCCCTATCAGCGTAATCGACCTGGTCGGTGGGGGTGTGGATATGGGAACCGCCCATTCGAAGCTTTGGGGCGGTTCTCCCTGGAAGTATGCCCCTTCGCCCTGTCAATCCTCGGGCCACTCGGGTCTGAATACCCTCGTCTACATATTCTTCTGGAAGACTCCGGTCGAAGGGGTGTGTACCAAAAGGGCCAGTTACCTGATTCCCAGCATGACTTACCACGGCTTGAACTTTGCCTATGAGCTGCGCACACCCAATCCATTGAAAATGTCGTCCGGTCAATACATCGGTTCTGTGTCCTATGGCGTTGGCCCGGGGCAAGACCTGGACATGGGCGACGTCATGATCCCCGATGACTCGGTGCTCACACTCAATTTCAAACTGGATGTGGAGCATGCCCTCAAGGTGGAAGTACCCCCTGGCGGTAACCGGGTCGAGCTGGTGCCCCCGGAAGGCTGGCAGGCCTGGCTGAACAGCGGGAGCAAACCGACGCGGCTGTTTCGTGACCAGAGGTTCCATATCTCAACGTCCTCGCGTTTCAAGATGGCAATCGAATGCCAGGCTGTCAGCGGCAATACCTGTGCGATTTCTGAAGCCGGCACCGGCCACGCTGTCCCGGTGAACGTCAGCGTCACCCTGCCCGAGGGGCTGACGGATGCCGGCGGACAACCTGTCAACCGTCGCCCATTGTTGCGCGATGGCAGCGGCACCGAGCTGTTCCAACCGGGTTTTTACCTCGACCGCAAAGCCGGAACGCTGCACTTCGAGGTCGGCCGGAGCAGCGTCGAGGAGATGCTGGATTCGGGTGCAAAAGCCTACAGCGGCAACGTCACGGTGGTCTGGGATTCGGAAGTTTAAACGGCCTGTCGGCCAGGATTTTTTAGTGAGTTGCGTGAAATGCATGAGGTTGGAAAAGCGATGAAACATCTATTGGCATGGGTTGGACTCTATCTGTTTTGCGGCGTGGCCCAGGCCGGTCCGCAGATCGGCGTCGGGGTGGTCTACGACTACCTGGACGGCAACAAGACCACCTACATGAAGCGGATATTCAACGGCGGCACGTCCACGGCGTTCGTCAAGGTCAACATCCTGGAGATTATCTATAACGAGGACGGCAGCTACCAGGAAGTGCCGTTGCAGAACCAGACCAGTGCCCAAGCCAAGGACGGGTTGATGGCCAGCCCGGCGCGGCTGATCGTGCCGGCCAACGGGGTGCAGGGCACGCGCTTGCTGTTCATGGGCAACCGCGACAAGGAACGGTACTTCCGCGTGCGTTTCGTGCCGGTGGTGCCGGAGGCCGAAGACGAGTTCGCCATCAGCAAGGAGGAGCGCGAGGAGTACAAGAAGGAGCGCGTCGGGGCGGGGGTCAAGGTACTGGCGGGCTACGGCACGGTGTTCTTCGTACGGCCCAAGGACACCCGCTTCGAGACCGTGATCGATGACAGCGCCAATCGCTACCAGATACGCAATAACGGCAACAGCGTGCTGGTGATCGATGAGTTCAAGGACTGCGAAGCGAAGAAAGAGAACGAGTGCCGGCCCACCACCAAGCACCACATCATGGCCGGCCGGACGTTCTCGTTCGACAAGGAGGCGGGGCGCGAATATCGCTTCACGCTGATCGAAGGCAGCGAGCAGAAAAACGTCGAGATCAAAGGTTGACGGTCGCCGTCGCCGAACCGTCGTTGACGCCACAGGTAATCAAATATGTTCAAGACACTGGTACGCCCCCTCGCACTGAGCGCCCTTATGTTGCCCTGGGTCCAGGCCTGGGGCGCGGTCGAACGGGAAACCTTCGAGGTCTACGTGACCATCCCCACCGCCGACTTTCATGTGGTGCCCCTCGACCCGCAACTGGTCCAGCGCGAACAGCGCCTGCCCTTCAGCACCATCACCGGCGAGCTCAGCCCGTTGCGGGCCACCTACGAGGTGAAGAACAGCAACGGTGCCATCGGTGCCCGCCTGGGGGAAGAAGCGTACCTGTCCAATGGACGTGAGCGCATCGATCTGCGGGTGACCTTCAACGGTGTCGCACTGACCCTGGATTCGGCCCCGGTGGTCACGGCCACCGAAGCCCGGCCCGGACGCCAGGTGCCGCTGGAAATTGCCGCCATCAGGCCCGATGACGATTACAAGCCGGGGGATTACTACGGCACGGTGCACATGGTGTTCGACGCCACCGCGCCGTAGCAATCGCGAACCCTGCGGCAAAGATCATTTGAACCAGCACTCCTGTGGCGAGGGAGCTTGCTCCCGCTCGGCTGCGCAGCAGACGCAACCAATCCAGAGGCCGACAGTGTTTCAGGGAAGAGCGGGGGCGGCTGCGCCACCCAGCGGGAGCAAGCTCCCTCGCCACGGGGGGGGTGTTGGGTCAGTGACGGTGGGGGCAAGTTTGCTCCTGCGCTTTTTATTACTACAAAAAGGTATCAAGCATGTTCAAGAAAGTTTTATCCGTTATTGCTCTAGGGGCGGCAGCTCTGAATTCTTCACTGGTGTTCGGGGCCGATGACGCACGTTCATCGATCCATATCGAGGCGAACATTCCGACCCAGCAGTTCCACGTGCAGCCACGGGATCCGGAGTTTGGCAAGGATGAATACATGTATTACAACCCGGTGACCTACCAGCTCACCTCTTTGCGCCATACCTATGATGTGAAGAACACCGACGGTTCGGTCCACGCCTACCTCGAGAATGCCAACCAGACAGGTGCCATCCATCTGAGCAACGGTGTGGATCATGTGACCCTGAGGGCGATATTCAACGGCGTGCCTCTGGACAGCCGACCCCAGGAAGTCGTGGACGATGCCACGTCCACACCGGGTACCCAGGCTGAGATGCGTGTCGTCGTTGCGAGCCAGCCCACTCGCCCACTCTCTCCAGGCGTGTACAACGCTGACTTCACCGTGATTTTTGACGCGGTGCCTCGGGTCAACCCCTGATTTTGTGGTGTGTGTTGCCTGTAACAGCGGGACGCAGGCAGCACTCCCGCATTTCCATAACCATAAAAAGAATTTCAACCATGTTCGAAAAAATTGTATCCATCGCTGCCCTGGGCATTGTAGCCCTGGGTTCTTCGCTGGCGTGGGCTGGCGATGACGCGCGTTCATCGATCCATATCAGCGCGAACATCCCGAACAAGCAGTTTCATGTACAGCCACGCAATCCAGACTTCGGTAAGGACGAAGTCATGCATTTCAATCCTGTGAACAGAAAGTTGTCCCCAGTCCGCCAGATCTTCGATGTGAAGAACACCGACGGTTCGGTCCATGCCTACCTTGAAGGGAATTCCTGGTTATTCAACGGTACTTATGGGATCAACACTGTCGTCATGTTCAATAACGTTCACTTGGAAAAAGTGCCTAAGGAAGTGGTGGATGACGCTACATCCACGCCAGGCATGACGGCTGAGATGCTCATCTTCGTCCCCATGCCGGTTTCTTCCATGTTGTCCGGTTTGTTCACGGGGCATATCACCGTGATCTTCGACGCGGTGCCTCGGGTCAATCTCTGACCTGAGGGCAACCCCTGATCTTTGTGGCGAGGGGATTTATCCCCGTTGGGCTGCGCAGCAGCCCTGAAAGCCGACACCACGGTGGATCAGGTTAATGGCGTGCTTTTTTAGGGGCTGCTGCGCAGCCCAGCGGGGATAAATCCCCTCGCCACAGGTACCTGCCCCTTGTTGTCGTGACTCATTGGCGCGCCACCAACGGTTTGCACTGGGTATGGCTCCCCGGCTGCAGGTAGGGCGAGAGAAACGGCGCCATGCCCTTGAGTACTTGTACCGGCAAGGCCGAGGTGAACTTGAAGTTCTGCGCCGACGCGCCCGGTACATAGGCGGTGAGGGTGCCGAAATGACTGTCGCCGATGTAGAACACGAAGGTGGCGGTGCGGTTGATCGATTTGGAACTGATTACTCGTCCGCCGGAGCCGACCGCTTCGATGCGGTTGTCGCCGGTGCCGGTCTTGCCGCCCATGGCCAGCGGCGTGCCGTCGGCCAGTTTGAAACTGCCGGCCACGCGTTTCGCGGTGCCGGCATCCACCACCTGGGACAGCGCACCGCGCAAGGCCTGGGCCACTTCTACCGGCATCACGCGCTTGCCGTTGTCCGGGTCGTTCAGCAGCCGTGTCTCGTAAGGCGTGCCGACGGCAAAGTCGAGGCTGTCCACCCGCAGCGCCGGTTGGCGGATGCCATCGTTGAGGATAGTGCCCACCAGTTCGGCAAGCGCAGCCGGGCGGTCACCGGAGCTGCCAATGGCGGTTGCCAGCGACGGTACCAGGTGATCGAACGGGTAGCCGACTTTCTGCCAGCGCTGGTGGATATCCAAAAAGGCCTCGATCTCCAGCATGGTACGGATGCGACTGTCGCGGGCACTCTTGTGCCGGCTCTTGAACAGCCAGCTGTAGACTTCCTGGCGCTCGAACTGGCTGGCCTTGACGATCTGGCTGAACTTGGCGTCGGGGTTGTTCAGCAGGTAACCCATCAACCACAGGTCCAATGGGTGGACCTTGGCGATGAAGCCCTGGTCCGGCAGGTCATAGGCACCGGGGCCATAGCTTTGGTAGAGCCGTTCGAGGCGTTCGTCGGTGAGTTTTTCGGCGCTCTTGGCCGACTTCAAGTGGGCGCGCACGAAGCGGTTGAAGCTCTCCTGGCTGTCGTTGGGAAAGAAATAGCGGTGCACGGCGGCCAGGCGGATAGCGGTAGGGCGCATGCCGTCGAGGAACGTTTCCAGGCGCTGGCCGGTGTCCTTTTTCTGGTATTTCTTCCAGAACCTGAGCAGGAACGAGGTGCCTTCGCGGTCGGCGAATTGGGCCAGGTATTCCTGGCGGCGCGGGTCCTTGTCGTCCTTGAGCAGTTCGGAACTGTTGTTGGGCCCGGCATAGGTGGCGTAGCGCACCAGGTCGCGCATCAGGCGGATGAACGGCAGGTTGATCGACTCCCGCAGGGCGTCGCGCAACGTCGGGTTGCGACCGTCGTCTTCCCTGCGGAAGTTGTGGAAGGTGTGCAGCCCGCCGCCGGTAAAAAAGGCTTCGCCGGGGCTGGCTGAATAGGTCCGGTCCAGCGCGGCCTCGAGCATCTTCGGCAGGCTGCGGTCGGTGTTCTGGATCAGGTAGTCGACGGCCCAGCGGGAGAGGCGGTCCTGCTCGGCGATTTCGGTTTTCTTCAACGCCGCCGGGGTCTGCTGGGCATAACGCTCGTGCAGCTCGGCGATGATCTGCAGGTAGGTGGTGAGCACCCGCAACTTGGCGGTGGAGCCCAGTTCCAGCTTGCTGCCTTCGTTGATGTCGAAAGGCTGGTCGGTGCTGTCGGTCTGCACCCGCACGCGCGAGCCATCGGGGGTCAGTTCCAGCAGGGTGAAGCTGTAGCGCACCTGGGTGGTGCTGGTGGGGGTCAGCAGGCGTTCTCCCATCAGGCCGATCTCGGTGGCGAAGGCCGGGTCGGCCAAGCGCTTGAGGTAGTCGGTGGCCTGGGCCTGCAAATCGCTTTGCAAGGTGCTGGTGGCGGACAGGTCGAGGCGATCGAGGTCGTACAGCGGGCGGTTGAGCAGCGCGGCGAGGCGACTGCGGGCGGCGCTGATGCCTTTGTTGGTTTCGTTGGGCTGGACAGTCGGGTCCTGGACCCAGTCGCGATAGCTGACCTTGCTCGCCAGGGCTGCGTCGGCCAGGGCCGTGTCGATCACGCCGTTCTGTGCCAGCAGGCGGATGTGGCTGTCGGTCAGGCGCGCCAGTTCATCATGACCCTTGGACAGGTAATGGGACGGCCGGCGCTGGGCGATCATCAACGACAGCATTTCCCGCAGGGCCAGGCCTTTTTCCGCCAGGCTCTGGGGATCGGTCGCGGTGCTGGCCAAGCGTTCATTGGCCCGATTGAAGTCGGCGCCGTACCAGACTCGCAAGCCTTCGGCCATGCCGTGGACTTCACCATGCCCCGGCACGGCGGAGAGCGGCACGCTGTTGAGGTAGTCGCGGATGATCCGCTGCCGCGCCTCGAGGGTTTGCGGGCCGCCCTGGTAAGCGCGCACGCTGGCGGAAATCATCTGGCGGATTTTCTCCGCGCCGGACACAGTCAGGCCCTCAGGCGAGTGACGGTACTTCTCCAGTTGTGTGGCCAAGGTGCTGCCCCCGGCGGATTGCCCCGGCAGGCTCAACAGCTTGGCGACTTGCGACCAGGCCGCCATGCCGAAGCGCGGCCAGTCCACGGCCGGGTTGGCCAAGGGTTGCTTGGGGTCGAGCAGAAAACGGTTCTCGATGAACAACAGGCTCTGCACCACCACGGGCGGGATCGCTTCGAAGTTCGCATACAGCTGCTGCGGGTACTTGAACTGATAGACCGGTGCGGCGCGGCAGTCGGTGATGGTCAATCCAGCCTGGATCTTTTCCGCGTAGGGCACGAACAGGCCTTTTTCGACGTAGCCCATCAACGCCGGCGAAAACCGCGCCTGGGCCTGGATCACATAGTCACGCTTGAGCAGGCGTGGCAGGAATTCCCCCAGCGCGCTGTAGCCCAAGCGCCGGTCGAACGGGCCTGCGCCAGGGTAGACGATGGCATCGCTGGGCCCCGGCTGCACCGAGTAGCTCAGGGACTCGGCATACTTGCTGAGCTCCCGGGCCTGAAACCGCGACGTGCGCATTTCCTTGGCCACCGCCAGGCCGACCACCACGACGATAATCAGCAGCAACAACCAGAATGCCCGCCAGCCATGCCGTGCGCGGCGTTTTTTTTGAGGTAAAGGCGCTTCTTCCATACGTTCAGTCGGGACCACAGGTTCATTCGAATCGGTTTGCCACAAAGCGCCCATAGTCGACTGATCCATTAAGCAGATTGATCGGACTTGCTTGAAGCTTAGACGGTGGTTGGCGTGGGGGGAGGGGAAATTGTGGGTACCGGTCTGTCATGACTCCCACTAGCCACAGATAAGTCCCTACATCACAAGTACTACATAAGCTTCGGAGTATTCGCTCGACCTTCTCAGCGTCGATCAAACAACAGCATGGCTACGCTGCATCCAAACCCTCTCAAAGGAAGCAAGGAATGCATCCACGCCCCAACTCACATCGCTTGCGTCGAGGACGTTATTCGGAGCAAGGACGCGCCTACCTGGTGACGGCCGTTACTCATCAGCGCCGTCCTGTTTTTGCCAACTGGAAGGTTGGAAGATTGTTGGTTGCAGAATTCAAATGCGCCCATGATTCTGGCCTGGTGAACTCTTTAGCCTGGGTGGTGATGCCGGATCATTTTCACTGGTTGCTGCAACTCCACGACGGCCATCTGAGTCGTGTCATCGGTGCCACCAAAGCTCGATGCACCCATCACGTCAATAACATGACCAAAACCTCTGGCCCGCTTTGGCAAAGCGGCTTCCATGATCGCGCGATTCGTGACAACGAGGAGCTGCGGCCCTCCGCCGACTACATCATTGATAATCCGCTGCGGGCTGGGCTGGTGGAATGTATCGGCGATTACCCTCTCTGGGATACTGCATGGCTTTGAAGTGACTCATGCTCCCTGTCTGGCCCGAGGAACATGGATTCCCTGTAGTGAGGAGATTTATCTGCGGTTGGATTTCTCTGTGGCGAGGGGATTTATCCCCGCTGGGCTGCGAAGCAGCCCCAATACAGGCAACTCGATTGTCCAGAAATACCCGGGCTGCGGTTGAGGGGCTGCTGCGCAGCCCAACGGGGATAAATCCCCTCGCCACAAATAAATCCCCTGCCACAGATAATCCCCATCATAACGGGCAGTGGTGTCCGGAAAACCCTGCGCTAGAGCCATCGCCCCATGCCAAAACATGACGCTGCACCATCACTGTGCAATACTCCGCGGTGTTTCCGAATGACCTGAATCCCAGACAACACCTCTCTAAAAGCTGATTCTGGCGCAGGCTTATCCCTGAAATTTCCAGGTTTTACAGTGAATCTCTCTATCCCTGGCTTTTTATACTGCACGACCCGCTGATCCTGAGGTTGTCGTTCCACAGGACGGTCTGCCCACAAGACAGACCCGGTTTCGGCAAGGCGGCAGGCTTACCGGCCTGTGGCTTTGGACACTCGGTGGCTAATCCAATAACAAGACGAGGTTACCCCTATGCCTGTCGGCAATCATCTGCCCCATGGCGAGACCGCCCAGGGCGGTCCGCTCAAACGTGAACTCGGCGAGCGACATATCCGCCTGATGGCGCTTGGCGCCTGCATCGGTGTCGGGCTGTTCCTCGGTTCGGCCAAGGCCATCGAAATGGCCGGCCCGGCGATCATGCTGTCCTACATCATTGGCGGCCTGGCGATCCTGGTGATCATGCGCGCCCTCGGTGAGATGGCCGTGCACAACCCGGTGGCCGGTTCGTTCAGCCGCTATGCCCAGGATTACCTCGGCCCACTGGCAGGTTTCCTGACCGGTTGGAACTACTGGTTCCTGTGGCTGGTGACCTGCGTGGCGGAGATCACCGCCGTGGCGGTGTACATGGGCATCTGGTTCCCCGACGTGCCCCGCTGGATCTGGGCCTTGGCGGCACTGGTCAGCATGGGCTCGATCAACCTGATCGCGGTCAAGGCCTTCGGCGAATTCGAATTCTGGTTCGCCCTGATCAAGATCGTCACCATCATCGCCATGGTCATCGGCGGCGTCGGCATCATCGCCTTTGGCTTCGGCAACGACGGTGTGGCCCTGGGCATTTCCAACCTCTGGGCCCACGGCGGCTTCATGCCCAACGGCGTGTCCGGCGTGTTGATGTCCCTGCAAATGGTCATGTTCGCCTACCTGGGCGTGGAGATGATCGGCCTGACCGCCGGTGAAGCGAAGAACCCACAGAAAACCATCCCCAACGCCATCGGGTCGGTGTTCTGGCGGATCCTGCTGTTCTATGTCGGCGCGCTGTTTGTGATCCTGTCGATCTACCCGTGGAACGAGATCGGCACCCAGGGCAGCCCGTTCGTGATGACCTTCGAGCGCCTGGGCATCAAGACCGCCGCCGGCATCATCAACTTCGTGGTGATCACCGCCGCACTCTCGTCCTGCAACGGCGGCATCTTCAGCACCGGGCGGATGCTCTACAGCCTGGCGCAGAACGGCCAGGCCCCGGCTGGTTTCGCCAAGACCTCGACCAACGGCGTGCCGCGTCGCGCATTGCTGCTGTCCATCGCCGCGCTGCTGCTGGGCGTGTTGCTCAATTACCTGGTGCCGGAGAAGGTCTTCGTCTGGGTGACCTCCATCGCCACCTTCGGCGCGATCTGGACCTGGGTGATGATCCTGCTGGCCCAGCTCAAATTCCGTAAAAGCCTGAGCGCTTCGGAACGCGCGGCCCTCAAGTACCGCATGTGGCTGTACCCGGTCAGTTCCTACCTGGCACTGGCGTTCCTGGTGCTGGTGGTGGGCCTGATGGCGTACTTCCCCGATACGCGCGTGGCCTTGTACGTTGGTCCGGCGTTCCTGGTACTGCTGACGGTGTTGTTTTACACCTTCAAGTTGCAACCGACCGGTGATGTGCAGAGGGCGGTGCGTTCAGCTTCGTAAGTTGACGGCGATGTAGAAGAGAGCCCCGGTCGGATGATCGGGGCTTTTTTTGTGCGCCACAGCCAGCTGAACTACAGGACACCTGTTAGTTCTTACAGTAGACCGAGTATCGACAGAACCCTAGATTGAATAGCCTTACGAACCGTCCCGGTCGGGGGCATCCATGAAAACGTTATGGAAAGGCTTTTTCAGTTACGCCCTGATTGGGCTGGCCAATACGCTGATCCATTGGCAAGTGTTTTTCGTGCTGCGGGTGGCGTTCGGCCTCAATCAAGCGTTGAGTAACTTCACTGCCTTTTGCGTGGCGGCCTCGTTCTCTTTTTATGTCAATGCGCTCTACACATTCGAGGCCAAGACCTCAGTGTTGGGCTATGTTCTTTTCTTATGTGTCATGGGGACCCTCAGTTTCATCGTGGGTTACTTGGGTGATCGCTGGCATGTCCATGGCCTGCTGACTGTCGCGGTATTTTCGCTGTTGAGCCTGGTGATCGGTTTCCTGTTGTCCCGATTTGTGGTGTTTCGTGGACATCGCCAATGAACGTTTCGTTGATCGTTCAGCTTTGGCGGCTGTGCTAGCTCTTGCGCTCGTGGTACGTTTTCACGGAATCACGGCTCCCGCTATCTGGTATGACGAGGCTTTCAGGGTGCTGCTTACCAGGCACGAGCCTTGGCAGATTTGGTCCATTACGGCACGAGACGTTCATCCACCACCGTATTACCTCATGTCAGGCCTCTATTTGATAAAAATTGGAAACCAATCCTTGTCTTGACCAAGGGGAAGATGACTGCTTCCCTGTTCATTCCTAAAGCGACACCCGCGTCAACTGAGGCAGGCGATCAAGTCACTATTACGCGGCTACCCGCTCCTGCGGTTCAAAACTGTCCGCCCGCGCCATCGGCTGCATCCGCGACGCTGTTTCTAGGCAGGATGCAATGGGTCGGCGCTGGAGTACTGGGTGAGTACGTCGGACGGATCTGAAGACCAGGCACCGACTCCGATATGTCATCAAGGAAATGATCCGGAAAAGCAGGCTGAGATCCCTGGATGAATCATGATGAGCGACTTTTTCTATCGTGAGCTCAATCGTCGTCAGGTCGCGCTGTTTTTTTTAACGGCGACCTTGTTTTACGCCCTGCCGTTGATCCTCGTTGATTTTCGCTATATCGACGATAACGGGCGGGCGCTGGAAGCTGGAATGGCCTGGACTGGCCAAGGGCGCTGGTTCTCTGACCTGATGTATCAAGTGCTGTCGTTCACCCGCGCTGCGCCGGATATTTTCCCGCTGCCGTTGTTGCTCGCCGCATTGGCCATGTCCCTGGCTTTGACTCGCCTGATCTTTCATTACTTCCCTCAGCCGACCCTGCTCTGTTGTTTGGTCCCGTTGCCCCTCTGGTACAACCCCTTCCTGCTGCAGAACCTGTCGTATCAATACGACGGCCCCGCTATGGCACTGAGTCTGGTCGCTGTCATTTACGCAATGACCTTTCAGGGGACTTCGCGAATACGTCAGTGGTGGGTGCCAGCCGGTTTGTTGGTGCTGGCATTCGGGCTCTATCAAGTCAGCTTCAATGTGTTCCTGGGCCTGTGTTGCTTGGAGTTGCTCACAGCGGCATACAAACGTGAACCGTACTCACAGTGGCTGGAAATGTTGGGTTGGAAGCTGGCTCAACTGGGCTTGGCCGTTCTGATTTATTCTGCCTGCGCCGTCTTGCTCATGGGAACGGAGCGGACGGCATTGCTGAATTGGAAAGCCGATCCGCTGCTGCAGATCGGCATCAATATTGAACGAGTGGCGGAGAAGGTTGCGCTACTGTTTCACGGTGGATACGCCTGGCTATTGGCCGCGCTGATCTTGTGCGCATTTATTGGTGTCATGCGGTTGGGCTGCCGAATCCTGGACCGTGAAGAACAACGTTGGAAAACTGTCGTGACGATCCTGGGGTGTTTGCTGACCTTGCCCTTGTTGATTCTGCTGGTACCTGGCATCACGCTGTTTTTTCGTGATTTCAACGAAGGCGCTCGCACCTTGATGGGCTTCGGTGTGTTGCTGATGGTGTTGTTTTATCTCGCTTATCTGGCCCTTGCACCGATCCACCCTCGTCTGCCGCTGCTGCTGATCATTCCGCTTTTGGCAACGCTTTCACTGTCCTTCGCTTATGGCCGGGTGCTGACCTCCCAAAAAATCTTCAGCAACGGTGCGCTTTACAATCTGGGGTATGACATCACTTCGCACCGGGAACTGTACGAAGCCAAGCGGATTTATCTATCGGTCACTTATTCTGACTACTGGCTGGTAAGCGCTTGCGGTTCGTTCCAACAGCTGCCCGTTTTGCCTTATCTGCTAAACATCGATTACTTCGTGCTCTCGAAAAACTTGCCATCAATGGGCATCACCAACGTGGCGGTGGAACGTGAGCGGCGCAATGCGACCCATGTGGGCTATCTAGGTTATGTGCCTGTCGTGGACAACCAGTATTACCGGATTTATCTGTTGGGTGACTACGGTTTCATCGTTATGAAAGAGCCTGCGCGGATCGATCGCCGTGTTGTTGACTGCGGTGACTTGGCTCGATAGCCATGTGACCGCCTGTCCTTACGGTTGCTTTGAAATTGCGCAGCGTCGAAACGGTTCGCTGCGCGATTGGTTCACGCCGCCACCACCTCCATCGGCTCAAAACTGTCCGCCCGCGCCATCTGCCACATCCGCGAATAAAACGCCCCATTGACCTCGCCGGTCAGCAATTCCCCCGGCTTCAGAAACACATGCAACTGGGAGAACAACTTGACCTCGGTGGCCGACATCCGCCGCACCAGGTGCTTGGGCTGCAATTGCGACGGGTGCTCGAGCCCGGCGGCGGCGAGCATTTCGGCCAGGGCCTTGAGGGTGTTGCGGTGGAAGTTGTAGACCCGCTGGGCCTTGTCCGGGACGACCAGGGCGCGCTGGCGCAGGGTGTCCTGGGTGGCGACGCCGGTGGGGCATTTGTTGGTGTGGCAGCTTTGGGACTGGATGCAGCCGATGGCGAACATGAAGCCGCGCGCGGCGTTGGCCCAGTCGGCGCCGATGGCCAGGACGCTGGCGATGTCGAAGGCGCTGACGATCTTGCCACTGGCGCCGAGCTTGATCTTGTCCCGCAGGTTCAGGCCCACCAGGGTGTTGTGCACGAACAGCAGGCCCTCGCGCAGCGGCACGCCGATGTGATCGGTGAACTCCACTGGCGCCGCGCCCGTACCGCCTTCCTTGCCGTCCACCACGATGAAGTCGGGCAGGATCCCGGTTTCCAGCATGGCCTTGGCGATGCCCATGAATTCCCAGGGATGGCCCAGGCAGAATTTGAAGCCCACCGGTTTGCCGCCGGACAGCTCACGCAGTTGCTGGACGAATTGCATCAGTTCGATGGGGGTGGAAAACGCGCTGTGGCATGACGGCGAAATACAATCCTCGCCCATGAGGATGCCACGGGTCTCGGCGATTTCCCGGGTGACCTTGTGCTTGGGCAGGATCCCGCCGTGGCCGGGTTTGGCGCCCTGGCTCATCTTGATTTCGATCATCCGCACCTGCGGGTTCTGTGCCTGGGCGGCGAAGCGCTCGGGGTCGAAGCGTCCGTCGCTGGTGCGACAGCCAAAATAGCCGCTGCCCAGTTCCCAGGTCAGGTCGCCACCGTGTTCGCGGTGGTAGGGGCTGATACTGCCTTCACCGGTGTCATGGGCGAAGTTGCCCAGCTTCGCGCCTTGGTTCAACGCCCGGATGGCGTTGGCGCTCAGGGAGCCGAAGCTCATGGCCGAGATGTTGAACACCGATGCTGAGTACGGCTGCGTGCACTGCGGGCCGCCGACGGTCACGCGAAAACCGCTGGGGTCGCTCAGCGGGGCCGGGCGCATGGAATGGCCGATGAATTCGAAGCCGGTCTGGTACACATCGATCAAGGTGCCGAACGGTTTGTCGGCGCTTTCGTTCTTGGCCCGGGAGTACACCAGCGAGCGTTGGGCCCGGGAGAAGGGCAGGGCATCGCTGTCGGATTCGAGCAGGTACTGACGGATCTCCGGGCGGATGCCTTCGACCAGATAGCGGATATTGCCCAGGATCGGGTAGTTGCGCCGTACGGCATGACGGCTTTGCAGCAGGTCGAACACCCCCAACAGGCTCAACAGCCCGGTCACCAGCGCAATGGGCCAGAGCCAGTCGTGTTGCAGGAATGGCAGGCTGGCGAGGGTGAAAATGACACAGCCAGCAAAGAAGGCGTAACGACTCAGCAGAGACAGGCTCATACGGTTTCCTTGGGGGGGGCGATTGGCGAGACATTAGCTTGGAATTCAGCTTGTGGCGAGGGAGCTTGCTCGCGCTGGGCTGCGCCCTGTAGCAACTGTGTAGGAGCTGTGTAGGAGCTGTCGAGTGCAACGAGGCTGCGATCTTTCCCCAGACACTTGAATCTCAAGCGAAAGAAAGCGAAAGATCAAAAGATCGCAGCCTTCGGCAGCTCCTACAGGGGTGGCTCAGCTCGCCTGTTTCATCTGCCGCAGCGGTAATTCCACACGGAAGGTGGTGCCCACGCCGACTTCGCTGCGTACGGTGATCTCGCCGTTGTGTTTTTTCACGATGCCGTAGGACAACGACAGCCCGAGCCCTGTGCCCTGGCCGATGGGTTTGGTGGTGAAGAACGGGTCGAAGATTTTCTGCAGGGTCTCGGGGGGAATGCCCGAGCCGTTGTCCGCCACTTCGATCCAGACGGTTTCGTCACCGACCCCGTTGCGCAGGGTGATGGTGCCGCGTTCGGGGCCGATGGCCTGGGCGGCGTTGACGATCAGGTTCATGATCACCTGGTTGATCTGCGATGGCAGGCATTCCACCTCAGGCAATGGTGTGTATTCCTTGACCACATCGGCCTTGTACTTGATTTCATTGGCGACGATGTTCAACGTCGAATCCATGCCCTGCTGCAAATTGGCCATCTGCCATTCCTGGCTGGAATCAACGCGGGAGAAGTCTTTCAGGTCCTTGACGATCTGCCCGACCCGGCCAATGCCATCCTTGGATTCCTTGATCAGCAGGGGGATGTCCTCGACCAGGAAATCCAGCTCCACCTGTTCGCGCAGCTTTCTCAAGTTCACCACCAGCTCCGGCGAGGCGATGGCCTCCTCGGCGCTGCCGTAGGCGGTGAGCATTTCCTGGAGTTTGCCGAAGTAGCCGTCCAGCGCCCCCAGGTTGGAAGAAATGAAGCCGATCGGGTTGTTGATCTCGTGGGCCACCCCGGCCGCCAACTGGCCCAGCGAGGCGAGCTTTTCCGATTGCACCAACTGGGTTTCCAACATCTTGCGTTCGTCGATCTCCATCTGCAGCAGTTCGCTGGCCTGTCGGAAGGCCTGGGTGCGTTGTTCTACCAGGTCTTCGAGCTTGTTCATTTTCAATTGCGCGCGAGAGGTCATTTCCCATTTGGTGGTCAGGGTGTTGGCCATCTGCTGGACTTCGATGTTGTCGAACGGCTTCTTCAGGATCAGCAAGCGGTCGTGGCCGTTCAGACGGTCGAGCAATTCATCCCAGGAATAATCCGAATAGGCGGTGCAAACCACCACTTGCAACTGCGGGTCGCGCTTCCAGAGTTCTTCGATGGTCTTGGCGCCGTCCCAGCCTTCGGGCATGCGCATGTCGACAAAGGCCAGGGCATAGGGACGCTCCTTGGCCATGGCCTCCAGCAATTTGTTCAGGCCTTCCTGCCCACCGTAGGCCGAGTCGAGTTCGAACACGGTGGCGGCAGGTTTCGGCGCTTCGCCAAACAGCGCGCTTTCCATGTCCTGCAAATCCGTGTTGCTTTCATCTTCCGGGGTGAGGATCTTGCGGAAATCTTCATGAATGGCGGGTGTATCGTCGATCAACAGGATGCGGCGGTTACTCATGCTGTTCATGGTTCACCTTCTGCAAGTTTCAGGGGCACTTGCAATTGGAATGTCGCCCCTTTGCCTGGCCCCTCACTGTGGGCGGTGAGGTGGCCGTTCATTTCGATGGCGGCCAATGCGCAGCTGTGCAGGCCAAAGCCGTGGCCTTCCTTACGCGTGGTAAAACCATGGGCGAAGATGCGCGTCATGTTTTCCTCCGGGATGCCTTCGCCTTCGTCCTTGACGCTGATTTGCAGGGTCTGGCCATCGACGACGGCGGCCTTGAGGGTCATGTTCCGCGCATCGTTGGACACCCCGGCCATGGCGTACTTGGCATTGCTGATCAGGTTGATCAGGATCAGCAGCAAGCGGTGCTTGTCGCCCATGATCCGCGGCACGTCGCCGTATTCCTTGATCACCGTAACATGATGGCGGGTCAGGGCGCCGGAGTTCATGCGCAAAGCGTCTTCGAGCAGTTCGCTGACCACCAAAGGTTCCAGCAGGCTGCTGGCCCCGGCATAGGATTGCTGGGTGGAGACGATATCCTTGATGTGGTCCACGCTCTTGCTCAACTGGGCCAGTTCTTCGGTCAGGCTCTGCTGCTCCGATGCGATGGCCTCGACCAGTTGGTTGAGGTAGCCGGGCAGCAGCTTGCCCTTGGCGTCCTCGGTGAGGAAGTGCCCGAGGTCATCGGTGTGTTCGTTGATCAGTTGCATCGCCTTGCCCAGCCCCAGGGCCTTGCTGCTGCGCAGTTTGCGACTGACCAGGTCGGCGGAGATGTTCACGCTGTTGAGGACGTTGCCGACATTGTGCAGCACGTTGGTGGCGATTTCCGCCATACCGGCCTGGCGGGCGGTGTCCATCAACTCGCTCTGGGTGTCCTTGAGCTGGCGGGTACGCTCCTCGACCCGTTGTTCCAGCTCATCGTTGGCGGTTTGCAGGGCGTTGTTGACCCGATTGATTTCGGCGAAGCTGCGTATCAACCGGACCGCCAGCCAGACCAGTATCAAGACCAGGAACGTGGCGAACACCAGCAGGTAAATGTGGTTGCGCTGGTATTTGGCAGCGGCTTTTTCCTGGTCCTTCTCGAGCAGATGGCTGATGGTGTCCAGGCGATCGGCCACGGGGATCGCTCCGATTCCCAGCAGTAACTCATTCACCTTGGGTTGTTCGCGCAGGATCACCCCGATGTGCCGGCGCAGGACTTCAATGGAGTTGAGCAACCCCTCAGGCAGACGCTCCTTGTTGACATCCAACTGGTTCAAGCCCAGCAGCACCTCGGCTGCGATCTCCGAGGAACTGACCTGGGCGAACTCCATGCTGCTGAGCAACAGGTCGTAAGTGTCGATGGCAACGTTCTGCAACTCCAGTTTGTAGGTGTCGGGCAGCCGGGCGAACTGGCCCTGGATGTCGTCCTCGCCGGTGGGCAGGAAGGCCAGGGAGTTGCGCAACACCGCGTTATGGGATTTGAACTGTTCCACCAGACGGGTCTTTTCCTTGACCAGCTTGAGGTATTCGTCGCGCTGGGCCTCCCAGAGCGACGGCCCGTGGCGCCCCGGTTCCGATTCGATGGCGTCCAGACGCTGCCACAGGCGTGCCATTTCGTGCAGGGGAGAGACCAGCGGGTCGTAGTTGTGGGTCAGGGCGATCCGTGACTTGAGGACTTCGTTGTCCCAGATGGCGTCCTGTTGCTTGAGCAGGCGAATCAGGTCACGGGATTCAATGTACGAGGCGGCCTGCTGGGCCCCCGAATTGACGTACATGAACAGCAGGATCGAAGCCAGCAGCAGGCCGATGAAGGCAAGACCGAGGCGGCGCAGAGCGGTCATAGGGGCTTGCCCTCCGATTCACCCGTCAGGGTCTTGAGGAACTCGACGATCAGTGTCGTATCGTTCTTGAGGGGCTCACGACCCAGTTGGTACTTGAACATCACCTCCACCGCGTGCTCCAGTGTCGTCGCCGACCCGTCATGGAAATACGGCGCGGTGACGGCCACATTGCGCAGGCTGGGTACCTTGAAGACCTGGCGGTCCGCTTCATCGCCGGTGATGTTGAAACGTCCTTCGTCGGCCCGGGTCGGGTTGCCCCGGTCGCCGACGTAGTCACCCATGACGCCGAATTTCTGGAACATGTTGCCGCCGATGTTCACGCCCTGGTGGCAAGCGATGCAGCCGTACTCCTTGAACCGCTGGTAACCGAACTTTTCCCGGGGCGTGAGGGCGTCGGTATTGCCCAGCAGGTACTGGTCGAAACGCGAATTGGGTGTTTGCAAAGTGCGTTCGTAGTCGGCCAGGGCGCTCTGGATATTGGGCTTGGTCACGCCGTCGGAGTAGGCGTCCTTGAAGTCCTTGGCGTAGCCGGGATCATCGGCGATACGCTTGACCACCGACTCCCAGGTGCTGCCCATTTCCACCGGGCTGGTCACGACCTCGTGGACCTGTTCTTCCAGTGTATCGACGCGGCCATCCCAGAACTGGTGGAAGTTCAGGCCGGCGTTGAACACCGTAGGCGTATTGACCTCCACCGGCTTGCCATCGAAGCCCAGGGAAAACGGCTTGTCGTCGGCGCCGCCCTTGTCCAGGCGATGGCAACTGGCGCAGGACAGGGTGTTGTTGACCGACAGCCGTGGGTCATTGAACAGCCGCAGCCCCAGCCGGACGCGCTTGGGGTCCAGGGCCGGCACCGGTGGCAGGGGCTTGAGGGGTTCGTCCAAAGGCGCGGCGTGAGCGGTTACGCTTGCTCCCACGAGCAGGCCGAGCGCCAGAATCAGTCCATGTAACGCCATGGGATGCTTTCCTTGAAACTTTGGTTGAGGACACTCAGGTGTTCACGAAAACGGGTTCTGGCGTTTTTCCCACTCGGTCATCCAATCGGCAAAGGCCTGCGGTTCGACGGCCTTGCTGAAGTAATAACCCTGGACTTCCTCGCAGTGGTGCTTCTTGAGAAATTCAAGCTGCTCAAGGGTTTCCACCCCCTCGGCGATGATGTGCAGGTTCAGGCTCTTGCCCAGGCTGATGATGGTGCTCACCAGCTTGGCGTCATTGCTGTCGATGCTCAGGTCACCGACGAACGACTGGTCGATCTTCAACACATCCACCGGAAATTTCTGCAAGTAGCTCAGGCTCGAATAGCCGGTGCCGAAATCATCGATGGCCAGGCGTATCCCCTGTTGCTTGATGGCCTTGAGGATGGCGACCGTGGTATCGATGTTCTGCATCAGTACGCTTTCGGTGATCTCCAGTTCTAACTGTGTCGGGTCCAGGCCGGTTTCCTTGAGGGTGCGGGTGATGCCTTCGACGAAGCCGCGCTGGCGAAAATCGATGGCCGAGATGTTCACCGACAGGCACAGCGGCCGCATGCCCTGGGCTTGCCAGCGGCAGGCCTGCTGGCAGGCTTCCTGAAGCACCCATTGGCTCAGCGGAACGATCAAGCCGCTGTCCTCGGCCACCGGAATGAAATCCCCCGGGTAGACCAGGCCATGTTCCGGCCTGTTCCAGCGTACCAACGCCTCGACCCCGACCACCTTGCCGCTCCCGAGGTCGAGCTTGGGTTGGTAATGCAGCACGAATTCCTTGCGTTGCAGGGCCAGGCGCAGGCCCGATTCGATGGTCTGCTGTTGCCGTGCCCGGCGGTTCATGTCTTCGGTGAAGAAACGGTAGTCGTTGGGGCCGGTCTCCTTGACGTTGCGCATCGCCGTCTCGGCTTTCTTGATCAGCGCCACGGCGTCGAAACCGTCGGTCGGGTACACGCTGATGCCCAAACTCGCGGTGACGCTCAGGTCATGGCCGTCGATGGGTTGCGGGGAGCTGATGGCCGCCAGCAGTTTTTCGGCCACGCCTTTGGTTTGCTGCGCCTCGGCGATGTCCCCCGCTATCACCACGAATTCATCGGAACCGTAGCGGAACACCGAATCGGACTCACGCACCACGGTGGCCAGCGCCCTGGCCACGCGCTTGAGCATTTCGTCGCCCACCGGATGGCCCAGCGCGTTGTTGATGCGCTTGAAGCGGTCCAGGCCGATGAACATCACCGCCAGTTGCCGGTCGTGCCGACGGCACTGCGCCATGGCCTGGGTCAGGCGATCGCCGAGCAACATGCTATTGGGCAGCTCGGTGAGCACGTCGTATTGCAACAGGTGGGACACCTTGAGCAATTCCTGGACGCGCTCTTCGATCGTACGTTCCAGGCTGCGCATTTTTCTCGCCGCGTCCTGGGCCAGCTGCCATTTCCAGGTCATGGCGCTGGCCATCTGGCGGATTTCCAAGGTGTCGAACGGTTTCTTGAGAATCAGCAACTGATCGTCGAACTCGATCCGTTCGGACATGGTTTCCCAGGAGTAATCCGAGAAGGCCGTGCACAGGGCGATTTGCAGGCGCGGGTCGGCTTTCCACAGTTGTTCGATGGTTTGCAGGCCATCCCAGCCCGGTGGCATGCGCATGTCGGCGAACACCAGCGCATAGGGCTGGCCTTCGGCCTGGGCGCGCTTGACCAGTTCCAGCGCCTCCTCGCCCTGGTAGGCCGAGTCGATCTGGAATTGCAGCCGGCTGACCTGCGGGGTGCCGAACAGCAGGCTTTCGGTGTCGTCCAGCGAGTCATCGCTGCCGCCGCTGGGGCTGAGGATCTTGCGAAAGTCCTGGTGGATCGCCGGCGTGTCGTCCACCACCAGGATCCGCCGGTTGGCAGGCACCGACATGGGGTTCATGGATTGCTCTCCGATAGCTGGCTCGCTGGTCGGGTCCAGTGGTCTGTCGCGGGAATGATGGTGCCGGCCTTGAGCAGTTCGGCGGCCTGGCCGCTGTCGACCACGGTGCTGAAGTAATGCCCCTGGGCCTGCATCGCGCCGCCGCTGGACATCAGTGTGGTGCGTTGTTCCTGGGTCTCGACGCCCTCGGCAATGATCCCGATGCCCACGTCCCGGGCGAAGTTGATGATCGCCCGTAACGTCGTGGCGTTCTCGGGGTCGGCGTTGGCGCTGTCGAGAAAGCGCTGGGCGAGCTTGAGGTGATTGACCCGGTAGGTCTTGAGGTAATCGAACGAGGAATATTCGGTGCCGAAGTCATCGATGGCGATCTGCACGCCCAATTCGCAGAGGCGCGGCAGCACGTCGTTGTGGGTCCACTTGGTCTGGGCCAGGGTGGCTTCGGTGACGTCGAAACGCAGGTCCCAGGGTGCCAGTTCCCAGCGCGCGGTGGTGCGCAGCACGTCGTAGATCAGTTCCGGGCCGGTCTTGAGCTGGGTCAGGGACAGGTCGATGGCGATTACCGGCGGCGCCATGCCCTGGTCGCGCCATTGGCGCATCTGTTGGCAGGCCTGGTCCAGCACCCAATGCCCCAGGCCAATGATGATCCCGGTCTTCTCGGCCGCTGGCATGAAGGCCGCGGGCTCCAGCCAGCCCCGTTGGGGGTGGTTCCAGCGCACCTGCACGCCCATGCCGAGGATCTTGCCGGTGCCGAGGTCGACTTCGGGCAGATAGTGCAGGTGCAGTTCCTGGTTTTCGATGGCTTGGCGCAGATCGTTGGCCAGGGCGACCCGGTCGGTGACTTCCTGGTTAATTTCCTCGTTGTGGAAGTGATACTGGTTGCGTCCCTTTTCCTTGGAGCGGTACAGGGCCATGTCGGATTGCGCCATCAGGCTGTCGGCACTCAGGCTTTGCGGGGTGTACAGGGCGATGCCGATGCTCACCGAGATCCGCACGTCGTTGCCGTCCAGGGAATACGGTGCCACCAGCGCATCACGGATCTTGCCCGCCAGCGCGGCGCAGTGGGTCGCTTCATGGACGTCCAGTTGCAGCAGGGCGAATTCGTCGCCGCCCAGGCGCGCCACCACATCGTTTTCCCGGGTACAGGACTTGATGCGGGCGGCGACTTCCTGCAACAGCAGGTCACCGATGGGATGGCCCAAGGTGTCGTTGATGCGTTTGAAGTGGTCCAGGTCCAGGTAGAACATGGCGAACGGCGCCGCTCCCCGACGAGCGGCGGCGAAAGCCTGGTGCAGGCGCTCGATCATGGTGGCGCGGTTGGCCAGCCCGGTCAGGCCGTCGGTGCGGGCGAGCAGGGCGATCTTCTCTTCGGCCAGCTTGCGCTCGGTGATGTCGAGGATGATGCCTTCCACTTCCAGCAACAGGCCCTGGTCGTTGCGCACCGGGATGTAGCGGTTCTCCACCCAACGGAACGTGTCGTCGCCAGTGCGCATGCGAAACTCGATGGAGGCCCCGGCAGTGTCACGGTCGAGGACGCGGACCATGGCCTCCTGGACTTTGTCCTGGTCGTCGGGGTGGATCAGGGTTTGCGCCCAGTCCGGCGCGTTGATCAGTTGCGCCGCGGAATGACCGAACTTGGTGATGTTATGGGAGATGTACATCAACGCGAACGGCGGCTCACCCCGCAGGCGATAGAGAATGGTCGGGCTGTTCTGCACGATGATGTTGGCATCGGCCAACTCGCGGGTGCGTTCCTCGACCGCCCGTTCGAGCATGTCCATTTTCAGCGCCGCGTCTTCGGTCATCTGCCATTTGACGGTCAAGGCGCTGGCCATCTGGCGGATCTCGATGGCGTCGAAGGGTTTTTTCAGGATGAGCAGGCGGTCGCCCAGTTCGAGGCGCTCGGAAATATCTTCCCAGGAATAATCCGAGTAAGCGGTGCACAGGGCCACTTGCAGCTTGGGGTCGGCACGCCACAGCCGTTCGATGGTTTCCAGGCCGTCCCAGCCCGGCGGCATGCGCATGTCGATGAACGCCATGGCGAAGGGCTGCCCTTGGGCCAGCGCCTTCTCGACCTTGTTCAAGGCTTCCATGCCCTGGAACGCCGAATCGAGCACGAAACTCATGGCGGCAACGGCCACCGGCGCGCCGAACAAAGCCTCTTCGGCGCTGCTCAGGTTGTCTTCGGCGTTCATCTGGGGGCTGAGGATCTTGCGAAAATCCTCATGGATGGTCGGGGTGTCGTCGACGATCAGGATCCGCCGATTGGTTTTATCCAAAGGCAGGCTCATGGCCGTGCACCACTTTGATGCTGACTATAGAACCCTGGAAACATCTGATATCCCTTTCGCTGGCATGAGTATTCGGCCTGTACATGGCCCTTCATGGGGTAGAGCATAGTCGCCTCATCGCGATGCGCTCGGCCACTGATGGCAAATGTGTCTAAATTTTCGCAATCTACTAGCCTGTATTTTGGGGCTAAGGTAGAACGGTTGCCGTGAACAGGAGGGGGTTTCAAATGGAAGATCAATCGCCGGACGTTCCGGTAAAGAAGCCGGTGGTGCTGCTGGTCGATGACGAAGAGTCGATTCTCAATAGCCTGCGTCGGCTATTGCGCAGCCAGCCGTACGAGATCCTGCTGGCCGACAGTGGCGCCAAGGCCCTGGAGATTCTCAAGGAGCGGCCGGTCGACCTGGTGATGACCGACGCGCGCATGCCGAACATGGATGGCGCCACGCTGTTGGCCGAGATCCGCAAGCTGTACCCATCGACGTTGCGCATCCTGCTCACCGGTTATGCCGATGTGGACATGATGACCAAGGCCATCAACGAGGGGCAGCTCTATCGCTACCTCAGCAAACCCTGGAACGATGACGAACTGGTGCAGGCCTTGCGCCAGGCCCTGGCCCACCAGCATTCCGAAAGCGAGCGCCAGCGTCTCGAAGCACTGAACCGCGAGCAGAACCAGCAACTCAAGACCCTGAACGCCACCCTGGAAAAACGCGTGGCGTCGCGCACCTCCGAGCTGCAGCAGACCGCCGACATGCTTGACCTGGCCTATGACGAGCTCAAGCGCAGTTATGTGACCAGCACCGAGGTGTTTTCGCTGATCGCCAACCTGCGCCTGCCCAAGGCCAAGCAGACCAACCGGCAGATCATCGAGTTGATCAGGGTCTACAGCCGACTGCATTTCCTCGATGAGTCCACCGACCGCGACCTGACCATGGCCGCGGCGCTCTACAACATCGGCAAGCTGAGCTGGACCGACAATATGATGGTCACGCCCGCCGACTTGCTGCACCACAATGAACTCGATCTCTATCGGGCCTATCCGAAGCAGAGCGAATCGCTGCTGATGACCCTGGACCCGATGAAGGACGCGGCACGGATCATCCGTCATCACCAGGAGCGTTGGGACGGCAGCGGTTTCCCCGAGCACCTCAAGGGCGAGGCCATTCCCTTCGGCTCGCGGCTGTTGAAACTGGCGGTGGATTTCATCGAACTGCAGCGCGGGTTGATCCTCGAACGACAGATGAACAGTGACGAAGCGCTGGTCTACATCCGCAAGTACGCTGGCAAGCTCTACGACCCGGACATGATCGAGGACTTCATCAAGGCCTGCGGCGAGTACCTGGACGACGTGACCCTGTCCGACCCGACGGTCAAGGTCATGAACACCCGCGAACTGGTGGCCGGCATGATCCTGGCGCGCAACCTCAACGCCGACAACGGCATGCTGCTGCTCAACGCCGGCAAGGTCCTGAGCGGCCCGCTGGTGGAAAAGCTCATCGCCTTCGAGTCGATGGAAGGGGCCCGGTACAGCGTGTTCGTCAAGATCCCCGAAGAACTGGCCGACCCTTTGGCGCCGAAGCCGATTTTGGGGTGATGTGGATCGGACAGACGGCGCAGTTCAACCTGTGGGAGCGGGCTTGCTCGCGAAAGCGATGTATCAGGCGACATTGGCTGTGACTGATACGCCGCCTTCGCGAGCAAGCCCGCTCCCACATGGGTATGTCTGGATTCTGAAACCAGCGCCAGGCTTTGCTCCCTGCGGCTGTGGTCTGTAATCTCCCCAGCATTTTTCTGCCCAAGGCTTTGACTCATCATGACCACCTGCCTCATCCGCATCGCCGCCGCCCTCTTGATCGGGCCGGACGGGCGAACCCTGCTGGTGCGCAAGCGCGGCACCCGGGCCTTCATGCAGCCGGGGGGCAAGATCGAGGCCCATGAACAACCGGTGCAGGCGCTGGCCCGGGAGCTGGAAGAAGAGCTTGGGTTGCGGATCGACCCGGCCCAGGCCTGCCACCTGGGTGTGTTCAGCGCGCCGGCGGCCAACGAACCGGGGTTTATCGTGCAGGCCGAGGTGTTTTTGCTGAACATCGACGCCCCGGTTTCGCCAGCCGCCGAAATCGAAGAGGTGTGCTGGATCGACCCGGCCGGCGACAGCGATCTTGTGCTCGCACCGTTGACAGGCGAGGTGATCCTGCCGTTTTATCGAGCGACACACCTCGCTACTTGCTGATTCATGCCTCAAGGACTGACGCCCATGATTCCATTGCCGGACCTGTTGATTTTCGCCGCCGCCGCGTTACTGATGGTACTGACGCCCGGCCCGAACATGATCTACCTGATCTCCCGTTCGATCTGCCAGGGCCGCAAGGCCGGCGTCACGTCGCTGTTGGGCGTGGTGGCGGGGTTCTTCGTGCACATGTTCGCCGCCGCCGCGGGGCTGACGGCGGTGTTCCTGGCGGTGCCCATGGCCTATGAAGTGTTGAAGTGGGCCGGCGCGCTGTACCTTTTGTGGCTGGCCTGGCAGGCGGTGAAACCGGGCGCGCGTTCGCCCTTCGAGGCCCAGCAGTTGCCGGCGGACTCGACACGCAAGCTGATCACCATGGGTTTTCTCACCAGTGCGTTGAACCCCAAGATCGCGGTGTTCTATCTGTCGGTGTTCCCGCAGTTCATCAGCCCGGAACACGGTTCGCTGTTCACCCAGAGCATCATCCTCGGGCTGACCCAGATCAGCGTCAGTTTCAGCGTCAACCTGCTGATCGCCCTGTTCGCCGCCGGCATTGCCTCCTGGTTTGTCCACAACCCGAGCTGGCTGGCAGTGCAGCGCTACTTCATGGGGTTTGTCCTCGGTGCCCTGGCGCTGCGCCTGATGCTCGAGCAACGGCGTTCGGCGTGAACATTCGACGCCTGCGGGCCGGCGATGCCCTGGTGTATCGCGAGCTGATGCTCCAGGCGTATGCCTTGCACCCCCAGGCCTTCACCTCCAGCGTCGGCGAGCGGGCGAAGTTGCCCATCACCTGGTGGGAGTCACGCCTGGGCAGCCGGCTCGATGTGCTGTTGGGGGCGTTTGTCGAGCAAGAACTGGTCGGCATCGTCGGCCTGGCCCTGGAACCCCGGGAAAAAGCCCGGCACAAGGCGCTGCTGTTCGGCATGTACGTCGCCGCCGCACATCGCCATCGGGGCCTCGGCTACCAACTGGTACAGGCGGCCCTCGACGAAGCCCGGCGCCACACCTTCCTGCGCCTGGTGCAACTGACCGTCACCGCGGGCAACGACCCGGCGCTCAAGCTCTACCAGCGCTGCGGCTTCGTCCTGTATGGCCTTGAACCGATGGCGATCCGTGTGGGCGACGAGTACCTCGACAAAATCCACATGTGGCTCGAGCTCTAAAACCACCACCATTCCCTGCTGTGTGTGTTTTTTGTGGGAGCAAGGCTTGCCCGCGATGGCGTTTTCGCAATCGCCATCGCGGGCAAGCCTTGCTCCCACAGAAGCTATCACCGAACGGCACTGACACCGTCGAGTGTGGAAAACGACGTGTCCTTGGCCGTCAGCAAAAAATCGCGCATGTACGGCGCGTCGAGCATGTCGGTGCGCACCGCCGCGTACAGCGTGGCGAACAAACCTTTCTCCCCCAGCCGCTTGGCCTTCACGTAGCCCCGCGAGCTGTATTCATGCAGCGCCCAGTGCGGCATGCCGCAGACGCCACGGCCGCTGGCCACCAGTTGCATCATCATCACTGTCAGCTCGGATGTGCGCACTTGGGCCGGTTCGATGTCGGCCGGTTCCAGGAAACGGGTGAAGATGTCCAGCCGGTCTCGCTCCACCGGGTAGGTGATCAGGGTTTCGCTGATCAGGTCCTCGGGCACGATGTAGGGCTTGCCCGCCAACCGATGTTGGTTGGCGACGGCGAGCATCGCTTCGTAGGTGAACAGCGGCACGTACGTGATGCCGGCCAGTTCCAGCGGGTCGGAGGTCACCACCAAATCGAGATCGCCCCGGGCCAGGGCCGGCAAGGGGGCGAAGGCGAAACCCGAGGCCAGGTCCAGCTCGACTTCCGGCCAGGCATCGCGGAACTGGTCGATGGTCGGCATCAGCCACTGGAAGCAGCTGTGGCACTCGATGGCCATGTGCAGGCGCCCGGCGGTGCCGCCCGCCAAGCGGGCGATGTCCCGTTCAGCACTGCGCAGTAGCGGCAGGGCGGCATCGGCCAGTTGCAACAGGCGCAGGCCGGCGCTGGTGAAGCGTACGGGCTTGGTCTTGCGCACGAACAACTGCATGCCCAGGCGCTCTTCCAGTTCCTTGAACTGGTGGGAGAGGGCGGACTGGGTCAAGTGCAGGCGTTCGGCGGCTTCGACCAGGCTGTCGGCTTCACGCAGGGCGTGCAGGGTCTTGAGGTGACGGAGTTCAAGCACCGGAGTGGCTCCATGAGTAAAACTTGTGATCAACACGAAAAGGTTGAGTTTGTCTCATGTGGGTCGAGCTGTCGACAATGGCGCCATCTTTTACAGGAGGACGCACACCATGGCCCTGGCCCACACCCTCGGTTTTCCCCGCATCGGCGCCGACCGCGAACTGAAGAAAGCCCTCGAAGCCTATTGGAAGGGCGACCTGGCCCCGGCTGCGTTGCAAGCCGTGGGTCGTGAACTGCGGGCCCGGCACTGGCAACTGCAGAAAGACGCCGGCATCGACCTGCTGCCCGTCGGCGACTTTGCCTGGTACGACCAGGTGCTCAGCCACACCTTGACCCTGGGCGCCGTCCCGCAACGTTTCCACGGTACCTTGAATGCCCAGGGCCGACCGACCCTCGACACCCTGTTCGCCATGGCCCGTGGCGCCACGGCCAGTTGCTGCGGTGCCGAGCACGGCCAGGCGCAATACGCCCAGGAACTGACCAAGTGGTTTGACACCAACTACCACTACCTGGTCCCGGAGTTTTCCGCCGACCAGACCTTCGCCCTGAGCTGGGAACAATTGTTCGACGAAGTGGACGAGGCCCATGCCTTGGGCCATCAGGTCAAACCGGTGATCATCGGCCCGTTGACCTACTTGTGGCTGGGCAAGGCCAAGGGCGAGGCGTTCGACAAGCTCGGCCTGCTGGAGCGCCTGCTGCCGGTCTACGGTGAAATCCTCAACCGCCTCAAGGCCCAGGGCGTGGAATGGGTGCAGATCGACGAGCCGATCCTCACCCTGGACCTGCCCCTGGCCTGGAGGAGCGCCTTTGAGCGGGCTTATCACATCCTCCAGTACTCGCCGTTGAAAAAACTCGTGGCCACCTATTTCAGTGGCCTGCAAGACAACCTCGGCCTGGCGGTGAGCCTGCCGGTGGACGGCTTGCACATCGACGCGGTACGTGACCCGGAACAACTGGGCCAGGTGCTGGACCGCCTGCCGACCTACAAGATTCTCTCGGTGGGCCTGGTCAACGGTCGTAATGTCTGGCGCTGCGAACTTGAACAGGCGCTGGCGCAATTGCAAGCGGCCCAGGAGCGCTTTGGCGACAACCTTTGGGTCAGCACCTCGTGCTCGTTGTTGCACAGCCCGGTGGACCTGGAACGTGAAGACCGGCTCGATCCCGAACTCAAGAGCTGGCTCGCCTTCGCCGTGCAGAAGTGCGGTGAAGTCGCGGTGTTGCGTGATGCGCTGAACGATCCGCAGGCCCCCGCCGTGCAGCAGGCGTTGAGCGACAGCCGCGAGGTGCAGGCCCGTCGCGCCGGCTCGGCGCGCATTCACAAAGCCGAAGTCCAGGCGCGTCTGGCGGCGATCGGGCCACAGGATAGCCAGCGGCATTCACCGTTTGCCCGGCGCATCGAACGCCAGCGCGCACGTTTGGCGTTGCCGGCCTTTCCTACCACCACCATCGGCTCCTTCCCGCAGACCCCGGCCATACGCCTGGCCCGTCAGGCCTACAAGCAGGGCAAGTTGTCGGCCAACGACTATCAGGACGCCATGCACACCGAGATCCGCCATGCCGTACAGATCCAGGAGCGCCTGGGCCTGGACGTGTTGGTGCACGGTGAAGCCGAGCGCAACGACATGGTGGAGTACTTTGCCGAGCAACTGGACGGCTACGCCTTCACCCGTTTCGGCTGGGTACAGAGTTACGGTTCGCGTTGCGTGAAGCCGGCGATCATCTACGGCGACATCAGCCGCCCGAAAGCCATGACCGTCGACTGGATCCGTTACGCGCAAAGCCTGACCGACAAGGTCATGAAAGGCATGCTCACCGGCCCTGTGACCATGCTGATGTGGTCGTTCCCCCGCGAAGACGTGTCGCGCCAGGTCCAGGCCCGACAACTGGCCCTGGCCCTGCGCGACGAGGTGCTGGACCTGGAAAAGGCCGGGATCAGAATCGTGCAGATCGACGAGGCGGCGTTCCGCGAAGGGCTGCCACTGCGTCGCGGGCAATGGCAGCACTACCTGGACTGGGCCGTGGAGGCGTTCCGCTTGTGCGCATCGGGCGTGGGGGATGACACCCAGATCCATACCCACATGTGCTACAGCGAGTTCAATGACGTGATCAAGGCCATCGCCGACATGGACGCCGATGTCATCACTATCGAGACCTCCCGTTCGGACATGGAGTTGCTGGAAGCGTTCGAGGCGTTCGATTACCCGAACGACATCGGCCCGGGCGTCTACGACATCCACTCGCCACGGGTGCCGGACACGGCCGAGATGGTTGCGCTGATGAGCAAGGCAGTGAAACGCATCGCCGCCGAGCGGCTGTGGATCAACCCCGACTGCGGGCTGAAGACCCGGGGCTGGCCAGAAACGGAAGCGGCGCTGGTGAACATGGTGGCGGCGGCGCGGCAGTTGCGTAGCGAGTTGGCCTGAGGCCCGGATGTTGTGGGCGAGCCCCCTGGCTCTGGCAAGGGGAGCTTTTTTGTGGCGAGGGAGCTTGCTCCCGCTGGGCTGCACCCTGTAAGAGCTGTCGAGTGCAACGAGGCTGCGATCTTTCCCCAGACACTTGAGTCAAGAGTGCAAAAAAAACAGCAGATCAAGCTCAAAAGATCGCAGCCTTCGGCAGCTCCTACGCAATCTTCATCAAACTGTCACGCAACTGTGGCAGCGCGCTTGAACAAACTTCATCAGACTCGCGCTCTACTGGGGTTCTGCGTTTCGGTGTTTCTTCATGCGTGTACTTATTTTCCTGGCCGCGTTGTTTTTCGGCCTGCCGTCGATGGCGGCATCTCGTTGTGATGTCAATGTTGCGACCCAACGGGTCGATCTGGATCAGGTCAGCCTGGCCTACCAGAGCATTGGCCGTGCCTCGGATCCTGCATTGCTATTGGTGATGGGCCTGGGTGGGCAGTTGATCCATTGGCCGGACGAGGTGGTGGTCGCCCTGTGCGAGCAGGGTTTCCGGGTGATTCGCTACGATAACCGCGATGTCGGCCTGAGCACCTGGCGCCAGGCGCCCGGCAGCGCCAACCTGACCTTTGAAGCCCTGCGCTACAAACTCGGCTTGCCCGTGGCCGCGCCGTATACCCTTACCGATATGGCCGACGACGGGCTCGGGCTGATGGACGCGTTGCATGTGCAAAGCTTCCATGTACTGGGCGCGAGCATGGGCGGGATGATCGCCCAGCACATGGCGGCCATGGCGCCTGAGCGGGTTGAAAGCCTGACCCTGATCATGACCAGTTCCAGTGCCGCAGGCTTGCCCGCACCTAGCGAAAGGCTGGTGCAACTGTTGTCCCGGCGCGGTGCTCCGAATCGCGAAATGGCCCTTGAACAGCAGGCCGACCTGCTGGCCGCGTTGGGCAGCCCGATGGTGGTGGATGATCGCCAGGCCTTGCTGCATCAGGCGGCACTGGCCTATGACCGGGCCTTCAACCCCGAAGGCGTGAAGCGCCAGATCATGGCGATCATGGCCGAGCCGAGCCGGGTAGCCCTGCTCAATCAACTGCGGGTACCGACCCTGGTCGTCCACGGCACCGCCGACCCGTTGCTGCCGGTGATGCACGGCGTGCACCTGGCGGCGCACATCCAAGGCAGCCAACTGAAACTGATCCCGGGCCTGGCCCATCGCTTCCAGGATGCGTTCAAGGCGCCGTTGCTGGGGGCGGTGTTGCCGTACCTGCAGCAGCACCGCGAAGACACGTCCCATTGGGCGCAGATCGAACCGGTGCAGGCGCCGAATCTGCTCTGATAACCCTGATGGCTGGCTTTTGTGGCAATGGGATGTGTGGGAGCAAAGCTTGCTCGCGAAACAGCCACCTCAATCTCTGAGGGACCGCGTCGCCTTCATCGCGGGCAAGCCTTGCTCCCACAGGGGGCTCGCTGTGACGTTGCTACCGAACCTGCGCCTGCGCCACCAACCAGTCCATCAACTCCAGCAACGGCCCCGAAACCTGGGGCTTGCGTGGGTGCACCAGGTGATAGCCCAGCCCGGTCTTGACCTTCAGCTCGAACGGCATCACCAGCCGGCCGGCGCTCAGGTCGTCGCCGATCAGCGACCAGTCGCCAATCGCTACGCCGGTGCCCTGGGAGGCCATGGACATCGCCAGGTCCAGGGTTTCGAAATGCTGGCCCTTGCTGACGTGGTTCAAATGCACATCGGCCGCCGCCAGCCAGGCGTTCCAGTCGCGCTCGTCAAGGGCCGGGTGCAACAGCAAGTGGTGCTGCAGGTCGGCGGGTTCATGCAGCGGCACCGGTCCTTCCAGGATCGGGCGGGAGCAGACAGGCGTCAGCTGTTCATCGAACAGGTGCAGGCACGCCAGCGAGGCATCCGGTGGTGGGCCATAGACCACCGCGGCGTCGAAGGCTTCGCGCTGGAAATCCACGCCGTGCCTGACCGTCGTGGTCAGTTCCACCGGCACGTCCGGTCGTTCCTTCTGCCACTGCAACAGGCGCGGCAGCAACCAGCGCATCACACAGGTCGGGGCCTTGAGCTGTAGGGCCTGGCGTTTTTCGCCGATCTGCTGGACCGCATCGCCGATCAGGCTGAACACCTGCTGCACCCGTGGCAGCCACGCCTGGCCCTCGGCGGTCAGGCTCAGGCCGCGTGCCTGGCGCTGGAACAACGCATAACCCAAATGATCTTCCAGCCCGGCGATCTGCCGGCTCACCGCGCCCTGGGTGATGTGCAGTTGTTCGGCGGCCCGGGTGAAGTTGCAGCATTGGGCCGTGATCAGAAATGTGTGCAGCGCCGGCAACGGGGGGAGTCGTTTCATTTCGATCCAAGCCATGACGTGAGGACATGGCTAGTATGACTTTTTATCCATTGTTGTCGCCATGCCCCGCCCGTTCCAATAACGCCATTCCCAAGACAAAAGGGCCCCGCCGCATGCGCTGCGTGGCCCTTTACCCGACCAGAAAAAGGCAATGGCAATGGCGACGTGCGGCGAAGTATTGGTCAAGTTACTCGAAGGTTATGGCGTGGAGCAGGTGTTCGGCATTCCCGGCGTGCACACCGTCGAGTTGTACCGCGGGCTGGCCCGTTCCAGTATCCGCCATGTGACGCCGCGTCATGAACAGGGCGCAGGTTTCATGGCCGACGGTTACGCCCGGGTCAGCGGCAAGCCCGGCGTGTGTTTCATCATCACCGGTCCCGGCATGACCAACATCACCACCGCCATGGGCCAGGCCTACGCCGATTCGATCCCGATGCTGGTGATCTCCAGCGTGCAGTCGCGCAGTCAGTTGGGCGGTGGACGCGGCAAGCTGCATGAACTGCCGAACCAGTCTGCGTTGGTGGGCGGTGTCGCGGCGTTTTCCCACACGCTGATGTCCGCCGCCGAATTGCCCGGCGTGCTGGCCCGGGCGTTCGCGGTGTTCCAGGCCGGGCGCCCGCGGCCGGTGCACATTGAAATCCCGCTGGACGTTTTGGTCGAAGACGCCGACGCCTTGCTCGCCAGCGTGCCGGTGAACATCAGCCGCGCCGGTGCCGCACCGGGTGCGGTAAAACAAATGGCCGACCTGCTGGCGACGGCTCGGCGGCCTCTGATCCTGGTCGGTGGCGGGGCCATCGACGCGAGGGCCGAATTGACCGAACTGGCCGAACGTCTCGGCGCGCCAGTGGCGTTGACCATCAATGCCAAAGGCCTGCTGCCTGCGCGCCATCCGTTGCTGATCGGCTCCACCCAGAGCCTGGTGGCCACCCGTGCGTTGGTGGCCGAGGCGGACGTGGTGCTGGCCATCGGCACCGAACTGGCCGAGACCGATTACGACATTACCTTTGCCGGCGGCTTCGAGATTCCCGGCGCGCTGCTGCGCATCGACATCGACCCGGACCAGACCGTGCGCAACTACCCGCCGCACCTGGCGCTGGTGGCCGACGCCGGTGTCGCCGCCCGGGCCTTGCTCGACGAATTGGACCAGCGACCCTTGGCCGAACGCCAAGCCGATTGGGGACCGGCCCGTGCCGCCCGGTTGCGTGCGGAGCTTCAAGGCAGTTGGGACGCCGCGACCCGCGCCCAGACCGTGTTTCTCGACACGGTCTTGCAGACGCTACCGGAGGCGGTGTTCGTCGGTGACTCCACGCAACCGGTGTACACCGGCAACCTGACCTTCAACCCGGAGCAGCCGCGCCGCTGGTTCAATTCCTCCACCGGCTACGGCACCCTTGGCTACGCGTTGCCGGCGGCTATCGGCGCCTGGCTCGGCGGCAAGGACCTGGGCCATGGCCGCCCTGCGGTGGTGTGCCTGATCGGTGATGGCGGGTTGCAGTTCACCCTGCCGGAACTGGCCAGCGCCGTGGAAGCGCGCGCACCGGTGATCGTGCTGCTGTGGAATAACCAGGGCTACGAAGAGATCAAGAAATACATGCTCAACCGCGCCATCGAACCGGTGGGGGTGGACATCTACACCCCGGATTTCATCGGGGTCGCCAAGGCCTTGGGCTGCTTTGCCCAAGCCATCGACGATGTGCCGTCGCTGCGTGCCGCGTTGCTGGCGGCCCGTGAGCGGCAGGGGCCGACGTTGATTGAGATTGACCAGGGGGGTTGGGTATCGAAGTGTTGAGGTGTTTCTACTGGCCTCATCGCGAGCAAGCTCGCTCCCACAGGGGATTTTCATTGAACACAGATTCTCTGTTCACTACAGGCCCTATGTGGGAGCGAGCTTGCTCGCGATGAGGCCGGCCCAGCCAACACAAAACCCGGGTCAGACAGTCATCCGCAACCGCGCCAGATCCCGCAACGGCGGCGCGCCGAACAGTCGGCTGTACTCGCGGCTGAACTGCGAAGGGCTTTCATAACCCACCCGATACCCCGCCGCCGAAGCTTCCAGCCCTTCGGCAAGCATCAGCCGGCGGGCTTCCTGCAAGCGCAGTTGCTTCTGGTATTGCAGTGGGCTCATGGCCGTCATGGCCTTGAAGCGGTGATGCAGGGTCGAGACGCTGAGGTTCACTTCCCGGGCCAGGTCATCGATGCGCAGCGGCTGTTCGAAATGGCCGTTGAGCCATTTGATCGCCTGGCTGATGCGATGGCTCTGACTGTTGGCGATGGCGATTTCATACAACCGATAGCCCTGTGGACTGCGCAGCAGGCGATAGAGGATTTCCCGACGCACCAGGGGCGCGAGCATGGCGATGTCTTTCGGTGTGTCCAGCAGCCGTGCCAGGCGCAGCACAGCGTCGAGCATCGGCGTGTCCAGGCGTTCGACATACAGCCCGCGCCCGGCGGGGCGGGTCGGCACGCCCAAGGGGCCGGCGTCGGCGATCAACGCAGTGATTTCCGCCGGGTCGATGTCCAGGCGCAGGGCCAGGATCGGCTGCTCGGGCGAAACGTCGGCGACGCAACCGCTGAGCGGCATCGAGACCGAGACCACCAGGTAATGGAGCGGATCGTAGTTGAAGAGCTCGTCCGCCAGGCGCACCTGTTTGCTGCCCTGGGCCATGATGCACAGCGCCGGTTGCGCCAGCACCGGGGCGAATTTGTGCGGCTGGCTGTGCCGCGACAGGTTCAGCGAGCCGATGGCTGTGGCGTAGCTGCCGTCTTCGCCGGTGTTGCGGTCGATGATCGATGCCAGTTCGGCGCGCTGTTGTTCCAGGTACGTGTCCAGCGGGACGTGGGCGTGATCGAGTGGCGACATGCCGGGATCCTCAGGCGATAGGGAGCGATGAACAAAGCTTATGTTTGTGCAAGGCGCAGCGGTAGCAACATCCTGTTGAAAGCTTGCCTGATCCTGCACGGCGCAAGGGTCCGTGACGGGGCAACGCTCGCGAAACTTGCTTGAAACCTTTTGTTTCAACTTCTTGGGTGGCAACTGGATCGACGGCGAATTTTGTGCGGCCGATGCGCAGGATTGTGCAATGGGTCGGCAGGAATCGACTAACGAAGCTGGCGTCGTGACGCTTAACCTTTGATCCTGTCGCAGCCTGTCCCCGGCTGCACAACGGATTACCTGGGAGGGTTGAGCATGACTACACAGATCCCCGTCAGCCACATGGCTTTTGTCCGGGCCCGCGGTGGTTGCTCCAAGCAACTGGGTGCACGCCTGAGTACGCTGATCGCGCCCTCGCGCCAGGCGCCCGGTTGCCTGCACTTTGCCTTGCAGCAATCGCAATGCGACGCTGATTTGTGGCTGGTGTCCGGGCTCTGGGTCAATCAGCCGTCGATGGATGCCTACTTCAACTCACCGGCCATGGCGATTTTCGCCGAGCTGGTGCAGGACCTGGTGGTGAGCAGCCTGGATTTCCACACCTTCAGGGAAGTCTCCGCCGCCCAGGCGACCGAAGGGTGCCGGGCACAGGTACACAAACTGGCCGGTTGAAGGTTTAATGACCGTCATTTTCCACCGCCAGGATGCACAAGAGATGGCACGTAAAGCCTTTGAAACCTTTGAAGCTGTTTCCGCCGTTGTTCCCAAGGAGGGCGGCGGTTACCTCGCCGCCATTGCCACCAAGGCCATCGGCGGCTCAGGTGCGCCACGTTTCAACAAGGTGCTTGAAGACCAGAGCTTCAAGACCGCGACCGAAGCCGATGATGCCGCTGCCGTGCAGCTCACCCATCTTCAGGGTGTCGACGACGAGGGCGGGCTGGTCTGGCAATCAGCATTTTGATGATTGCTTTTGTGGCGAGGGAGCTTGCTCCCGCTGGGCTCTGTAGGAGCTGGCGAAGCCTGCGATCTTTTGATCTTTCGCTTGAGGCTCAAGTGTCTGGGGAGAGATCGCAGCCTCGCTCCGCTTGACAGCTCCTACCGTGCACCCAAGCGGGAGCAAGCTCCCTCGCCACACATACCTTCATTTTCAAGTGAGCAGTGTTGTTTACAGGACTTTATCGCTTACTTCGGGCGATGCATCTTGAACAACGCCTCAGGCCCCAGCTGGAAATAATCCGCCGGCCCACCCCCGCGCAAGATCGGCTCGGCGGCGGCGGTGTCGTACACCCCATCCTTCAACAGCCACTGGGCGATATGCACGGCGACCACTTCGCCGAGGATCAGCCAGCTCGGCACCAGACCTTTGTCCGCCCGCTGCAATTGAATGATCTGTGTGACCTTGCATTCGAAGGACACCGGGCTTTCGGCGACGCGCGGCACCTGGATCACCCGTGACGGGGCGGCCGTCAGGCCCGCCAGTTCGAACTCATTGACCTCTGGGCCGACCATCGCGCAGCTCTGGTTCATCTGCTCGGCGAGCGGGCGGGTGGCCAGGTTCCAGGCGAATTCACCGGTCTGTTCGATGTTGTTCAGGCTGTCTTTGCGCCCGACGCTGGAGAACCCAATGATCGGTGGAATGTAATTGAAGGCGTTGAAGAAACTGTAGGGCGCCAGGTTCAGGCGGCCTTCGCCATCCTGAGACGAAATCCAGCCGATGGGGCGCGGGCCGACGATGGCGTTGAATGGATCGTGTGGCAGGCCGTGACCGTTGGCGGGTTCGTAGTAATGGATGTCATCGGGCATGGCGGGCGTTTCCTGGGAAGGCATTCGTAGGCGGCCAATAGTGCAAGGCTGGGCCTTTTATTTCCAGATTGGGTGATGCAAAAAAAGATCGCAGCCTCCGGCAGCTCCTACAGGACCGTGTTCAATCCGTAGGAGCTGCCGAAGGCTGCGATCTTTTGACGCTCAATCATCAACCAATTGCTTCGGCGGTACCGGTCTTGTCGAAACCATCAGCGGCAATGGCGTCGGCGGTGCCGGTCTTGTCGAAACCATCAGCGGCAATGGCGTCGGCGGTGCCGGTCTTGTCGAAGCCGTCAGCGGCGATGGCGTCGGCGGTGCCGGTCTTGTCGAAGCCGTCGGCGGCGTAATGACCGGCAGGGCTGCGTTCGACGGCTGCGCTGGCGTTGGCACCGAAGGAGGCGGTACCGGTCTTGTCGAAACCGTCAGCGGCGAAGGTGTTGGCGGCCAACACGGACAGGGTCAGGGCGAGGATCAGTTTGGTTTTCATGGTTGTCACTCCGGGTTCGTGGGCGATGTGTGTCTTGCATGGGTTGAATGCTACGCCAACTAAATTGATTAAAAAGCGCAAAATAATGCTAAAAACAATCGATTAACTAGATATTAAGGGCGGCGTATTCAATCGCTTCCATCGTCGGAGCGAACGTCGCGCAGGTCATCGATTCAGTGAACCCAGGATGTGGCAAGTGCATTAACCGGCGATTAATCCCAGCTCAATGACAGATTTTTCATACCGACGATTCGGGCTTGGGCTTTGCTGCGGGCATATTGAGCAGGCGCGACCTATGGGCAGAAGCGTAATGGCAAGGGGCAGCCTGCGGCAGAGTTGACCTGATTGCCGCACCGCCGCTCCCACAGGTCCAGTGCAAATCCTGTGGGAGCGAGCTTGCTCGCGATGGGGTCATCACAGTCACCATTGCAGTGACTGTTGAACCCTGTCAGTCGGTCACGATCCGCGAATGCTTGCGGGTGTCTTTCATGGTGATGTACACCAGCAGCGACACGGCGATGCAGGCCGTCACGTACCAGTAGTAGCCAGTTTCCATACCGATGCTCTTGAACCACAGGGCGATGTATTCAGCGGTGCCGCCGAAGATCGACACGGTCAGTGCGTAGGGCAGGCCGACGCCCAGGGCGCGGATTTCGGTGGGGAACAGCTCGGCCTTCACCACGGCGTTGATCGAGGTGTAGCCGCTGACGATGATCAGCGCGGCCATGATCAGGAAGAACGCGCCCCACCAGGTCTGGATGGTGTGCAGGGTGGTGAGGATCGGCACGGTGAACAGGGTGCCGAGGATACCGAAGGCGATCAGGATCGGCCGGCGACCGATCTTGTCCGACAGCCCGCCGATCACCGGTTGCAGGCACATGAACAGGAACAGTGTGGCGGCGGAAATGGTGGTGGAGTCGGAGATGCTCATGCCGACGGTGTTCACCAGGTATTTCTGCATGTAGGTGGTGTAGGTGTAGAACGCCAGGGTACCGCCCATGGTCAGGCCGACCACGGTCATCAGTTCCTTGGGATGGCGCAGCAAGGTGCGCATCGCGCTTTCCTTGGACTTCTCTTTCTTGGTGAACGACTCGGTTTCTTCCATGCCGCGTCGCAGGTACAGCGCCACGACCGCACACAGTGCGCCGATGGCGAACGGGATGCGCCAGCCCCAGGCGTACAGCTGTTCGGTGGTGAGGAACTGTTGCAGCACGATCAATACGCCCAAGGCGATGAGCTGGCCGGAAATCAGGGTCACGTACTGGAAGCTGGAGAAGAAGCCGCGACGTTCCTTGGTCGCCATCTCGCTCAGGTAGGTTGCCGAGGTGCCGTACTCACCACCCACCGACAGGCCTTGGAGCAGACGGGCAAACACCAGCAGGATCGGCGCACCGACGCCGATGGTTTCGTAGCTCGGGCTCAAGGCGATGATCAGCGAGCCGAAGCACATCAGGTACACCGAGGCCATCAACGCACGTTTGCGCCCGGCGCGGTCAGCGTACAGGCCCATCAACCAGCCGCCGATCGGGCGCATCAGGAAACCCACGGCGAAGATCGCGGCGGTGTTGAGCAATTGGGCGGTGGTGTCGCCCTTGGGGAAGAAGACTTTGGCGAAGTACAACGAGAACGCGGCGTAGACGTACCAGTCATACCACTCGACCATGTTGCCGACCGAGCCGCTGAAGATCGATTTGATCCGACTGGCGGTGGTTCTTTCACGGGCGGGCACGGCAGCCGACCCAATGGGCAGGGCGTTGGAGTTGTCCATTGAAGGATCCTTCATTTAATTGTTTTTGTGGAGCGCGCGGGAACGCAGCCTGACAGGGCTATAGCAGGAGCTGTGCCAGCCGCTGGAGGGCCGGTCTAGAGGGGTTTGCAGCGTTGAGTGAGCGGAAATCCGCTTGTTTTCGTTTGCGGGTGAGCGGAAATCCGCTTATCTGTGGGGATACGTGCTGTCTGGGCTGGCCTCATCGCGAGCAAGCTCAGCTCCCACATTTTGACCTGCATATACATGACCCTGTGGACACAGGACAAAATGTGGGAGCCGAGCTTGCTCGCGATGGCGCCACTGCAGGCGCCACAGAAACTACAAGAACATCTCCCGGCTCAACCCATGCCGCTGCATCTTTTCATTGAAGGTGCGGCGTGGCAGTTGCAGTTCTTCGAGCACGGCTTTCACATCACCTTTGTGTCGCGCCAGGGCGGCGCGCAGGCATTGGGCTTCGAAGGCTTCCTGCTGGGCCGCCAGGGACTGGCCCGGCTCCGTCTCCAGGGCGGGCAGTTGATCCAGCCCCAACACCTGGCGCTCGGCGACGTTGGCCAGTTCCCGCACGTTGCCCGGCCAGTCGTGGCTGAGCAGATGGCTCAACTGCGGGCCGCTCAGGGGCACGGTGGGGCGGCCCAGGCGTTCGGTGGCGTTGTGGGTGAAGTGTTCGAACAGCAGGGGAATGTCCTCGCGCCGTTCTCGCAGCGGCGGCAGGCGCAGCTCGGCGATGTTCAAGCGATAGGCCAGGTCTTCGCGAAAACGCCCGGCCCGGGCTTCGTCCAACAGGTCGGGCTTGGTGGCGGCGATGATGCGCAGGTCCACGGCGATGCTCTGGTTGGAGCCCAGGCGTTCGAGCTTCTGTTCCTGCAACACCCGCAGCAACTTGACCTGCTGGGCCAGGGGCATGCTTTCGATTTCATCGAGAAACAGCGTGCCGCCGTCGGCGTATTCGAGCTTGCCGATGCGCTTGCCCTGGGCGCCGGTGAAGGCGCCGCTTTCATGGCCGAACAGCTCCGCCTCGAACAGCGCCTCGGGAATGGCCGCGCAGTTCAACGCGACGAAGGGCTTGCTCGCCCTCGGGCCGAAATCGTGCAGGCAGCGAGCGACCAATTCCTTGCCGCTGCCGGTTTCGCCGCGGATCAATACGTTGACCGGCAGTGCCGCCAGGTCCAGCACTTGGCGCCGCAGGTTTTGCAGCACACGGGAAACCCCTAGCAGTGTGCCATCGAGGCGGGCGCGGGCGTCGGCCTGCTCATGCAGGCGGCGGTTTTCCAGGACCAGAGTGCGCTTGTCCAGGGCCCGGCGCAGGCTGCCCAGCAGGGCTTCGGGGCTGAAGGGTTTTTCCAGGAAATCGTAAGCACCGTCGCGCATGGCCTCCACGGCCATGGGCACGTCACCGTGGCCGGTCAACAGAATCACCGGCAGGTCCGGGTCGCGGCGGCGGACTTCGGCCAGTAACTCCAGGCCGCTGAGGCCGGGCATGCGCACGTCGCTGAGGATCACTCCGGGAAAATGCTCCGGCAACCGGGCCAGGCATTCGTCGGCGCGACTGAACAGCTGCACTTGGAACCCCGACAGGCTCAACCATTGTTCGACGGCATTGCGGATGCTGCCTTCGTCATCCACGACCATGACTGAATCAAGCATGCAGTTGCGCCTCCTGATCGATGGGCAAGGTCACGCAGAATACCGCGCCGTTCTCGTGGTTGTCCGCGCTCAGGCGCCCGCCGGACTCATGGATGATTGCAAACGAAACCGCCAGCCCCAGGCCCAGGCCATCGCCTACGGGCTTGGTGGTGAAAAACGGATCGAACACCTGGCCCAAGTGTTCCTCGGCGATGCCGGTGCCGCTGTCGCTGACGGTCAGGCGCCACAATTGATCATCGGCCTCCAGGCGCACTTCCAGGCGCTTGAGAGGTTGGCCGGCCATGGCGTCGAGCGCGTTGCGCAGCAGGTTGATCAACACTTGTTCAAGGCGGATCGCGTCGCCGCGCACCCACGCTGGACGGGTCAAGTGCAACACGGTGCTGACCTGCTCGTCCCGCAGGCGCGTGTCCAGCAGTTGCAGCGCCTGGTCCACCACCGCCGCCAGGTCCAGGCGTTCGCGCAGGCCGCTGGGGCTTTTGCGGGCAAACGTCTTCAAGTGGCCAGTGAGGGCGGCCATGCGGGTCAGCATGTCGTCCACCGGCTTGAGGGCCTTGTAGGCGTCATCGACCCGACCGTGATCCAGCAGCAAGCGCAGGGTTGCCAATTGCATGCGCTGGGCGGTCAAGGGTTGGTTGATTTCATGGGCCAGGGCCGCCGACATCTGCCCCAGCGCCGCCAGCTTGGCCGATTGCACCAGCCCATCCTGGGCGGTGCGCAGGTCCCGGGTCCGTTCCTCCACCAGCCGTTCCAGCTCTTCGCGGCTGCGCTGGCGCAACTTTGCCAGGCGCCAGCGCTGGTTGAGAAACAGCAACAGGAACACCAGCGCCAGCCACAATCCGGCGGCGGCGAGCCCGGCGTTGCGCAGGTCCTCGAAGGCGATCTGCGGACGGCGCAGCAGGTGCAGGGTCCAGCCTTCGGCGGTCAGCGGCAAGGATTCCCACAGGTAATCCGCCGAGCCATCGGGGGCCTCGACCCGGGCCAGGTGGCTGTTGTCGTCGAAGCGTCGCAGCGGTTCATGGGCCAGGGCTTGCAACGGTTGTTTGTCGTATTGGCGGGTGGCCTTGAGTTCGGCGCGGTCGCTGTCGGCCAGTGGCTGCAAGTGGCGATAACGCCAGCCCGGACGATTGGCGATGAAGATGATGCCCCGGGCATCGCTGACCAGCAGGGTGTCGCTGCCCTGGCGCCATTCGCGCTCCAGTTCCGGAAACTCCAGCTTCACTACCATCGCGCCAAGGAACTCGCCGTTGTCGCCGGTCACGGCGCTGGAGAGGAAGTACCCCGGGATGCCGCTGGTCACGCCCACCGCATAAAACCGCCCGGTGCCCTGGGTGCGGGTCTGGATGAAGTAGGGGCGAAAGCCATAGTTGTGCCCGACATAGCTGCTGGGCAGGCGCCAGTTACTGGCCGCGACGGCCAGGCCGCTGTGGTCGAGCAGTTCCAGGGTGGATGACTGGGCGGCGCCATTGATTTGTTCGAGCTTGCGATTCAACGCATCCTGCTGCGCCGCGCTGACCGGTCCCTTGAGGGCCGAGCGCAACTCCGGATCCAGCGCCAGCACGGCGGGCAGGGCGCGGTAGCGTTCGATCAGGGTGTGCAACGAATTGGCGTACAGCGCCAACTGCTGGCTGGCGCGGCTGGCATCTTCCTTCAAGGCCTCGCGTTCGGCGTGGCGCACGGCGAGGGTGGCGGCAACCGCCGCGCCGGCGAGGATCAGCAAGGTGTACAACGACAGGCGCAAGGTACGGGTGGTCGGCAGCATGCTGGCGTAAACCAGTGGAAAGTCGGGCGGGCACGATAGCATGGTGGTTGCTCTGTGGGAGCTGAGCTTGCTCGCGATGACGGTGGGTCATCCAAAGATGATATTGACTGACAGGCCGCTATCGCGAGCAAGCTCGGCTCCCACAGTAGATAGGTGCCGTGCACAAGATTTGTGTCCGATGATAGCCACAGTGGGAGCGAGCCTGCTCGCGATGGCAGTGAGTCATCCAGAGATGATATTGGCTGACAGGCCGCTATCGCGAGCAAGCTCGGCTCCCACAGTAGATGGGTGCCGTGCACAAGATTTTTGTCCGATGATATCCACAGTGGGAGCTGAGCTTGCTCGCGATGACGGTGGGTCATCCAGAGATGATGTTGGCTGACAGGCCGCTATCGCGAGCAAGCTCGGCTCCCACAGTAGATGGGTGCCGTGCACAAGATTTGTGTCCGATGATAGCCACAGTGGGAGCTGAGCTTGCTCGCGATGACGGTGGGTCATCCAAAGATGATATTGACTGACAGGCCGCTATCGCGAGCAAGCTCGGCTCCCACAGTAGATGGGTGCCGTGCACAAGATTTGTGTCCGATGATATCCACAGTGGGAGCTGAGCTTGCTCGCGATGACGGTGGGTCATCCAGAGATGATGTTGGCTGACAGGCCGCTATCGCGAGCAAGCTCGGCTCCCACAGTAGATAGGTGCCGTGCACAAGATTTGTGTCCGATGATATCCACAGTGGGAGCTGAGCTTGCTCGCGATGACGGTGGATCATCCAGAGATGATGTTGGTTGACAGGCCGCTATCGCGAGCAAGCTCGGCTCCCACAGGATTACTACAGGTACCTGTAGTGAGCATCACTGACATGGACACAAAAAAGGCCGGTGGGCTTGTCGCTCACCGGCCTTGTTCATGGTACTGAAGTGTTACTGCACTTCGACCGCCAGGCTGTCGCTGATCTTCTTCTGCCAGATGGCAGGACCGGTGATGTGCACCGACTCGCCTTGGCTATCGACCGCAACGGTCACCGGCATGTCCTTGACCTCGAACTCGTAGATCGCTTCCATGCCCAGTTCGGCGAACGCCAGGACCTTGGATTTGCGGATCGCCTGGGCCACCAGGTAAGCGGCGCCGCCGACGGCCATCAGGTAGACGGCCTTGTTGTCCTTGATCGCTTCGATAGCGGTCGGGCCGCGCTCGGATTTGCCGATCATGCCCAACAAGCCTGTCTGCTCGAGGATCTGGCGGGTGAACTTGTCCATCCGCGTGGCGGTGGTCGGGCCGGCTGGGCCGACGACTTCATCGCCTACCGGGTCGACCGGGCCGACGTAATAGATGAAGCGGCCCTTGAGGTCCACCGGCAAGGTTTCACCCTTGTTCAGCATCTCGACCATGCGCTTGTGCGCCGCGTCGCGGCCGGTGAGCATCTTGCCGTTGAGCAGCACGGTTTCGCCCGGCTTCCAGCTTTGCACGTCTTCTGGCGTCAGGGTGTCGAGGTTGACGCGACGGGCCGACGGGCCGGCTTCCCAGACGATTTCCGGGTAGGCGTCCAACGGTGGCGCTTCCAGCGACGCCGGGCCCGTGCCGTCGAGCACGAAGTGGGCGTGACGGGTGGCGGCGCAGTTGGGGATCATGCACACCGGCAGGGAGGCGGCGTGGGTCGGGTAGTCCATGATCTTCACGTCGAGCACGGTGGTCAGGCCACCCAGGCCTTGGGCGCCGATGCCCAGTTGGTTGACCTTCTCGAACAGCTCCAGGCGCATCTCTTCGATACGGTTCTGCGGGCCGCGGGCCTTGAGCTCGTGGATGTCGATGGATTCCATCAAGACTTCCTTGGCCATGACCGCGGCTTTCTCGGCGGTGCCACCGATGCCGATGCCGAGCATGCCCGGTGGGCACCAGCCGGCGCCCATGGTCGGAACGGTTTTCAGCACCCAGTCGACGATGGAGTCGGACGGGTTGAGCATGGCCATCTTCGACTTGTTCTCGGAGCCGCCGCCCTTGGCCGCCACGTCCACTCCCACGGTGTTGCCCGGGACGATGGAGTAGTGGATGACCGCCGGGGTGTTGTCCTTGGTGTTTTTACGCGCGCCGGCCGGGTCGGCCAGGATGGAAGCGCGCAGGACGTTTTCCGGCAGGTTGTAGGCGCGACGCACACCCTCGTTGATCATGTCGTCCAGGCTCATGGTCGCGCCATCCCAACGTACGTCCATGCCCACGCGCACGAACACGGTCACGATGCCGGTGTCCTGGCAGATCGGCCGATGGCCGGTGGCGCACATGCGCGAGTTGATCAGGATCTGCGCCATGGAGTCACGGGCCGCCGGCGATTCTTCGCGCAGGTAGGCCTCATGCATCGCCTGGATGAAATCCACGGGGTGGTAGTAGGAAATGAACTGCAGGGCGTCGGCAACGCTCTGTATCAGGTCATCTTGCTTGATCACGGTCATGAGTCGCGCTCCTCTCTAAAGACGGGAACATTCAATAAGGTACCGGCCGCTTGGGTGCATCGGTCGACGGACGGCACCTCTATAAGGCACGCCGGGCATGCTGGCGCGACGCTAAAAAGGCGCGGCAGTATATCGCGCCTGGCTGGAAAGGATCAGCTTTTGTATTTGGCGGGCGCAAAGCGTGTGGGAGCAAAGCTTGCTCGCGATGCAGGCGCCTCGGTTCCCCAAGGACCGCGTCAGCTTTATCGCGGGCAAGCCTTGCTCCCACAGGATCTCCTACAAACTCTCTCCATGTCCGGGCCGTAAACAATGCGTCAATTGGGCCATTGCTTTGACGCCATTTTTCTGCTCCAGAATTGAATGGTCATTTGCCCTACACGCCACTAAAGTGGCGTCTGGCCTGTAGCGTAGGACGCCTCCTGTCAGTTTCCTTTCCCATGGTGAGTCAACGATTGACCCATAACGCCATTCAACGTCTTTTGCTGAAACGCTTCGCTTTGGCGGCCGCGACGTACGCGCTGGCACTGGTTTTGTTGTGGCTGGCATTTTTCAGTGGGCATTACTTGGACTCGTTGCGCGGTGTCATCATTGGCAGCGTGTTGGTCGTGCTGTGCCAGGCCGGGCTGTTCGCGCTGTTTATCACCGACCGCAACCTGCGCTTCGCCGACCCCAGCCTCACCGAAGTGCAGGTGTTGATCGGCCTGGGCTGGCAGACCTGGATGATGGCGCACCTGGACCAAGCCCGGGGCGTGTTCCTGGTGTTCTATGTGCTGATCCTGCTGTTCGGGCTGTTCCACCTGTCGCGCCGGGCCTTTGTGCGTTGCGCGTCGCTGGTGTTCATCAGCTTCACCGCGATTACCCTTTGGGACGGTTACTTCTTCAGGCTTCCCGATCCCACCCTGGCCGGGTTGCAGGTGGCCGTGCTGTTTCTCGTGCTGGTGTGGCTGGTGTTTTACGCCCGCTACGTCCAGACCTCACGCCAGCGCATGCGCCAGCGGCGGTTTGCCTTGCAGGCGCACCAGGACACCTTGCGCGGGATGATGCGCCAGCTCGAAGACCTGGTGGCCACCGATGAACTGACCGGGCTGTTCAATCGCCGGCACTTCCTGCGCCTGGCCTCCCGCGAACTCAACACCCTCAGGCCTGGCGTCGCCCATGGCCTGGCCCTGATCGACCTCGACCATTTCAAGCGCATCAACGACCTGCATGGCCATGCCGCGGGCGACCAGGTGCTGCAGGCGTTTGCCGCGGTCGCCACGGCGTGCCTGCGCGAGGGCGATGTACTGGCCCGTTACGGCGGCGAGGAATTCGTCATGCTGCTGCCCGCTTGCGACCCCCATCGCCTGACGGCCTGTTGCGAGCGGCTGCGGCTGGCGTTCACCGAAGTCGAGCTGATCGGCCTGCAGGTCGGCGCCCTCAGCCTCTCGGCGGGCATGACCATGCTGGAAATGGGCGATGACCTGGACAACGCGTTGCAGCGTGCCGACCAGGCCCTGTACCGTGCCAAGCGAGACGGCCGCAATCGTTGCGCCGCCGCCTGGGAGAACGTCGATGCCTGAACTGACAGTCGCCGGCCGGCAATGGACGGTGGCGGCAGGCAGTAACCTGCTGGACGCCTTGAACGGCGCTGGCGTGGCGGTGCCCTACAGTTGCCGCGCCGGGAGCTGCCACGCCTGCCTGGTGCAGTGTGTGGGCGGCGATGTGCGCGACAGCCGCCCCGACGCCTTGAGCCCGACGCAGCGCGACCAGGGTTGGCGGCTGGCCTGCCAATGCCAGGTGGTCGAGGATGTGCGGATCCACACCTTCGACCCGCAACGCGACGGCCAGGCGGCCCAGGTGATGGCGGTGGATTGGCTGGGCGGCGAGGTGCTGCGTCTGCGCGTCACCCCCGAGCGGCCGCTGCGGTATCGGGCCGGGCAGCATCTGGTGCTGTGGACCGGCGAGGTGGCCCGGCCGTATTCCCTGGCGAGCCTGCCCGAAGAAGACCGCTTCCTGGAGTTCCACCTCGATTGTCGCGAGCCCGGCCTGTTCATCGACGCGGCCCGGCAGATGAAGGCCGGCGACCCGATCCGCCTGGGCGAACTGCGTGGCGGCGCCTTGCACTATGACCCCGACTGGCACGCCAGACCCCTGTGGCTGCTTGCCGCCGGCACGGGGTTGGCACCGTTGTTCGGCCTCCTGCGCGAAGCCTTGCGCCAGCATCACCAAGGCGCGATTCGCCTTATTCACGTGGCCCATGATACGGCCGGGCATTATCTGGCCAAACCCCTGGCGGCGCTGGCGGCCAAGCATGAAAACCTCTCGGTGGAGCTGCTGACCGCGGCCGAGGCGCCGTCCGCCTTGGCGCAACTGCGGCTTGTTTCCCGGCAAACCCAGGCCTTACTCTGCGGCCATCCCGACCGGGTCGAGGCCTTTGCCAAGCGTTTGTACCTGGCTGGCTTGCCGCGCAATCAACTGCTGGCCGACGTCTTCCTGCCCCGTGGTTGAGCGCTGATTTCCAGACGCGAGACCGATCATGACCGAAACCCTGTTGCTCGACCGTCAACGCGGCCTGCTGACCGTGCGCTTGAACCGCCCGGACAAGAAAAATGCCCTGACCCGGGCCATGTACGGTCAATTGGCCCAAGCCCTGGCGATGGCGGACAACGACCCGCAGATTCGCGCGGTGCTGCTCAGCGGTTCCAGCGACTGCTTCACCGCCGGCAACGACATCGTCGACTTCCTCGAACAGCCACCGAACGACCTCGACAACCCGGTATTCCAGTTCATGCTCAGCCTGCTCGATTGCCGCAAACCGGTGATCGCCGCCGTGGCCGGACCGGCGGTGGGCATCGGCACCACATTGCTGCTGCATTGCGACCTGGTCTACGTCAGCCGAGACGCGCGGCTGCGCATGCCGTTCGTCAACTTGGGGCTGTGCCCGGAATTCGGTTCCAGCCTGATCCTGCCGCGGCTGCTGGGCCAGGCCAGGGCTGCGCAATTGTTGCTGTTGGGTGAGGGCTTCAGTGGCGAACAAGCGGTTGCGTGGGGCATTGCCACCGAGGCGCTGGACAGCGGTGAAGCGGCATTGGCCAAGGCGCGGGAGGTGGCGCTGCGTTTCGAATCGCTGCCGCCTGACGCGGTGCGCATCAGCAAGCAACTGATGAGGGCGCCAGACCGGGAACTGTTGCGCAAGGTGATTGAAGAAGAGGGCAAGTTGTTCACCCAACGCTTGCGCTCGCCGGAAGCGGTGGCGGCGTTGTCGGGGTTTATCAACAGGCATTGAATTCTGGAGCGCCTGGGCTGGCCCCATCGCGAGCAAGCTCGCTCCCACAGGGGGGCATGAACACCTGTGGGAGCGAGCTTGCTCGCGATGGCGGCAGACCAGCCAGCACAGGCTTCAAGGCAAAAACCAAAAAGCCCCGTCATTCACATGGCGGGGCTTTTGTTTTTCAGCGCTCGGTCACTCAGACCATCGGGTCGCCAACATGCAGGATTTTCATCCCGTTGGTGCCGCCGATGGTGTGGTAGCTGTCGCCCTTGGTCAGGATGACCCAGTCACCGGTCTGCACGACGCCGCGCTTGACCAGTTCATCCACCGCCGCCTGGCTGACTTCGCCCGGTTGCAGGGCGGCCGGGTCGAACGGCACGGTGTAGACGCCACGGAACATGGCGGCGCGGGCCTGGGTTTCGCGGTGCGGGGAGAACGCGTAGATCGGCACCGAGGAGCGGATGCGCGACATGATCAGCGGCGTGTAGCCACTTTCGGTCAGGGCGATGATCGCCTTCACGCCCGGGAAGTGGTTGGCGGTGTACATCGTCGCCAGGGCGATGCTTTCGTCGCAGCGCTCGAAGGTCTTGCCGATGCGATGGCTGGAGGTCTTGCTGGTCGGGTGCTTTTCAGCGCCGATGCAAATACGCGCCATGGCTTGCACTGCTTCGAGCGGGTAGAGGCCGGCGGCGCTTTCGGCCGAGAGCATCACGGCGTCGGTGTAGTCGAGCACGGCGTTGGCTACGTCGGACACTTCGGCGCGGGTCGGCATCGGGTTCTGGATCATCGACTCCATCATCTGGGTCGCGACGATCACGGCCTTGTTGTGGCGGCGTGCGTGCAGAATGATTTTCTTCTGGATGCCCACCAGCTCGGCGTCGCCGATTTCCACACCCAGGTCACCACGGGCCACCATCACGGCGTCGGACGCCTTGATCAGGCCATCGAGGGTTTCGTCGTCGGCCACGGCTTCGGCGCGTTCGATCTTGGCCACCAGCCAGGCAGTACCGCCGGCTTCGTCGCGCAGTTGACGGGCGTATTCCATATCGGCGGCGTCACGGGGGAAGGACACGGCGAGGTAGTCGACTTCCATTTCCGCGGCCAGCTTGATGTCGGCCTTGTCTTTTTCGGTCAGGGCCGGGGCCGTCAGGCCACCGCCGCGACGGTTGATGCCTTTGTGGTCCGACAGCGGGCCGCCGATGGTCACGATGCAGTTCAGTTCGGTGGCGGTGGCGGTTTCGACGCGCATCACCACACGGCCGTCGTCGAGCAGCAGCTCGTCGCCCACGCCGCAATCCTTGACCAGGTCCGGATAGTCGATGCCGACCACTTGCTGGTTGCCTTCGGTCAGCGGATGGCTGGTGGAGAAGGTGAATTTGTCACCGATCTTCAGCTCGATGCGCTTGTTGGCGAATTTGGCAATGCGGATTTTCGGGCCTTGCAGGTCACCCAGCAGGGCGACGAAGCGGCCGTGCTTGGCGGCGAGGTCGCGCACCAGCTTGGCACGCGCCTTGTGTTCTTCGGGGGTGCCGTGGGAGAAATTCAGGCGGGCAACGTCCAGGCCAGCCAGAATCAGCTGTTCGAGAACTTCCGGCGAATTACTGGCCGGGCCAAGGGTAGCGACGATTTTGGTGCGACGGACGGACATGCAAGACTCCTCAAGTTCAAGCGCCAGCGAAGGCTACTATGCTCTTTGGGTGTAGTCATTGTTCATATGCACTACTTTTTCGTTTGTTTTTCGAAATGAACATTCTTGAAAATTTTCACACCTTGGATGAACTGCGGTGGAATGACCTGTGGGAGCACAGCTTGCTCGCGATGGCGATCTCGAGTACGCCATCGCGGGCAAGCCTTGCTCCCACAGGCCTTCATTCCCATCCTATAGCTCATCATTCTTCTTGCCAGAGGGACAGCGTCCGGTTCATTTTCAGGCTGAAGATTTTCCCTGCCAGGTCGATACAGAGCTCAAGACAGGAGAACCTCCCATGCGATTCGTGCTTTTTGTTGCCCTGGCCCTGAGCGTCACGGGCTGCACCCGTTGGTCGATGAACCACCACATGAACCTGGCCTACAAGGCCTATGACCGTGGCAATTGCGAGCAGGTCATGCTCGAGTTGTCCCAGGTCGACCGCGCCAGCCGTGCCCGCCGCTACATGCAGCCGGAAGTCTCGATGCTGCGCGGCCAGTGCCTGGAACGGCAGAAGCTGTTTGTCGATGCGGCACAAACGTACCAGTTCATCATCACCCAATACCCTAACAGCGAATACGCGTTCCGCGCCCGCGCCCGGCTCGAAACGCTACAGAGCCTGGGCCACTACCCGACCCGCAGTGCCTCGGCCATCCGTCCAGCTTCTTGACACTCCCTCCCGTGGCCAGGCGCAATCCTGGCCACCCTCCCTCTGCCCGCCGTGTTTATGAAAATTAATACATGGGGCTGGTTGTCACCCCACCTTGGGCTATATTTGTACAAGTCGTAGTTAGAGCTAAATCTCCACTTTTAGAAGCACCTGAGACCGGCAGAAGTAGGCTCAAGGCGGTTGATAGCGTCTGGCACCGGGATTGGGGAGAGCGGGCTCGCTTGGGTTCGTTCCGAAGTGATTGGTAGGCCCGGTGTGTGGCCGCTAAGAAAGCGATACAAGACATGTACAAGGAACGCCGAATCGAACGGCATCAGTTGCCGTATTTCCTCAAAGTGTTTAACGGTATCAACGACAGGCCTATCGGTTTTTTGGGCAATGTTTCTGAAAATGGGCTGATGCTGATCAGCCAGCTTCCGCTGATGATCGGTGCGGAATTTGACCTGCACCTGAAAATCCCCGCTGATGAAGGGCCACAGCAAAACATCAAGTTGAAAGCCAGGTGCCTGTGGTGCCAGGAAGACGTGACGCCGATGCATTTCGACGCCGGCTTCAGCCTGACGTGGGCGCCGCCGGAGTACGGGCAACTGATCAATGCGTTGCGGCAATATTTCAGTTTCTATCCGTTGCCGGAATCGGCTTGAGCATTACGGGCTACCGACTTTGTGGGAGCGAGCTTGCTCGCGAGGGCGGCGGTACATTCAACATGGCTGCAAGCTGATCCACCGCTATCGCGAGCAAGCTCGCTCCCACAGGGCTGTCATCTATCCTGTTTCTTGCAGGTCATTCGGCCTTCAGCGCTGAACCTTCGCTTCGTTATCCAGCATCCGCTCCAGCAACAACACCCCCATCTCGCCCATCTGGTGAATCGCCAGGGCCAGGTTGCGCGGGGCGCCTTCCAGGTCTTCGGATAAATCCAGGATCAGCGTGCTCACCGAGCAGAAGGTTTCGTAGGTGTGGGCGAGCATGCCTTCGGGGTCGGCGTCGGGGGCGACGATGAAGTAGTCCAGGTGTTTGGCAGTTTTCTGGTCGGGCTGGTCGTTGTTGGGCTTTAGGTAGTAGTCCAGGGCTCTTTGAGCGGCTTCGTCGAGCTTTTCGGGATCGAGGGTTTCGTGGGGGGGCTGCGAGCCGGTATGGGGTGGATTGGGGGTTGGCTTGATCATATTCACTTCTCTTTGGTGGTGCTGCCATCCGGCTCGCGACTAAACGAGGGGTGGCGGCTGGACGCAGGTTAGTCGACCGGTGAGAAGTGAAACCGGCGCGCCCGAGGGCGCCCTGCGCACAGCCACCATCAAGTGCGGGGATAGGGAGCCCGACTGGATGACGCCTTGTGCACATCACTTCATCGCCGGGCGACTAAACCCGATCGCTGGATATCAGCGACGCGAATCAAGTTACGGGGCAAGGCCAAGGTGCACAAGCCGGCGGATTCTGGCGGATCTGTAGTCCGTTGCGCAAGGCGCTGTAGTCAGCTGGAGCTTCGCTGGCTCGCTGTAGGACCTAGGCGGTCCCGGCCTTTTTCCAGGCCAGGTATTGGGTTACCAGGTCCGCCCCCAACTCACTGGGGCGCGAATCCAGGGTGGGCACACCATGGGCGGCCAACTGTTTATGCAGCTCGGCCCGGGCGTTCAAATAATCCACCGTCCCGCAATAAGCCAAGGCTTCAGGCAGGCTTTGCACCGGCGCCTGGCGCAAGCGGTCGAGGGCCTCTTCCCGCAGGCTGGCCACCAGCACCCGATGCTGTTGCCCCAGCCGTTTCACCGCGGCGAGCAGTTGCGCATCGTCTTCATCCCGCAGGTTGGTCACCAGCACCACCAGGGCCCGGCGTTTTTGCCGGGCCAACAGTTCGGTGACGGCGGCCTGGTAGTCGGCGGGGCGTTGGCTGCTGTCGAGGTCGTACACGGTGTTGAGCAACACGTTGAGCTGGCCGGTGCCTTTGACCGGGGCCAGGTAGCGGCTTTGTTCGCTGGCGAACGTGCTCAGGCCCACGGCATCGCCCTGGCGCAGGGCGGTGTAGCTGAGCAGCAGGCACGCATTGAGAGCGTGGTCGAAGTGCGCCAGCTCGCCGTCCTGGCTGCGCATGCGCCGGCCGCAGTCGAGCATGAAGATGATCTGCTGGTCGCGCTCGTCTTCGTATTCCCGGGCAATCGGTGTGCGGTGGCGGGCGGTGGCTTTCCAGTCGATCTGGCGCAGGCTGTCGCCCTCGCGAAATTCCCGCAGTTGATGGAATTCCTGCCCCTGGCCACGGCGTTGACGCTGGCGGATGCCGAGTTGGCTGAGCCAATTGTCCACCGCCAGCAGTTGACCGTCGTAGAGCCTGGCGAAGTCCGGGTAGACACGGGTGTGGTCGACGGCCTCCAGCAGGCGTTTGTCGGTCCACAGGCCCAGCGGGCTTGGCAGGTTGGTTTCGCACTGGACGAAGGTGAAGTGACCGCGTTTGAGCGGACGCAGGCGGTAGCCGACCTGGCTGCGCTGGCCGGGTTGAAGTTCGACGGACAGGGGCAGGTTTTCGAAGTCCAGGCCGTCGGGGACATGATCGAAAAGCTGCACGTGCAGTGGTTGGACAAAGTCATGGCTGATGTCCAACCGCACGTCACCCCAGCGACCCAGGGCCAGGCTCCCGGGCATTTGCCGTTGCAGCCGGGGCGAGGGCAGGCGCCGGACGCGCACCGCGTCGAACAGTGCAAGGGCCAGCACGGCCAGCAGCAAACCCCAGTTGATCGACAGCAGCGTTGCTGGCACCGTCACGCCGAGTGCCCGCAGCGCGCCCAGCACAATGCCGAGGGCCAGCAGCACCGCGAGCCAGATCAAGAGCAGGCGCGAGGGTTTCATCGACACATGCCCTTTGGGAGAAATGCAAAGCGAGCTTTTGTGGCGATGGGATTTATGTGGGAGCAAAGCTTGCTCGCGAAACAGGCGCCTCGATTTCTGCGAGGTCGCGTCGCCTCCATCGCGGGCAAGCCTTGCTCCCACATAAATCCCCTCGCCACAATGAGTCTCTCCATCACGAAATGCGCATTCACAACCGCGGCGCCGGCACTTGATCGAGCAGTTGCCCCAGCACCTGGTCTACCGACAGCCCTTCGATGTCCAGTTCCGGCGCCAGCCGTACCCGATGGCGCAGTACGGCCAGGGCGCAGCCCTTGATGTCGTCCGGCACCACGAACTCGCCGCCGCGCAACAACGCCCGGGCCCGGGCGCAACGGACCAGCGCAATTGAAGCACGGGGCCCGGCGCCGAGGGTCAAGCCCGGCCAACTGCGGGTGGTGCGGGCCAGGCGCACGGCGTAGTCGAGCACCTGGTCGTCCATCGGCAGGTCGCTGGCGATGCGTTGCAACGCTTGCACGTCCTTGGCTTGCAGCACCATGCGCAGCGGTTGCACGTCGAGCATGTCGGCACGGGTCGAGCGGCTGACCTGGCGCACCATGTCCAGCTCCTGGTCGGCGTCCGGGTAGTCCATGCGCACCTTGAGCATGAAGCGGTCGAGCTCGGCTTCCGGCAGCGGGTAGGTGCCTTCCTGTTCGATGGGGTTCTGGGTGGCCAGCACCATGAACGGCTGGCTGATGGGCAGGGCGCGGCCTTCAAGTGTGACCTGGCGTTCCTGCATGGCTTCGAGCAGCGCGGCCTGGGTCTTGGCCGGTGCGCGGTTGATCTCGTCGGCCAGCAACAGGTTGGTGAACACCGGGCCCTTGCGCAGCTTGAACTGCTCGGTCTGCAAGTCGTACACAGCGTGCCCGGTGACGTCGCTGGGCATCAGGTCGGGGGTGAACTGGATGCGCGCGAACTCGCCGTTGAAACAGCGAGCCAAGGCGCGCACCAGCAACGTCTTGCCCAGCCCGGGAACGCCTTCGAGCAGCACGTGGCCGCCGGCGATCAGTGCCGTGAGCACATCGTCGATCACGCTGGCCTGGCCGACCACCGCCTTGCGCAGCTCGGTGCGGATCGCCTGGGCCAACTGACTGGCGCGCTGGCGCTGTTGGGCGGCGTGGGCCTGGCCGTCGGTAGGTTCGTTCTGTTCAGTCATAAGGCATTCCTGAGGGTTTGCAAATGGGCGACCTGGCGGCAGAACTCTGCGCTGGACATACGCTGTTTCGGTCGTGGGCTCAAGGCCTGGCTGATGGCCCGCGTGGGTTGCCGGGTCAGGCGGGCGAGTACTTGCCATTGTTCGGCGACGGCCAGTTGTTCGAAGCCTGGGTGAAGATGGCGGGCCCGGCGCAGCACGTCTTGTTGCAAGGCGTGCAACAGGTGCTGCTGGCCGTTGTGGCGCAGGTGGAAACCGGCGCTGGCCTGTACGTGTTCTTCCAGTTGGCGCCGGGCCTGGGAGGCCGGTGGTTGCAGCGGGCCGTGGCGCACCGCCGAACGCCAGAACCACAGGGCAACCAAGGCCAGCAGTGCCACCAGCGCCTGGGGGAAATAGCGCAGCAACAGGGTCAGCAAGGTGTCGTGGTCGGTGTTGAACAGCAGGGTGACGTCCGTGTCGGCGCTCAAATACCAGAGCAGCCAGGCGTTGTCGTACTGGTCGATGGCGTCGTTCTTCCACAGCTCGGCGTCGGTGATCACGGTGATCGAGCCGAGGCCGAGGTTCAATTGCATCATGTGGGTCGACAACGCGCTGTTGGCCCAGGCCTGGGCCAGGTTGTGCGGGTCTTCGAGGTGGAAGTCGGTGTCGAAACCGGCATACGCTGGCGCTTCTTCGTCTTCCAGGTAGAGCTTGGTCAGTTCCGGGTAACGGTCCTTGATCAGTTCGGGCGCGGGCTCCTTGAGGTCTTCGCTCAGCAGTTGGCGCAGGCGCACGCGGTCGAGCAGCAGGTCGCCGCTGCTGCCGGTGCTCTTGTCCCACAAGGCTTCGGCCACAAAAACCAGGCGTCCGCCGGCCCGGGTCCAGTTCATCAACTGTTCGACTTCCCGTGGCGTCATGTGGGTGCGCTCGCCCAGCAACAGCAGGCTGTGCTGGCGTGGCTCCAGGGTGGGCAGCACCTCCAGGCTGTTGGCGTGCTCGACGTTGATCCCCCGCTGGCGCAGGAACAGTTCGGCGGCCAGGTAAGGGTTGGCCTGTACTTCTGGAGAGGGGCCGTGCTCGACGACCTCTTCATAGGGCACGGCCTGGGTGTAGAGATAAAAACCGAATGCGCACACCACGGCGGCCAGTACGGCGCCGATCAGCCACCCCGCGTGCCGGCTCATCGAGACGCTCCCGGCCCGAACAACCCGCGCCAGCCGTCACACAGTTCCTGTTGCAGGTGGAGCGGCGGCGGGCGATGCCCATAGGCAATGTTTTGCCAATGCAGGGTCAGGCTTTTGCTGAAGCCCAGCAGGTTGTCCTGCTCAAGCTGTTCGACGCGTTGCAGCACCTGGCCTTCGGTGTCGGACGGTTTCAAGGGGATCTTGAAATCATGGTGCAATCGGCTGAGCAGTGCCCGGTACAGCAGGCCCAAGGCTTCACGGGGTTGCGTGGCCCACAGCTGTTCGACGCTGGCGGCGACGTCGGTCGGCAGGCTTTCTTCACGAATATCCAGGCCGAACATGTGTGCCGGTGCCGCTCGTTCCACGGGCAGGCGTTGCGTCGGTCGCCGATTGACCAGGGCTTTGAGGCGTTCCCGGTAGTGCCAGGCCAGCCAGACGATCGCACCCACCAGGCAGGCCCAGAGCGCGACCTGGATCAGCGCGGCGGCGATGTCGAAGCGTTGGCCGCCGAGCCATTTGAACAGGGCCTTGAGCCAGCTCGGTTTGGCCTCGGTCTCGTCGCTGGGTTCGGCGGTTTCTTCGCCGAAACGATAACGGGTGACGGTCTGCGGGTTCTTGAACGGCGGGGCGTCGAGGATCGCCTTGATGCCGTCCCGGGAGGCTTCGCTGGTGAGGGGCTGGTTGAGCAGGCGCGGGCTGTCGGGGGCGTTGGGCTCCTCGTCGGCCCACACCGGGGGCGCCAGCGGCAGCATCACCAGGGCCAGCAGCAACAATGCCGGGGCCACGCCGGTCAGGCGCTGGCGCAGGCGCCGGAACACCAGTTCGATGTCCCACGCTTCGAGGATCGTGCGCCGATTCAGGTAGAGGCTGAAGCCGCAGGCGACGTACACCGGCTCCCACAAGATCAGCAGCAGCGGGTAGAGGAAGTTGACCAGGTGTTCGAACCACAACCAGTTTTGATCGGCCGCTGACACCAGCGTCTCCCAGTCCCATTGCAGTTCGACTTGTTGCGGCACGAACAGATAGAACAGGGCCATCAGGCCGAACCACAGGGCGGTTTCCAGGTGCATGCCGATGATGGTCAACCATTGCGCCGCGCCGCGGTTGCGTTGCAGCAATACCCGTATGCGTTGCTCCCGCGCCCCACCGGCGAGCCCTTCGAGTTGCACCACCGGCAGCAGGAAGCTGCGGCTCAGGCTCAGTCGGCGCCAGGTCAGGCTGGCCAGCAACTGGGGCTTGAGCAGCGCCGGCCATTGGCGCAAGGCCTGTCGCAAGGTGGGGGTCTCGCCAAACAGCGCCTTGGACAGGATGTACAGCGGCAGACGGTCGAAGGCCGGTTTCAACCACCAGAACAGCATCACCACCAGGGACGGTGAGTCCCACAGCAGCAGGGTCAGCAACAGGTACACCGGCAGTGTGATGATCGCCCAACTGGTCATCAGCAAGCGTCGATGCTGCTGGCTCATCAACACGCCAAGGTCCATGGCTTCCCAGGTGGTGCGTGGGCGGATGACGACGGTGGCATCACTCAGGCGCATGGCGGGCCCGTCCGGCAAGCGACAGATAGCTGATGACCAACAGCCACAACAAGGCGCCCACGGTGTATTTGGTGGCGGGCGTTACCGCGCTGGAAGACCAGTAGGCCTCGATGAACGCGGCGATGAGCAGGAACAGCATCACGCCGCCGATCATCAGCACGCTTTTACCCGCCGCGAGCCGCAAGGCCTCGCCACGGGTCAGGCGTCCCGGGGCGATCAACGCCCAGCCCAGTTGCAGGCCCGCGGCTCCGGCCAGGGCGATGGCGGTGAGTTCGAAAGCGCCGTGGCCGATCACGAACGACCAGAACGTTGTGCCCGAGCCGATCTGCGTCAGGTGCCCGGCCACCGCGCCAATGGTCAGGCCATTGAAAAACAGGAAGAACGCGCTCCCCAGCCCAAACATCAAGCCACTGGCGAACGTCTGAAAGGCAATGCCGATGTTGTGCATGATGTAGTAACCGAACATGACCCAGTCTTCGCTGGCGGCCCGTTCGACCGAGCGCCCCAGGTGCCCGGAGGCCGGGTCATACATGCTGCGGATCTGGCTGATTTCGTCGGCGCCCAGCACGCTGTAGACCAGTTCCGGGAACAGATAGACCAGTAGCCCGATGCCGACCAGACTGCCCAGGAACATCAGGCTGGCGGCCAGCACGAAGCGCCATTGCTCACGCACCAGTCGAGGGAAACCGACCAGGATAAAGGCCGAAAGGCTGGCCGATGGTCGGCTGCGATCCCGGTAGAGTTGCTGGTGACCGCGCAGCGCCAGTTGTTGCAGGGTGTCGACCAGCAAGCTGCTGTAGCCCCGAGCCTGGGCCAATGCCAGGTGATGGCAAAGCCGGCGGTAGGCGGCAGGGAAGTCACCGCTCTGGGGCACGTTGCGGCTGCGCTCCAATTGATCGAGTTGCTGGGCCAGTTGCTCCCATTCTCCTTGGTGGCGGCTTTCGAACAGGCTTTGCTTCATGTCGGCCCCAGCAGGCCGCGGGCGATGCCATTGAGTTCGGCGGTGGCGTTCGGCACCTGGACGTTCAGTGGCGTGGCCAGGATCGCGGCCAGTTCGTTGACCCGCGCCTGGGACAGTTCTGCCTGGCGTTCAGCGAAGCCCAGCACGGCGCGTTGCTCATGCAGGTTCAGGGTGAAAGGCGTGCGTATCGGCGGGGCCATGGGCAATGCGGGGCGTTTGACCGGTTGTTCGCGATACACCACCAGCGTACCGGCCGCGAGATCGCCCAGGCGCTTGAACGCCGGATGCTGCAGGCAGCAGATGGCCCCGAAGGTGTAGCCGAAGGGCAGCATGTCGACGAAACGCAGCAGGTTACGGATCAACGACGCCGACCAGCCGATGGGCCGGCCATCGTCCTGCACCACGCGCAGCCCCATGATCTGCTTGCCGGGAGAGCGCCCCTGGTTGAGTACCTCGAACAGCACCATGTACCACCAACTGACGACAAACAGCAGGATGGACCCCAGGCCGAGCCCCAGCTCGCCGAAAAACGCCAGGACCAGGAAAAAAACACCCAGGACCAAGCCGCGTATGCCCAAGTCGATGGCGAAGGCGATTGCACGGGGCATCAGCCCCGCCGGGCGCAGTGGCAGGTCGATGCCCTCCGGCGTTTCCACCTGGTAACGCGTGTCCAGGGGCGCGGGCAGCGTCGCGTTCCTTTGCAGTGCTGGTGTCTCGAGCATGGGCAACCTGAGTGGTGGGGCCGGTTCGAAGGGTCTATGGGCTGCGATGCTAGCAGCCTTTGTGTAGGCAAACGATATGGCCGTGCAGGTCATTTGATGGATCAGCCATGTTCATGGATTTGTGTGCTCACCCAAATCCCTGTGGGAGCCGAGCTTGCTCGCGATTGCGGTGGGTCTGGTTGCATCGATGTTGAACGTGCCGCCGTCATCGCGAGCAAGCTCGGCTCCCACATAAGGTCTGTGGTGTACATGGATTTTGTGAAGAAATTCAAAAGTTACACCACCGCTGGCCCAGGGCGGGTTCGAGCGCCTAGACTTCGCCAGTCTTCAGTTCAGGAACAGCCCGTGACTTCCATCTTCTGGTACGACTACGAAACCACCGGCATCAACCCGCGTTGCGACCGGCCCTTGCAGGTGGCGGGTATCCGTACCGATTTCGAGCTCAATGAAATCGACGAACCGGTGAATCTGTATTGCCAGCCCAGCGATGACATCCTGCCGCATCCGGCGGCCTGTGCGATTACCGGCATCACCCCGACATGCCTGGCCGAGAAAGGCTTGAGCGAAGCCGATTTCATGACCCGTGTCCACGGGCACTTGGCCGCGCCCGGTACCTGTGGCGCCGGCTACAACACCCTGCGTTTCGACGATGAAATGACCCGCTACAGCCTCTATCGGAATTTCTTCGACCCGTACGCGCGGGAATGGCAGGGCGGCAACAGTCGCTGGGACTTGATCGACCTGGTGCGCGCGGCCTATGCGCTGCGCCCGCAAGGCATTGTCTGGCCGCAGGAGGACGGTCGCGTCAGCCTCAAGCTCGAACGCCTGACCGCCGCCAATGGCATCGATCATGGCCAGGCCCACGATGCGTTGTCGGATGTGCGCGCGACCATCGCCCTGGCCCGCCTGGTCCGTCAGCAGCAGCCGCGGCTCTACGACTGGCTGTTCCAGTTGCGCAGCAAGCAGAAGGTGATGGACCAGATCCGCCTGCTGCAGCCGATGGTGCATATTTCCGGTCGCTTCTCGGTGGCGCGCAACTACATCGGCGTGGTATTGCCGTTGGCCTGGCACCCGAAAAACCGCAACGCCCTGATTGTCTGCGACCTGCACCTGGACCCCCAGGGCCTGTTGGACCATGACGCCGAAACCCTACGCCAGCGTTTGTATACCCGCCGTGAAGAACTGCTCGAAGGTGAGTTGCCGGTGCCGCTCAAGCTTATCCATATCAACAAATGCCCGGTGGTCGCGCCGTTGTCGGTGCTGCGCGTCGAGGACCAGCAGCGGCTGGAACTGGACATGGAGGGCTACCAACAGCGCGCATTGCGGCTAACTGACGCACAGAAAGTTTGGCAGGATAAACTTCAGGCTATTTATGGCCGCGAGGATTTCACCGCCAGCGAGGATCCCGAGCAACAGTTATACGCGGGCTTCTTGGGTGATCGCGATCGGCGTTTATGTGAACAAGTGCGTATGGCGGACCCGGCGCAATTGGCGCAAGCGCAATGGCCTTTCGATGATGAGCGTCTGCCGGAACTATTGTTCCGATATCGTGCACGCAACTTTCCAGACACCTTGAATCCCGAAGAGCAGGGGCGCTGGAGAATTTTCTGTCAACAACGTCTGTCCGCCCCGGAATGGGGAGCACCTAATACCTTGCAAAGTTTTGACGAGGCGATGGGAGAGTGGCTGGCCCTGTCTACGCCGATGCAGCGAGAAGTACTCGTGGAGTGGCAGGGCTACAGCCAGCAATTGCGCAAACGTTTAAGCCTTGAATCGCAATGAAATGAAAAGATAACAGGCATAAAAAACGCCAGTAAGCACTGGCGTTTTTTTGTTCGCAAAGAAGCTTGCGCCGCGGTGAGGCTTAGCCCAGCAGGGTTGCCCAGCCTTCTACCACGTCACCGCCCCACTTGGCTTTCCACTCTTTCAGAGTCTTGTGGTTGCCACCTTTGGTTTCGATGACTTCGCCGTTGTGCGGGTTCTTGTATTGCTTAACTTTGCGAGCGCGCTTGGTGCCGGTAGTTTTCACGGCGCCACGTGGCGCTTTGCTCGACTTGGCTTCTGGATCCAGCAGGGCAATGATGTCGCGCAGCGACTTGGAGTACTCGCCCATCAGCGTGCGCAGTTTGCCTTCGAATTCAAGCTCGGTTTGCAGTTTGTCGTCTTGCGACAGGTTTTTCAGGCGAGCTTGCAGTTCTTTGATGGCTTCTTCTGTGGCGCGGTATTCATTGATCAAGGACATGTGGACTACCTTATGTAGGACGCGGGTGACAAGGAGACAGTGCGGCAATAGTAATCAGACAGTTTCATCAAGTAAACATTTAACCGGTGTTTTATTTAATTAATTAGTGCTGCGCCACAAAAATGCCTGTTGCAGTTAAATACCGCGACAGTGTCTTCACATCTGTTCACATATAATCTGCCTTCCCGGGCCTCGCCGGCCATGGCTTGGGGCTGCCGGCCAGGATGCGGCGTGTCATCGATACTGCAGTTTTGCCGCGCAATGGCTAGAATGGCCGCCTTTGCGAAGTTCTGGAGTTCCCCTAATGCGCACTTTTCGTCTGGTGATTGCTTGCCCGGACCGCGTCGGCATCGTTGCTAAAGTCAGTAACTTTCTGGCGTCCCATAACGGCTGGATCACCGAAGCGAGCCATCACTCGGACAATCAAAGCGGTTGGTTTTTCATGCGTCACGAGATTCGTGCCGACTCTCTGCCCTTCGGCATTGAAGCCTTTCGTGAAGCGTTCGCCCCCATTGCCGAAGAGTTCTCGATGGACTGGCGTATCACCGACACCGCGCAGAAAAAACGCGTGGTGCTGATGGCAAGCCGCGAGTCTCATTGCCTGGCTGACCTGCTGCACCGCTGGCACAGCGATGAACTCGATTGCGACATCGCCTGTGTGATTTCCAACCATGATGACTTGCGCAGCATGGTGGAATGGCACGGCATCCCGTACTACCACGTGCCGGTCGACCCGCAGGACAAGCATCCGGCGTTCGCCGAGGTCTCGCGACTGGTCAAGCAGCACGACGCCGAGGTGGTGGTATTGGCCCGCTACATGCAGATCCTGCCGCCGGCCTTGTGCAGCGAGTACGCCCACAAGGTCATCAACATCCACCACAGTTTCCTGCCGTCGTTCGTCGGGGCCAAGCCGTACCACCAGGCGTCGATGCGCGGTGTGAAGTTGATTGGCGCCACCTGTCACTACGTGACCGAAGAGCTGGATGCCGGCCCGATCATCGAGCAGGACGTGGTGCGCGTCAGCCACAGCGACAGCATCGAAGACATGGTGCGTTTCGGCCGTGACGTAGAGAAGATGGTATTGGCCCGGGGCCTGCGTTATCACCTGGAAGACCGGGTGCTGGTGCACGGCAACAAGACCGTGGTCTTCTGACTGGGTTTTGGGCGCTTGTAGGAGCTGCCGAAGGCTGCGATCCTTTGATTTTTCTCTTTCGCTTGAGACTCAAGCGGTAGGGGAAAGATCGCAGCCTCGCTTCGCTCGTCAGCTCCTACAGGCGCAGCCGAGCGGGAGCAATCTCTGGCCACAATGATTCGGGCAACCTTCTTACGAGAGCACGCGCCATGACCGATCCATTGGACAAAGCCACCTCCAAGGCGCCAGCCACCCTGGGCGAGGGCTGCCTCAGCCGCTATGACCCCGACGCGTTGAGCCCGGAGGATGGCACCGAGTTTCCCGATGCCGCGCAATTGTGGGAGCAATTGCATCCCCAGGACGCGCCCGAACAGACGCCGTGACCGGTCAGGCTTGCCTGAGCCTGATCAGCTTCTTGATCAACGGCCGCCCGACCATCAGGAAGAACACCGGCCCACCGGCCACCAGGTAAAAGTAATAGGTCACCGCCCGCCAGATCAGGATCGCCGCCGCTGCGGTGGACTTGCCCACCATGGGGGCCAACAGCGCCGCCGAAGTCAGCTCGGCCGCTCCGGCACCGCCCGGCAGCAGGCTGAACTGCCCCGCGCTCAAGGACAGCATCTGGATCAGGAAACTCCAGGCCCATTGCAGGTCCGCACCCAGCCCCTTCAATGCCAGGTACAACACGCTGTAGCGCAGCGCCCAATGCAGGCAGGTCAGGCCGAAGACCTGGAACAGTGTCTGTCGTGGCAATTTCAAGGTGTCGGTGAAGGCCGCGAGGAAGTTCAGGATCTTGCGGCCCCAGCGTCGGCGGGTGGCGGTCTTTACCCGCAAGTGCCGCAGCATACGAGCGCCCAGCAGAATCAGCCGGCGGTGATAACGGGCCACCAGCACGCAGCCGAACAGCCCGCCAAACAATGAAATCGCGCTCAACGCCAGCATCCCTTCCAGGCGCTGGCTGAGGTTCTGGAACAGCGCGTAGAACAGAATGCCCACCAAGGCGCAGAGGAAGAACAGCAAGTCGCTCAGTTGATCCATGGCGAACACCGCGCTGCCATGGGCCGGGCGTACACCGTTGCGCGCCAGCAGGGCCATCAGCGTCAGCGGGCCGCCACTGCCTCCGGGCGTCGCGCACATGGCGAACTCGGTGGACATCACCACGCCCATGCTTTTCCACCCGCCGATGCGCCCACGGTATTCACCCAGCAGCAGGCGCAGGCGCACGGAATTCAAGCCCCAGCACAGCACGATCATGCCGAGCATGGTCAGCAGCAGGGACAGGGGAAAGCGCTGCACCCGCGACCACATTTCCCCGCCGCCGACCAGCAGCGGCACCAACAGCGCCGTGAGCAGGGCGGCGCCCAGCCAGATCAGCCGTTTCATGCGGCGCTGCGGGCCCGCAGCCCCTGGGTTGCCAGCCAGCCGACCTTGGTCATCGGCACGCGACCGTCGTTGAGCAGGCGTTCGAGGGTGCGCAGCCAATAGTCCCGGGAAAACCCGTGGCGCATGTCCACCGGGTGCAGGCCCAGGCGAATCACCGGGGCCTGGCGCCAGCGCTGTTCACGCTGGTCGCTGATGACCTTCGACAGGCCACGGCGCCAGGCACTGCGGGCACTCCAGACCAGGCCCGGCGCATCGATGACGCTGAAGTCGGGCAGGCGATAGAGGTGTTGGGTGTCACTGGTGTAGCTCAGCGGTAACTGGCGCAAGGCCTGGCGCGTGCCTTCGCTCATCAGCCAGGCCGGGGCGACGAAACCTTCCAGCGGCCAATGGTAGCGCTCAAAGGTGTCGATCCCGGCGCGCAGGCGGGCGAGGGCGGCGGCTTCGGACAGGTTGTAGAACTCTCCCTCATGGGTATAGACCCGGCGCATGAACCACTCCTTGGGGTGGCGGGCGACAGGGCCGTCGTCGCAATGGTAGTAGCCATGCAGCACCAGCTCGTCGCCGCGCTCGACCCGGCGGTCGAGCAGGCGGCGAAAGTCGGGGTGAGCCTCCAAAGCATTGGTACGGTGAAAGTCCGGCACCACCAGCCAGGTCATCGGCACTTGGCCGAGGGCATCCACGGCTTCGACGAAGGGCTGGTAGTCAGGCCAGGTTTGCGGTGCCACGTCGTGCAACACCAAGAGCACGCTGGGCGAAGAGCTCATCGACACGGTCCTCGCCTCAACCATTGGCCAGCAACGGCATTTGTTCGCCGAGCACGGCGTAGTAGTGCCCCAGCAAGCTGTTGACCACGGTGTCCCAGGCGTAATGACGCTCCACATGCCGGCGCGCCATCAGGCCACGGCGTTGGCAGCCTTCGCTGAACAGTTGCCGCACGGCATTGGCCATGGCCTGCGGATTGTTGGGCGTGCACAGCAGGCCGCAGTCCTCGTGGACGATTTCGGTGAAAGCCCCGGCCGCCACCGCCACCACGGGAATACCGCTGGCCATGGCTTCGAGGATCACCAGGCCGAAGGTCTCCTGGTCGCCGGCGTGCACCAGGGCATCGGCGCTGGCCATGAGCCGGGCGACTTGCGGCGCCGGGCAGAATTCGTCGACCACCGTGACGTTGTCCGGCACCACGGCGGGCATCGATGAGCCCACCAACAGCAGGTGATAGCGCTCGCCCAGGCGTTTCATGCACTTGAGCAGCACCGGCAGGTTTTTTTCCTTGGAGCCGCGACCGGCGAAAATCAGCAGGCGCGTGTCTTCGGCGATACCCAGCTCGGCCCGCAGTCCCGGGTCGCGGGCGGCGGGGGTGAAGGTTTGCAGGTCAACGCCCAAGGGTTGTACATAGACGTTCTTGACCCCCAGCCCGGTCAGCTTGTCGGCCATGACCTGGCTCGGAGCGAGGACCCGGTCGAAATTGCCGTACAACTTGCTGACATAGGCTTCGATATTGGGGGTGAACCAGTTGCCCATGCGGTTGCTCACCAACAGCGGCAGGTCGGAGTGATAGAAACCGATGACGGGCACGTCGAGCTGACGGCGGGCATCCAATGCGGCCCAGGCGGTGAGGTACGGATCGCCGACCTCGATCAGATCCGGTTGCAGATCGCGCAGGACATTGCGCCAGGGCGCCAGGCGAAGGGGGAAGCGATAGCCCTTGCCGAACGGCAGTGCAGGGGCTGGCACCTTGTAGATTCCGTCGTGCTCGCTCAAATGCGCGCCGGGGATCAACAGGCTGTGGCGAATACCGGGCCGATCGCCCAGGCGCCGGTGCTTGGCATCCAGATAAGTGCGCACGCCTCCGCTGGCGGGGGCGTAGAACATGGTTATGTCCGCTATATGCACGATGAACGTCCCTCCGGTCTGTGTTCTCCTGTGTTGACCTTTATGAAGAATAGATGTTCGGTTGGGGTTGTGGGGCGGGTGCGCTGCCAGTGGAGTATTGCGGGGTTTGACAGGGCCTCATCGCGAGCAAGCTCGCTCCCACAGAGATTTGGGGCGGGGCACAGATCCCATGTGGGAGCGAGCTTGCTCGCGATAGGGCCTGCCCAGGTTCGCAGCTATTATTCCTGCTGCCAGGGCCTCAATGCGCCAGGCATGCTTTTATATAAGCGTGCAAAATGGCGTCATATCGCAAACACACGGGTGACCACATGCCTGACTCATCGCAACTCGTTATCGGTGCCGACCTCAGCGGCCAGCCCATCGCCCAGGCCATGCGCCTGGCGAATCGTCATGGCCTGGTGGCGGGTGCCACCGGGACCGGCAAGACCGTCACCTTGCAGCGCCTGGCCGAAATGTTCAGCGATGCCGGCGTGGCGGTGTTCGCGGCGGATATCAAGGGTGACCTGTGCGGCCTGGGTGCTGCCGGCAACCCCCAGGGCAAGATCGCCGAGCGCATCGCCGGCATGCCCTGGCTCAACCACAAGCCCCAGGCTTATCCGGTGACCTTGTGGGATATCCACGGCCAGTCCGGGCATCCACTGCGCACCACCCTGAGTGAAATGGGCCCGTTGTTGATCGGCAGCCTGCTGGAACTCACGGACAGCCAGCAGTCGGCGCTCTACGCCGCGTTCAAGGTGGCCGACCGTGAAGGCCTGTTGCTGCTGGACCTCAAGGACCTGAAGGCGCTGCTCAATCATCTCAAGGACAACCCCGAGCTGCTGGGGGACGACGCGGCGCTGATGACCACCGGCTCCAGTCAGGCGCTGCTGCGGCGCCTGTCCACTTTGGAACAGCAGGGCGCGGACGCGTTGTTCGGCGAGCCGGCGTTGCAGCTCGAAGACATCCTGCAACCGGCCAGTGATGGCCGTGGCCGCATCCACTTGCTCGACGCCAGTCGCCTGGTCCACGAAGCGCCGAAGGTCTACGCGACGTTCCTGCTGTGGCTGCTGGCCGAGCTGTTCGAACAGTTGCCCGAGCGCGGCGATGCGGACAAGCCGCTGCTGGCGCTGTTCTTCGATGAGGCGCACTTGCTCTTTGCCGGTACGCCCAAGGCTTTGCAGGAGCGCCTGGAGCAAGTGGTGCGGCTGATCCGTTCCAAGGGCGTGGGGGTGTATTTCGTGACCCAGTCGCCGGGTGACTTGCCGGACGATGTGCTCGCTCAGTTAGGGTTGCGTATCCAGCACGGCTTGCGGGCCTTCACGGCCAAGGAACAGAAATCCCTGCGGGCGGTGGCCGACGGTTTCCGGCCCAACCCGCAGTTCGATGCCCTGGCGGTGCTGACCGAGCTGGGCATCGGTGAAGCCCTGGTGGGCACCTTGCAGGAAAAAGGCACGCCGGAAATGGTCCAGCGCGTGCTGGTGGCGCCCCCGCAATCGCGCATCGGGCCGCTGAGCGAGGCCGAGCGCGCCGGGTTGATCGCCAGTTCGTCGCTGCAAGGGCGCTACGACAAGCCCATTGATCGCGAATCGGCCTACGAAGTGCTGATGGGACGCAAGGGGCTGGAGCCTCAGGCCGAAGCGGTGCCGGGCAAGTCCGCGGACGAAGAACCCAGCTTCACCGAAAAGGCCGGCGAGTTCCTCGGCACGGCAGCCGGCCAGGCGCTCAAATCGGCGATGCGCCAGGCGGCCAATCAACTGGGCCGGCAACTGGTGCGCGGGTTGATGGGGTCGTTGCTGGGGGGTAGCAAGCGGCGCCGGTAGTCGGGACCGAGTTGCCCTCTTCGCGAGCAAGCTCGCTCCCACAAGGATTGGTGTCGTACACGAAATAGGTGGCCGCTGCAGATCCACTGTGGGAGCGAGCTTGCTCGCGATTGCTATCTAGCCGGCGCCGAAAATCTCAATCCTTGGGCCGCGCATGTGCCGCCAATCGCTCCAGCGCCGCCCGCAGGTTGGGATCGGTGATGCCGTCGGCGGTGGCCTGGATGGTTGCTGCGGCGTCGGTGGACAGATCCAGCGTATGGCCCTTGGCGCCGACCTGGACGGTGGGTGGCTGCACTTTGAACAGGATCCGCGTCAGGTTGGCGAATTCTTCGAACGCCTGGAGTTGGCGCAGCAGGCGTTTTTGCTGGTAGCGCAGGCGCGTGGCCCAGTGGCCGTCGGTGACGATCAACAGCAGGCTGCCTTCGCGCCAGGACGCCACGTGGCAATGCTCGCGCGCGGCCGGTTGCAACTGGCTGTCCAGCAGGCGCTGCAAGTGGCCCAGGCGTTTGGCGTGGCCGAAGATGGCTTTCAGCGGCTTGGCTTCGCGCAGCAGAACGGCGGGCGCCTTGGCTGGAAGAGGGCGGAAGGCCATGAATGAATACCGCAAGTGACAGAGGCGCCATGGTAGCAGAAAGCGCCGGACGCGCCTCGACCCTCTCGCCCAGCGGCTTTTGGCCACACAATCAGTGAGTAACTTCTGCGCTTTGTGGGTTGAAGTTCGCGCAAAAGCCCTTATTTTAGGGTGGCCCCGTCACAGCGCTGTGCCAGCATCGTGGAATAACGCCACTTTCCTCTCCATCGTTTCCGGGTAGAATGCTCGTTCGCATGCGGCCATGAGGGCTGCACGGGCGACTCATGGGGCCGCCCTCCATCCCTTTAGTGTGGAAGATCCTGCCGATATGTTTGCGCCTTTGTTAAAGAAACTTTTTGGAAGCAAGAACGAGCGTGAAGTCAAGCGCATGCTCAAGACGGTACAGACTGTCAATGCCTTCGAAGAGCAAATGGTGGCCCTTTCGGACGATCAGTTACGCGCCAAGACTGCCGAATTCAAGGACCGCATCGCCAAGGGGGAAACCCTTGACCAGCTCCTGCCCGAAGCCTTTGCGGTCGCCCGTGAAGCCGGCAAGCGGATCATGGGCATGCGCCACTTCGACGTTCAGTTGATCGGCGGCATGACCTTGCACGAAGGCAAGATCGCCGAAATGCGTACCGGTGAGGGCAAGACCCTCGTGGCGACCCTGGGCGTGTACCTCAACGCACTGTCCGGCAAGGGCGTGCACGTGGTGACGGTCAACGACTACCTGGCCCGCCGCGACGCCAACTGGATGCGCCCGCTCTACGAATTCCTCGGCCTGACCGTCGGCGTCGTCACGCCGTTCCAGCTGCCGGAAGAGAAGCGCGCCGCCTATGCCGCCGACATCACCTACGGCACCAACAACGAATTCGGGTTCGACTACCTGCGCGACAACATGGCGTTCAGCATGGAAGAAAAATTCCAGCGTGAACTCAACTTTGCCGTGATCGACGAAGTCGACTCCATCCTCATCGACGAAGCCCGTACCCCGCTGATCATTTCCGGTCAGGCCGAGGACAGCTCCAAGCTGTACATCGAGATCAACAAGCTGATCCCGCAGCTCAAGCTGCACGTCGAGGAAGTCGAAGGCGAAGTGACCCAGCCCGGGCACTACACCATCGACGAGAAGACCCGCCAGGTCGAGCTCAACGAAGCCGGTCACCAGTTCATCGAGGAAATGCTCACCCGCGTCGGCTTGCTGGCCGAAGGCGAGAGCCTCTACTCGGCCCATAACCTGGGCCTGCTGACCCACGTCTATGCCGGCCTGCGTGCCCACAAGCTGTTCCATCGCAACGTCGAGTACATCGTCCAGGATGGCCAGGTCGTGCTGGTGGACGAACACACCGGCCGTACCATGCCGGGTCGTCGCCTGTCCGAAGGCCTGCACCAGGCCATCGAAGCCAAGGAAGGCCTGAACATCCAGGCCGAGAGCCAGACCCTGGCCTCGACCACCTTCCAGAACTACTTCCGCCTGTACAACAAGCTGTCCGGCATGACCGGTACCGCCGACACCGAGGCGTTCGAATTCCACCAGATCTACGGCCTGCAAGTGGTGGTGATCCCGCCGAACAAACCGCTGGCCCGCAAGGACTACAACGACCTGGTGTTCCTGACCGCCGAAGAGAAGTACGCGGCGATCATCAACGACATCAAGGAAGGCATGGCCCAGGGCCGTCCGATCCTGGTCGGTACCGCCACCATCGAGACCTCCGAGCACATGTCCGCCTTGCTCAACAAGGAAGGCATCGAGCACAAGGTCCTCAACGCCAAGTTCCACGAGAAGGAAGCCGAGATCATCGCCCAGGCCGGTCGCCCGGGTGCGCTGACCATCGCCACCAACATGGCCGGTCGTGGTACCGACATCCTGCTGGGCGGCAACTGGGAAGTGGAAGTCGCCAGCCTGGAGGGCCCGACCCCCGAGCAGATCGCGCAGATCAAGGCCGACTGGCAGAAGCGTCACCAGCAGGTGCTCGAGTCCGGCGGTTTGCAGGTGATCGCTTCCGAACGTCACGAATCCCGTCGTATCGACAACCAGTTGCGTGGCCGTGCCGGTCGCCAGGGCGACGCCGGCTCCAGCCGTTTCTACCTGTCCCTGGAAGACAGCCTGATGCGTATCTTCGCCTCTGACCGGGTGAAGAACTTCATGAAGGCCCTGGGCATGCAGCCCGGCGAGGCGATCGAGCACCGCATGGTGACCAACGCCATCGAGAAGGCCCAGCGCAAGGTCGAAGGCCGCAACTTCGATATCCGCAAGCAATTGCTCGAGTTCGACGACGTCAACAACGAACAGCGTAAAGTGATCTATCACATGCGTAACAGTTTGTTGGCCGCCGACAACATTGGCGAAACCATCGCCGATTTCCGCCAGGATGTGCTCAACGCCACTGTCAGCGCCCACATCCCGCCGCAGTCGCTGCCGGAACAGTGGGACGTCGCCGGCCTGGAAGCCGCCTTGCAGAGCGATTTCGGCGTGGCATTGCCGATCCAGCAATGGCTCGACGAAGACGATCACCTGTACGAAGAAACCCTGCGCGAAAAACTGCTGGCCGAACTGATCGCTGCCTACAACGAGAAGGAAGACCAGGCGGGCGCCGAGGCACTGCGCTCCTTCGAGAAGCAGATTGTGCTGCGGGTACTGGACGATCTGTGGAAAGACCACCTGTCGACCATGGATCACCTGCGCCACGGTATCCATTTGCGTGGTTACGCCCAGAAGAACCCGAAGCAGGAGTACAAGCGCGAGTCCTACACGCTGTTCTCCGAGCTGCTCGATTCGATCAAGCGCGACTCGATCCGTGTGTTGTCCCATGTACAGGTTCGCCGCGAAGACCCAGCCGAGGAAGAAGCCCGCCTGCGTCAGGAGGCCGAAGCCCTGGCTGCGCGCATGCAGTTCGAACACGCCGAAGCCCCTGGCCTGGAAGTGGTCGCCGAAGAGGGCGTCGATGTGGATGTCGCCCTGGCGACCGCACCGGTGCGCAACGAGCAGAAGCTGGGCCGCAACGAACTGTGCTATTGCGGTTCGGGCAAGAAATACAAGCATTGCCACGGGCAGATCCAATAAACCCGTCTCAACGCTGAACCACCCGCGCCGCGACCGGATGCTATCCGTCGCGGCGTTTTGCCATTTTGATTCGCCATCCCAATGAGGATGGCGTCGATATACATCTGAATTAGGAGCGCATTCATGGCTGTTGGTCTTGGTCCGTTGCCCACGTTGCACCCGGTTGCCGGTTTTGAACTCGGTATTGCCTCGGCGGGCATCAAGCGCCCCGGGCGCAAGGACGTCGTGGTCATGCGTTGCGCCGAAGGTTCGACGGTGGCGGGTGTGTTCACCCTCAACGCCTTTTGCGCCGCGCCGGTCATCCTGGCCAAGCAACGCGTGCAGGGGCCGGTGCGTTACCTGTTGACCAACACCGGTAATGCCAACGCCGGCACCGGCGCGCCAGGCCTGGCCGCCGCCGAGCGCACCTGCGCCAAGCTGGCGGAATTGACCGGTGTCGACGCCAGCCAGGTGCTGCCGTATTCCACCGGCGTGATCGGCGAACCGCTGCCGGTCGAGAAGATCGAAGGCGCACTGCAAGCCGCCCTCGACGACCTGTCGGAAAACAACTGGGCCGCCGCCGCCACCGGCATCATGACCACCGACACCCTGCCCAAGGGCGCGAGCCGCCAGTTCGAGCATGACGGCGTGACCATCACCGTCACCGGCATCAGCAAAGGCGCTGGCATGATCCGGCCGAACATGGCGACCATGCTCGGCTACATCGCCACCGACGCCAAGGTCTCGCGCCAGGTGCTGCAAGACCTGATGCTCGACGGGGCCAACAAGTCGTTCAACCGCATCACCATCGACGGCGACACCTCCACCAACGACTGCTGCATGCTGATCGCCACCGGCCAGGCCAACCTGCCGCAGATCACCGAGGCCAGCGGCCCGCTGTTCGAGGCCCTGAAGCAGGCCGTGTTCGACGTGTGCATGGAAGTGGCCCAGGCCATCGTCCGGGACGGCGAAGGCGCGACCAAGTTCGTGACTGTGCAGGTCAATGGCGGGGGCAATCACCAGGAGTGCCTGGATGTGGGCTATACCGTGGCTCACTCGCCGCTGATCAAGACTGCACTGTTCGCCTCCGACCCGAACTGGGGTCGCATCCTCGCCGCCGTGGGCCGGGCCGGCGTGCCTGAGCTGGACGTGAGCAAGATCGACGTGTTCCTCGGCGAAGTCTGCATCGCCAGCCAAGGCGCTCGTGCTGCCACTTACACTGAAGCCCAGGGCGCGGCGGTGATGCAGCAGGAAGAAATCACCATCCGTATCGAGTTGGGACGGGGTGACTGCAGCGAAACCATCTGGACCACCGACCTGTCCCACGAGTACGTCAAGATCAACGCTGAGTACCGGACTTAACCGGTTCGGGACCGAGTTGCTGCCATCGCGAGCAAGCTCGCTCCCACAGGGATTTGCGGGCAATACCCTGTGGGAGCGAGCTTGCTCGCGATGGCGCCAGTACAGCCCCTACAAAATCACAAGAAAGGAATCCAGACATGAGCCTGCACCTGATCATTGGCGACCAACGCATTTCTTCCTGGTCCCTGCGCGGCGCGCTCGCCCTGGCGCTGACCGGCGCGAAGTACACCGAAGAGCTGGTCAGGCTCGACCAGCCCGACACCCGCGAAAAGCTGCTCAAGTATTCGGCCACGGCCAAGGTCCCGTTGCTCAAGACCGAATTCGGCGTGATCGCTGATTCCCTGGCGATTGCCGAGTACCTGGCCGAACAGTTCCCGCAGGCCGGTCTCTGGCCCAAGGATGTGGCCGCCCGGGCCCAGGCACGCTCGGCCTGTGCGCAAATGCACAGCGGGTTTTTCGCCATCCGCAGCCACATGCCGTTCGACCTGCTGCGCGATGCACCGCTGTCGCCCATGCCGGCCGATGTCCAAGTGGAAATCGAGCGGATGCTGGCGCTGTGGGCCGAATGCCGTGCCGCGGCGACCGAGGCCGGTCCCTACCTGTTTGGCCGCGTCAGCCTGGCCGACGCGTTTTTTGCCCCTGTTGCCGTGCGCTTGCGCACTTATCAGGTGAAACTGTCCGAGGTCGATGAGGCCTACGTCGAAACCCTATATCAATGGCCAGCGTTCAAGGCGTGGCAACAGGCTGGCCTGGAGGACACTGCGCGGTGAAACGAGTCCATGTGGCGGCAGCGGTCATCCGCGATGCCGCCGGCAAAATCCTGATCGCCCGACGGGCTGACACCCAGCACCAGGGTGGCCTGTGGGAGTTTCCTGGCGGCAAGGTCGAGGCCGGCGAATCCGTCGAAACCGCCCTGGCCCGTGAACTTCACGAAGAGCTGGGCATTGTCGTCGACGCCGCCCGGCCGTTGATCAAGGTGCGTCACGATTACCCAGACAAGCAGGTGTTGCTGGATGTCTGGGAAGTCTCGGCGTTCACCGGCGAGCCCCATGGCGCCGAAGGGCAGCCGTTGGCCTGGGTGACGGCCCGCGACCTGACGAACCATGAGTTCCCGGCGGCCAATCAGCCCATCGTCGCGGCGGCCCGTTTGCCGGGTGAATACCTGATCACCCCGGAAGGCCTTGAGACGCCGGCCTTGCTGCGCGGCATGCAGAAGGCGATTGCCGGCGGGATCAAGTTGGTCCAGCTACGCGCGCCCAACGGCTACGATCCGCAATACCGCGACCTGGCGGTGGATGCGGCGGGGTTGTGTGCCGGCAAGGCCCAACTGATGCTCAAGGGGCCGTTCGAGTGGCTGGGGGATTTTCCTTCCGCTGGCTGGCACATTACCGCCGCGCAACTGCGCAAGCATGCCGCGGCCGGTCGACCGTTCGGCAAGGACCGCTGGCTGGCGGCTTCCTGCCATAACGCCGAGGAGCTGTCCCTGGCACAGCGAATGGACGTGGACTTCGTCACGCTTTCGCCGGTGCAGCCGACCCAGACCCATCCCGATGCACAGCCGTTGGGTTGGGCAGAGGCGGCGCGGTTGATCGATGGCTTCGACCGGCCGGTCTATCTGTTGGGCGGGGTCGGGCCTGGCGAGCGGCAAAAAGCCTGGGAAGCTGGGGCCCAGGGTGTGGCGGGGATTCGAGCGTTTTGGCCTGAGGCATGATTCTGTGGTGTGGCTGCTGATGCCATCGCGAGCAAGCTCGCTCCCACAGGGATTCTGTGAGCGCCGAAGATCCCGTGTGGGAGCGAGCTTGCTCGCGATGGCGGCCTCAAGAACGATTCAGCCCCCAGGCTTGGCCGCCGCTTCCCAAAGCACCTCCGCCACTCCTTGCCGCCGGGCAATGACCCGCGCCGCCACGAACAACAGATCCGACAACCGATTGATGTAGGCCAACCCCGGCCCCGCCAGCGGCTCCACCGCGTTCAATTGCTGGCAACGCCGCTCGGCGCTGCGGGCCAGGCTGCGACAGACGTGGGCCTGGGCGATCAGCGTCGAGCCACCGGGCAGGATGAAGTTTTCCAGTGGCCCCAATTCCTCGTTCCACACATCGATCGCCGCTTCCAGCCGCTCGATTTCCGCCACGTTCAAGGCTTGGTAAGCCGGCATCGCCAGCTCACCGCCCAGGTCGAACAATCGATGCTGACAAGGCCCCAGCACTTCGCTGATTTCCTTCAGCGCCGGGTACCGGGCCGTTTCGGCGGCGAGCCCGGCCAGCAACAAGCCCAACTGACTGTTCAGCGTGTCCACTTCGCCGATGGCCTCGACCCGTGGATGGTCCTTTGCCACGCGGCGACCATCGCCCAACCCGGTTTCACCTTTGTCGCCGGTGCGGGTGTAAATCTTCGACAAGCGGAAACCCATGCTCAACGCTCCAGTGGTTTGTTTTCCTGCGCCACCATCGAGGGGCCCGTCAGGGGCAGGCGCAAGGTGAAGCAGGTGCCTTGGCCTGGCGCCGACTGCACTTCCATCTGGCCCTTGTGGTTGTTGGTGATGATGAAATACGAGACCGACAGCCCAAGGCCTGTGCCCTGGCCGATCTCCTTGGTGGTGAAGAAGGGTTCGAAGGTGCGCTTGCGCACGTTCTCGCTCATGCCGATGCCATTGTCCTCGACCTGGATTTCCGCCCACGGCGGATTCAACCGCGTACGCAGGATAATGCGCCCGGGTTCGCTGTCGTCCTGGCGTTGGTGGATCGCCTGGGCGGCGTTTTTCAGCAGGTTGAGCAGCACCTGTTCCAGTTCGTTGGCCGTGCCGGGCACCGGGCCCAGGTTCGGGTCGAACTGACGGATGATCGCCTGGCCCTTGAAGTCGAAGCCGATCGCCAGGTCGAAGTCATTACCGGCGATTTCCACCGCCTGGTCGATCAGCGCCGGCAGGTCGCAGGGCGCCATCTGCCGCGTGCTGCGTCGGCTGAAGCTGAGCATGTGGGTGACGATTTTCGCCGCCCGGGCGCCGGCCTGCTGGATGCCGTCGAGCAATTGTGGGATTTCCCGGCCCTGGAGGTAACGATTGACCTCCTGCAACTCGATACCCAATTGTTCGGCCTGTTCAAGGTTCTTGGGCAGTTCCGGTGACAGGCGACGGCGGATGTTCTGCACGTTGTGCAGGATCGCCCCAAGCGGGTTGTTGATCTCATGGGCCATGCCCGCCGCGAGGCCGCCGACCGAGAGCATTTTTTCCGATTGCACCATCATTTCCTCCAGCGACAGGCGCTGGGTGATGTCGTCGATGCGGATCACCACGCCTCGCCCGGCGCCGCCCATCAGCGGATAGAACGTCAGGGCGTAATGCCGGGCCTCGTCGTCCTTGGTCCAGGTGACGCGTTCGATCTTGGCCACCGTATGTTGCTCGACGGTCTGCTTGAGCTGGGGCAGGTACGGCTTGAGCGGTTCGAAGGCGAGGAAGATCGGTTGGTTCAGGGCCTCGTCCAGTCGTGTGCCGGAGAGGGCGCTGGCTTCCTGGTTCCATTGGGTGACGTAGAGTTGCTCGTCGAGGGCGATCAGGGCCGACGGCATGGAGTCGATGATGCTGTTGAGGTAATTCTGGAAGCCCGTGAGTTTTTTCTCGATCTTGCTGCGCACCTGGACTTCCAGCTCCAACTTGCGATTGGTATGCCGGGTCTCTTCCGCCAGGCCCTGGGCCTGGTCGTAGGCGGCCTGGGAGTCGTCCCGCGCGCGCTTGAGTTGCTGCTCCCGGGCTTCGATTCGCGAGAGCATGGTATTGAATGCCTCGGCCAGGCTGCCGATCTCATCGTGGTTGCCCCGTGCGGCGCGCAGGGCATAGTTCTCCTCCCGGGTGACCTGGCGCGACAGTTCTTCGAGTTGATGAATTGGCTGGGTGATCAGGCGTTTGATCTGTTGGGCAATGATCAGCCACAGCAACACGCTGAAAATCAGGATGCCGAGGCTGGCGGTCAGGGTGCCGGTATAGAACGCAGTCGGCAATTCGCTGCTGGCCACCAGCAATAGATGGCCAGGCGTCGTGCCGGGGCGGGGCAGGGTAATGACCTGGTTGCTGCGGAACTCGCCCGCTTGCCAGGCTTGTATGTTGCGGAAATGGTCCGGTAGCTTGAGCTTTTCGCCCTGTTGCAGCTGTGCCAGACGATCGCCCTGGCCGTCGTACAACGCCGCCGCCCGCAGCGGTGCGTAGCTGTTGAGCTCGTCGAGCAGGCGCTGGGCACTTTGTGGCGATTGCAGGGCGTCAGAGATCAGGCTCGGGTTGGCGATCAGTCGGCCAATGGTCTGCAGGGCCTGGGGCGCCATGCTTTCCTGGGAGATGTAGTAGGCGGCGCTGATAAAGGTCAGGTTGGCCACCAGCAGGACAGTGGTCAACAACACCAGCAGGGCGGCCAGCAGTTTCTGGCCGACCGGGAGGTTTTCAAGGCGCTGGCGCAATGGCATCAGACTCGTCGCTAAGAAGGAACACGAGGGCCAGCGTAGCCGCTGCTCAGTCGCTGGGCAATCCGAGGTTGTCCAAGTGGGCAATCAGTCGCTGGCGCAGTTGTTCCAGGTGCGGCACGGTCAACTCATGGCGCTGGGCAACCTTGCAGGCGTAACCGAGCAAATAGCTGATTTCGGTACGACGCCGATTGGCCACATCCTGGTACATCGAGGAGTAATTGGCGGCCGTGGCCTGGATCACCCGTTCGACCTCCGGCTGCAAATCCTCGGCCGCCGCGGGCTGGCCGCACCGTTCGAGCAGATCCGTGAGCTCCGCGCACAGGGTCGCCACTTCGCAGTGGTGTTCCAGCAGGCCGCCGTTCTTGCAGTGATGCAGCACGGTCAGTGGATTGATTGCACAGTTGAGTGCCAGCTTGCGCCAGAGGCGGGTGAGGATGTCGGCGCTCCATTCGTGGGGGATGCCGGCGGCGGCCAGGTCGTCCAACCAGAACGGCGCCACCGGGTGGGCCGGGTCGCCCAACCAGGTGTAGCCGTGGCCGGCGAACACGACGCGCCAGTCACCGTCGCGGAACGCGCCTTCGGTGCTGGAGGCGCTGATGCAACGAGCCTGGGGCACACAATTGGCCACTGCGTCCTGGCTGCCGAGGCCGTTCTGCAACAGGATCAGTTCCGATTCGGCGCCCAGGCGATGGGCCACCGACGTCACCGCCGCTTCCGCGTCGTAGGCCTTGCAAGCCAGCAGCAGGCGCCTGATCGGCTCCGGGCTGTCCGCCGTTTCGCCCGGCACCGGGTAGCACTGCGCCTGGCCTTGTTCCACCAGCGTCAGGCCTGCGGCGCCGCGGTAGGCTTGCAGGCGCGCTTCGTTGCGCAGCACCAGCCGCACCGGCAACCCGGCCCGGGCCAGGCGCGTGGCCCACAACGTGCCGAGACTGCCGGCCCCGAGGACATGCCAGGTGGTCGACATCAGTTTTTTACTCGGATTGGCGCAGGCATCTGAGGGCTCGCAGTGTCGGCAGGAAAAGAGCCGTTATAATGAGCCCGATTTTAACCACAAGCCAAGCGCGCGCCGTTGATACTGGCGCGCCTTTTTATTTGGAGAACACTACATGCCGTCATTCGACGTGGTATCCGAACTGGACAAACACGAAGTCACCAACGCGGTTGAAAACGCCGTCAAGGAACTCGACCGTCGTTATGACCTCAAGGGCAAGGGCAGTTTCGAGTTCAAGGAAAAAGACCTGACCGTGAACCTGACCGCCGAGGCCGAGTTCCAGCTCGAGGCGATGATCGAGATCCTCAAGCTGGCACTGGTCAAGCGCAAGATCGATGTGCAGTGCCTCGAGGTCAAGGACGCCTATGCCTCGGGCAAGCTGATGAAGCAGGAGGCCGTGCTCAAGGAAGGCATCGACAAGGAGCTGGCGAAGAAGATCGTCGCTCATATCAAGGACGCCAAGCTCAAGGTGCAAGCCGCCATCCAGGGCGAGCAGGTGCGGGTCACCGGCAAGAAACGTGACGACTTGCAGGAAGCCATTGCGGCCTTGCGCGGCAAAGAATTCGGCATGCCCCTGCAATTCAATAACTTCCGCGACTGATACTTCAGTTGTATTAAGACCCTGTGGCGAGGGAGCTTGCTCCCGCTTGGGTGCGAAGCGCCCACCTAATAAGGGGCTGCTACGCAGCCAGCGGGAGCAAGCTCCCTCGCCACAATGCCGCGAGCAACAGGAATAAGGAGAGAGAGATGGACTTGAATGCTGAAGTGGACAACCTGGTCAAGGCTTCCCAGACCTGGATCCCCATGATCATGGAGTACGGCAGCCGCGTGCTGCTGGCGGTTATCACCCTGGCCATCGGCTGGTGGTTGATCAACAAAGTGACGCAGAAACTGGGTGCGCTGCTGGCCCTGCGTAACGCCGACCTGGCGCTGCAAGGGTTCATCAGTACCCTGGCCAACATCATTCTGAAGATATTGTTGATCGTCAGCGTCGCTTCGATGATCGGCGTGGAAACCACTTCGTTCGTCGCCGCCATTGGTGCCGCCGGCCTGGCGATTGGCCTGGCCCTGCAAGGCAGCCTGGCGAACTTCGCCGGTGGCGTGTTGATCCTGCTGTTCCGCCCGTTCCGCATCGGTGACTGGATCGAAGCCCAAGGTGTGGCCGGTACGGTCGATAGCATCCAGATCTTCCACACCGTGTTGCGCACCGGTGACAACAAGACCGTCATCGTGCCCAACGGCAATCTCTCCAACGGCATCATCACCAACACCAACCGCCAGCCGACCCGCAAGGTCGTGTTTGATGTCGGCGTGGATTACCAGGCGGACCTGCAAAAGGCCCGGGAAGTGTTGCTGGAGCTGGCTAAGGATGAGCGTGTGCTGGCGGATCCGGCACCTGAAGCGGTGATTTCCACCTTGGGCGACAGTTCCATCACGGTGTCGCTGCGTATCTGGGTGAAGACCGCGGATTATTGGAGCGTGATGTTCATGCTCAATGAACAAGCGCGGGATCGCTTGAAGGACGCGGGCATTGATATTCCGTTTCCACAACGCGTGATTCGGGTCGTTCAGGAATCGACCTCGGCGTAATACTCGATCGATTGTTGTCTGACCTTCAAGTCAGGCCTTGCGTAAAAAGTTGATCCAATAAAAAAGGCCCATCCGAAGATGGGCCTTTTTTTGATTACCGCAAACAGACTTTCGGCAATTACAGAACCGAAATCGGGTAGTCGACGATCAGGCGGAACTCTTTGACGTCGCCTTCACCTTCGTCAGCGTTAGCGTAGTGCCAAGCTTGACGAACACGGAAGGAAAGATCTTTTGCCGGGCCAGACTGAACAACGTACTTGGCTTCGAAGTTGGTTTCGTTGTGCTTGCCATCTTCACCGTACAGGCCAGCGTAAGGGCTGCCAGCAGGCGTGTTGGTGCCGTCGATGTCCCAACCTTTAACGTAACGAGTCATGAAGCTCAGACCAGGAACGCCGTACTCAGCCATCTTGATGTCGTAACGGATCTGGGCAGATTTCTCGTTAGGAGCGTTGAAGTCGGAGTACTGGATGGAGTTGGCGAGGAAGATCGAGTCGCCGCCACGGTTGTTCGTGCCCACACCAATGTAGTCGAACGGTGTGTCGCCGTTGATTTTCTGGAAGGCAACGGTGACGGTGTGCGCTTTCAGGAACGAGAAAGCAGCTGCCAGGGAGAACGCGGTGTTGCTGATGTCGCCGGCCTTGGAGCTGCCGGTGTCGGTGGTGCGGTAGATGTTACCGTCCAGGTTCAGCGACTGATCGCCACCCATTGGGATGGTGTAGTTCAGGTTACCGTAGTACTGGTTCCAGATGTCTTCCAACTGGGCGCCGTATACCGATGCGCTCAGGTTGTCGCTGAACGAGTATTTGCCGCCAGCGTAGTCGATGGTGTTGGCTTCTACGCCAGCGTAGGTTGCAAACAGGCCGCCGTTACGGGCGTTGCGGTCCTGGCTGGTCGCCGAGTAGAAGTGACCGGCTTCGAGGTCGAGGTCTTTGACTTCGCTGCTCTGCAGTTGGAAACCGCTGGCAGTTTGAGGCAGGACGCGGGAACCACCTACAGCGAACACTGGAGCAGTGCTTGGCTGTTGGTCGCCGATTTTCAGCTCGGTCTTGGAGACGCGGAACTTGATGGCTGCGCCGGCTTTACCTTGGCTGTCGTTGACGTCGCCATCGGCATCGCGGCTCATGTTGCCGGTGCCGCCAGTGCCATCGCCGCCGTCCAGTTTGACCGCCAGGTAACCGAATGCATCGATACCGACGCCTACGGTGCCTTGGGTGTAACCGGAGTTGAAGTTACCCCAGATACCCTGGGTCCAGTCTTTCTGGTCGGTAGCGCCGTCTTTGCGGTCACGGTTGAAGTAGTAGTTGCGCAGCAGCAGTTTGGCGCTGGCATCTTCAACAAAGCCTTTGGCTTCAGCTTGGTCACTTACAAAAGGTGCGGCCGAGGCCATTTGAGTACTGGCTGCTGCAGCAACGGCCAGTGCGATCATGCTCCACTTCATCACGCGCATCGTGATTTGCTCCTTTGGTTTTAAGAGTACTGCCGTCCCACCTGTTTTATTATCTGGGCGGCTCTTTCTTTATTGTGTCGGCGCAAACTTATATCACGCCGACATTCTTTGGCGATACTTGCCCATTCAACCTTTCAGCTTCTTTACGACCATGTCGCCAATGGCTCGATCCATGTCGCATTTCAGCTGTTCCGACGCAACCGTATTCACAACTTTAATGTTGTTTTTTCTTTCCGGCATCGGTGTAAAGAGTCCGTCATTACCGCGCTTGAAGCTCCTGTGGGCAGCCTTGCCACTTTAAATTTGTATGTCGGCAGGGTCCCGCTTCCGGCGAGCCCTTTGGACAGTGCGAGTATGAATGCAACAAGCATGCTCAAACTCGAATTTCGTTTACATTTTTTTCACATTTCATCGGTTGACGCGGTGAAACCTCATGAAACCGGGCTCCAAAGGCCTTGTTTTAAATAGGGTTGACTCGTGTGGGCTCCCGTGTTTGGCGTCGATGAATTCGGCGAGACAACCAAAAACGTTACCGGTTCACCCTGCCCAGTGAGTAAATCACGGATGCTTTGTGCACTGAGCGTAGACGCACTGTGCTGTTTTGGTGCAAAAAATTTTCAGGTTGTACGAAAATCTTACAGCGTCGAGGCTTTGCCTGGGCCCTGGCACGGATCTCTCGGGACTGTGCCGTGCCGCTGCGCTGTGTTGGTGCGTCCGCTTGCACGGGTTGCTGCTCCGGCGTTGAAAAAAATTCGAAGGCGCGGACATCGGGACGGTACGCAGTGATCGATCCGGCGTTCGCGGGTATGCTGCGCATCTGTGCCCGATGCAGGCCCGCGGGTCGCTGAGCCGGGCAGAATCGATAACGAGGAGTACGCGCGGTGTTTGCCTTAGATCCACGACTGCAACAAGACACATTGCCCATTGGCGATTTCCCGTTGTGCCGTTTGCTCTTGTCCAACGACGCCAATTACCCGTGGTTCATCCTCGTGCCGCGGCGAGAAAATATCAGTGAATTGTTTCAGTTGGATGACATCGATCAATTACAGCTGTGGAAAGAAACCACGGCGCTGGCCGAAACCCTCAAGGATTCGTTCGATGCCGACAAGATGAACGTTGCAACCTTAGGTAACGTCGTCAGTCAATTGCACATGCATGTCATCGTGCGCAAGCGTGATGATGCCGCCTGGCCTGCGCCGGTCTGGGGCAAACACCCGGCCCAGCCTTATAATGCAGGGCAGGTCGCGGCCATTCGCGAACGGTTGCGAGTGGCCCTGGCCGATGATTTCAAGTTTCTGGAGGGCTGAACCATGAACCTTGAAGAACGCGTAACCGATCTGGAAAGCCGCCTGGCGTTTCAGGATGACACCATCCAGGCATTGAATGATGTGCTGGTGGCGCAGCAGCGGGTTGTCGAGCGTCTGCAGCTGCAGATGGCGGCGTTGCTCAAGCGCCAGGAAGAAATGGCGGGTCAATTCGAATCGTTCGAAGAAGAGGCGCCGCCCCCTCACTACTGATACGGCCCGATTGCCGTTTGACGGGCAATAAAAAACCGCGAGCAGCCAGGCTGCATCGCGGTTTTTTTACGCTTGGATCAGCGGCGCGGCAGCGCAGCGATCACGTCTTCGGCCTGCAGGCCCTTGTCGCGATTCATCACGGAGAACTCCACGCGCTGGCCTTCTACCAGGACGCGATGGCCTTCGCCACGAATGGCCCGGAAATGCACGAAAATGTCATCGCCGGAGTCGCGGGAAATGAAGCCGAACCCTTTGGACGTGTTGAACCACTTCACCGTGCCGGTATCGCGGTTGGACATGTCGTAGTTCTGCGCCGCGGCGGCCGGCGACGACTTCTTGTAGAAGCTGACGGCCAGGTGCAGTGCCACGGCGAGCAGTGCCGCGCCCAGGCTGAACAGAATGGCCGGTTGACCGCCGATTTCCGGCATGGGTGCCAGCAGGGCCAGGGTTTGCAGGGCAACGGCCAATACCAGCAGGGCGCTGACAAGGTTTTGCAGTTGGTGACGTGGACCTTTGTTCCAGTAAGGGATGACGGGGGCAAGGGTCAGGTTGAGCAGGCCGAAAAAGGCCAGGTACAGTGCATCGGGGTGTTGCAGGTAAGGTGTGGCTTCGGAACCCAGGCTAGGGATGAAGGACAGCAGCAGGGCAGCTGCGCCCATTAGCAAGTGGACGATTTTCAACATTTTGATTGGCTCACGGTTAAGACAGATCACAAGGAAGAGCGGGTCGGGCACGGTTCGCTTCGAAACAATGAGAGGCGTTGGACACGTATCCGAATCAGCCTATGCGCTACGCCCGGGAAAATTAAGCGTAGCGACACACTGCCTATTTAACAGCAAAGCTCGGGCCTTCTCAAACCCGTTACGGGCGTGCACCGCGCTGTTCGTCGGCCAGAAAAGCCCCGTGACTGCTTGAATGCGCCAGGCAAGCGGCGTTGAATTTCCCAGGTGTCGGAACCGTCGGCTGCCTTGGCTTGTCGGTTCTGCAGGGCTGGCAATCTGTCGCAGGCCGTAGGCGGCCAGAACCACTAGAGTGGTTAGGGCCGTTGTCGAATTCATCACCTTAAGGAGATCAACCCCCATGGCAATTGATATCGGTATCAGTGAAGAAGATCGCAAGTCCATCGTCGACGGGCTTTCGCGCCTGCTGTCGGATACCTATGTGCTGTATCTCAAGACCCACAATTTCCACTGGAACGTCACAGGGCCGATGTTTCGGACCCTGCACCTGATGTTCGAGGAGCAATACAACGAGCTGGCCCTGGCGGTGGACCTGATTGCCGAGCGAATCCGCGCCCTTGGCTTCCCGGCCCCGGGTGCCTACTCGGTGTATGCACGCCTGTCCTCTATTAAGGAAGAGGAAGGCGTGCCGGCTGCCGAAGACATGATCCGGCAACTGGTCGAGGGCCAGGAAGCGGTGACGCGTACGGCCCGTGGCATCTTTCCTTTATTGGACAAGGTCAGCGACGAGCCCACGGCCGACCTGCTGACCCAGCGCATGCAGGTTCACGAAAAGACCGCGTGGATGTTGCGGGCGCTGTTGGAAAACTAATAGGGCTCGCGTTGTATCGTGGCGCGGGAGCAAGCTCCCTCGCCACAAGGGCGATATCGCCTGCACGCTGGGTGTAGGACGGCGTAATTCGTCGCCGGCCTGCTGTTGGCTTGTCCTACGTCCATGGTCATAAAGTCGTCTGGAACTGGCGATGCCGTTGAGCTTCCATAGAGCCACAGATGGGTTGTTCCAACCCAGAGGCTCGTATGGCAAAGGAGTGTCAACGGTATGATTCAAGGAAAAGAACCCGGGGAAGGGCGACTGGGGCGTTTTCAGCCCATCAGCGTCGACCCGTTCATCCGGGGGTTCGATATGCAACTGGCCCGGCCCTTGGCCCGATCCATTCGCCTGAACGGGTTCGCCACCTGTCTGCGGTTGGAGCAGGTCTATTGGGATATCCTCGGTGACATGGCCGAGCTCAACCGCTGCTCCATCAGCACGTTGCTGTCCCATGTGGACAGGGAAGTGCACCTGCGCCATGGCGGAGTGCGCAATTTCAGCGGGCTGGTGCGCGTGGTCTGCGTGGTGCACAGTTTGAAGGACACCGGGATGGATCATGGTGCGGCGTAGGCGCTGCCGAAGGCTGGGATCTTTTGCTCTTGCGCTTTAGACTCAAGTGTCTGGGGCAAGATCGCAGCCTCGTTGCACTCGTCAGCTCCTACGTAGCTCCTGCACGGCATCTACTCGGCGATGACTGTGCGGTCTTACGGCTGCACAGGCCGCATTTAATGGATATAATCCCGCTCTTTGCCGCAAAGCCCCGCCTTTGCGCGTGTAACCTGATCGCCGAGACAACCCCATGCCGATGTACGACTATCAATGTGCTTCCTGTGGTCATCAGATGGAAGCCATTCAAAAGATCAGCGCGGCACCGCTGGTCGACTGCCCTGCCTGCCAGGCGCCGGAACTGAAAAAGATGCTCTCCATGCCTGGTTTCCGCCTTGGCGGCACGGGCTGGTATGAAACCGACTTCAAGACCGGCGCCAAGAAGAACCTGGCCGGTGGCGACAAAGCTGATTGAGTTGAATACGCGCGAGTTCTTGCACGGGCAGGGCCTCCAACCGAATGTCGAATTACGAGAAGTGAAACCACTACCATGATGCGCAGCCATTATTGCGGCCAACTGAACGAAAGCCTGGAAGGTCAGGAAGTTACTCTTTGCGGATGGGTCCATCGTCGCCGTGACCATGGCGGGGTGATTTTCCTCGATATCCGTGATCGTGAAGGCCTGGCCCAGGTGGTGTTCGATCCGGACCGCGCTGAAACCTTCGCCACCGCCGACCGCGTGCGCAGCGAATACGTCGTCAAGATCACCGGCAAGGTGCGCCTGCGCCCGGCCGGCGCCGGCAACGCCAACATGGCGTCGGGCATGATCGAAGTGCTGGGCTACGAGCTGGAAGTGCTCAACGAGTCGGAAACCCCGCCGTTCCCACTCAACGAATACTCCGACGTGGGCGAGGAAACACGCCTGCGCTACCGCTTCATCGACCTGCGTCGCCCGGAAATGGCCGAGAAGCTGCGCCTGCGTTCGCGCATGACCACCAGCATCCGTCGTTACCTGGACGAAAACGGCTTCCTCGACGTCGAGACGCCGATCCTGACCCGCGCCACGCCGGAAGGCGCCCGCGACTACCTGGTGCCGAGCCGTACCCACCCCGGCAGCTTCTTCGCCCTGCCGCAGTCGCCACAGCTGTTCAAGCAACTGCTGATGGTGGCCGGGTTCGATCGCTACTACCAGATCGCCAAGTGCTTCCGCGACGAAGACCTGCGTGCCGACCGTCAGCCTGAGTTCACTCAGATCGACATCGAGACCAGCTTCCTCGACGAAAAAGACATCATGGGCCTGACCGAAGGCATGATCCGCAACCTGTTCAAGGAAGTGTTGGGTCTGGAATTCGGCGAGTTCCCGCACATGACCTTCGAAGAGGCCATGCGCCGCTACGGTTCCGACAAGCCGGACCTGCGTAACCCGCTGGAACTGGTGGACGTGGCCGATCAGCTCAAGGACGTCGAGTTCAAGGTGTTCAGCGGCCCGGCCAACGACCCGAAATGCCGTATCGCGGCCCTGCGTGTTCCAGGCGGCGCCAGCATGCCGCGCAAGCAGATCGACGATTACACCAAGTTCGTCGGTATCTACGGTGCCAAGGGCCTGGCGTACATCAAGGTCAACGAGCGCGCCGCCGGTGTCGATGGCCTGCAATCGCCCATCGTGAAAAACATTCCGGAAGCCAACCTCAATGTGATCCTCGATCGCGTGGGTGCGGTTGACGGCGACATCGTGTTCTTCGGCGCCGACAAGGCCAAGATCGTCAGCGAAGCCCTGGGCGCGCTGCGCATCAAGCTGGGCCACGACCTGAATCTGCTGACTTGCGAGTGGGCACCGATGTGGGTCGTTGACTTCCCGATGTTCGAAGAAAACGACGACGGCAGCTTCTCCGCGCTGCACCACCCGTTCACCGCGCCGAAGTGCTCGCCGCAAGAGCTGGAGGCCAACCCGGCCACCGCTCTGTCGCGCGCCTACGACATGGTCCTGAACGGTACCGAGCTGGGTGGCGGTTCGATCCGTATCCATCGCAAGGAAATGCAACAGGCGGTGTTCCGCCTGCTGGGCATCAACGAAGCCGAGCAGGAAGAGAAGTTCGGCTTCCTGCTGGACGCGCTGAAGTACGGTGCACCGCCCCATGGTGGCCTGGCCTTCGGCCTGGACCGCCTGGTGATGCTGATGACCGGCGCCCAGTCGATCCGTGAAGTGATCGCGTTCCCGAAAACCCAGAGCGCGGCCGATGTCATGACCCAGGCCCCGGGCGTGGTGGACGCCAAGGCGTTGCGCGAGTTGCACATCCGTCTGCGTGAACAGCCAAAGGCTGAGTAAGGCTGGCACCTGAGAGGGCGCATCTTCGGATGCGCCTTTTCATTGGGGTCGATATTTCTGATTGCCGGCCACTGCCCACGCGCAGGGCGGGCAATGTTCCAAAGAGAAACGGAGCGAGTTATGGCAGGTCATTCCAAGTGGGCGAACATCAAGCACCGCAAAGAACGTCAGGATGCCAAGAGAGGCAAGATCTTCACCAAGTGGATCCGTGAGCTGACGGTCGCGGCCCGCCAGGGTGGCGGCGATCCGGGTTCCAACCCGCGTCTGCGCCTGGCCCTGGACAAGGCCTTGGGTGCCAACATGAGCCGCGACATCATCGACCGGGCCATCGCCCGTGGCGCGGGTGCGACCGAGGCTGACAACGTCGAAGAACTGACCTACGAAGGGTATGGCCCGGGCGGCGTGGCGGTGATGGTCGAATGCATGACCGACAACCGCAACCGTACCGCTGCCGCCGTGCGTCACGCGTTCAGCAAATGCGGTGGCAACCTGGGCACCGACGGCTCGGTGGCCTATCTGTTCGAGCGCAAGGGGCAAATCAGCTTCGCCCCGGGCCTCGATGAAGATGCCCTGACGGAAGCGGCCCTGGAGGCCGACGCCGATGACGTGGTCAGCCATGAAGACGGCTCGTTCGACGTGTTCACGTCGTTCGCCAGCTTCTATGCCGTGCGCAATGCCCTGGAGGCGGCCGGTTTCAAGGCCGCCGACGCGGAAATCGTCATGCAGCCGACTACCAGTGCCGAACTGGACCTGGAAGGTGCCGAGAAGGTGCTCAAGCTGATCGACATGCTGGAAGACCTGGATGACGTGCAGAACGTTTATTCCAACGCCGATATTCCGGAGTCGGTGGCTGAACAGCTGGGCTGATGGCTTCCATTTAACTGCACGAATGCCAATGTGGGAGCGAGCTTGCTCGCGATAGCGATACTTCAGTCAACACTGTGCTTGCTGACCCGACGCCATCGCAAGCAAGCTCGCTCCCACAGGTCTGGTCAAATCCTCTTCAAACCGCAGGCGCTATGACTTTAATCCTTGGTATCGACCCAGGTTCGCGCATCACCGGCTACGGTGTGGTTCGTGATACCGGGCGCGGCTGCGTGTACGTCGCCTCTGGTTGCATCCGCACCGGTGCGGGTGAGCTGCATGAGCGCTTGCAGATCGTTTATCGCGGTGTGCGCGAAGTCATCCAGACCTACGGCCCGGTGACCATGGGCATCGAACGGGTCTTCATGGCGCGCAACGCCGATTCGGCCCTGAAGCTGGGGCAGGCCCGGGGTGCGGCCATCGTGGCTGGCGCCGAGGAAAACCTGGAGATCGCCGAGTACACCGCGACCCAGGTCAAGCAGGCGGTCGTCGGCACGGGGGCGGCGAACAAGGAGCAGGTGCAAATGATGGTGATGCACCTGTTGAAGTTGGTCAGCAAGCCGCAAATCGACGCCTCCGACGCCCTGGCCATCGCCATTTGCCATGCCCATACCCGTTCCAGTCTGCTGCCTCATGGCCTGGGGACTGCACGCAGTCGTGGCGGGCGCCTGCGTCTCTGATAGCATCAGCGCAATCTTCGTGAGCCCGAGCATCTTGCGCCTGTGTCGTCGGCCTTCCTGCCCGGGCTGTTACTCGCCAGCCTGCGGGTTGGCCAACACCCAAGGATCTGAAACGTGATTGGACGCTTGCGCGGCACCCTGGCTGAAAAACAGCCGCCGCACCTGATTCTGGATGTAAATGGCCTGGGTTATGAGCTGGAAGTGCCCATGACCACGCTGTATCGCTTGCCGTCGGTCGGCGAGCCGCTGACCCTGCACACCCATTTGGTCGTGCGCGAGGATGCGCAGTTACTCTATGGTTTCGTCGGCAAGCGCGAGCGGGATTTCTTCCGCGAGTTGATTCGTCTTAATGGCGTCGGCCCGAAACTGGCCCTGGCCTTGATGTCGAGCCTGGAAGTCGACGAACTGGTGCGCTGCGTGCAGTCCCAGGACACCTCGGCGCTGACCAAGGTGCCGGGGGTGGGCAAGAAAACCGCCGAGCGCCTGTTGGTCGAACTCAAGGACCGCTTCAAGGCCTGGGAGGCGGTGCCGGCGATGTTCGCCTTGGTGCCGAACCAGCCGGACGCGCCGGTGCCGGCGGTCAGCGCCGAAAACGATGCGGTCACCGCGTTGATCTCCCTGGGCTACAAGCCGCAGGAGGCCAGCAAGGCGATTTCCGCCATCAAGGAAAAAGGCCTGAGCACCGAAGACATGATTCGCCGTGCCCTGAAGGGAATGATTTAAGTGATTGAAGCTGACCGTCTGATCGCCGCCACGGGCGCCCCCCGTGACCGCGAGGAAATCCAGGACCGCGCGATTCGTCCTGTCAGCCTGGCCGACTACATCGGCCAACCGACCGTGCGCGAGCAGATGGAGCTGTTCATCCAGGCGGCCCGTGGGCGCAGCGAGTCGCTGGACCACACCTTGATCTTCGGCCCGCCGGGCCTGGGCAAGACCACCCTGGCCAACATCATTGCCCAGGAAATGGGGGTCTCGATCAAGAGCACGTCGGGGCCGGTGCTTGAACGGCCGGGCGACCTGGCGGCGTTGCTGACCAACCTTGAGCCCCATGACGTACTCTTTATCGACGAAATCCATCGGTTGTCGCCGATCGTCGAGGAAGTGCTATACCCGGCCATGGAAGATTTCCAGCTCGACATCATGATTGGCGAAGGGCCGGCGGCGCGCTCCATCAAGCTGGACCTGCCGCCCTTCACCCTGGTGGGTGCCACCACTCGTGCCGGCATGCTGACCAACCCGCTGCGGGACCGTTTCGGTATCGTCCAGCGCCTGGAGTTCTACAACAACGCCGACCTGGCGACGATTGTCAGCCGCTCGGCGGGCATCCTCGGGTTGCCACTGGACCCGGACGGTGCTTATGAGATCGCCCGGCGTGCCCGGGGGACGCCGCGGATCGCCAACCGCTTGCTGCGCCGGGTCCGGGATTTTGCCGAAGTCCGGGCCAAGGGCCACATCACCAAGCCGATTGCCGACCTGGCGCTGAACCTGCTGGACATCGACGAGCGTGGTTTCGACCACCAGGACCGGCGCCTGCTGCTGACCATGATCGAGAAGTTCGACGGTGGCCCGGTGGGCGTGGACAGCCTGGCGGCGGCCATCAGCGAAGAGCGTCACACCATTGAAGATGTGCTGGAACCGTACCTGATCCAACAGGGCTACATCATGCGCACGCCTCGTGGGCGTGTGGTGACCCGCCATGCTTATCTGCACTTTGGCTTAAACATCCCGACACGAATGGGCGAGATGCCGGTGGTAGACGAATTCCTCGATGCCGTGGACGATTGAACGAGCTCTGTACGCCGACTTTTTTCCGGTTCGTGCTGTCCCAGACGAAGCCCGGAGCGTCAATGCGTTCGAGAATGAAAAAACAGTTGCCTGGCCGATTGGCAACCTGAGGAGTAAGCACTAGAGTATGCGCGCGCAAAACGGGCTGGAGTCGTTCGCACATCGCTGTCGCGTTTATTACGAGGACACCGATGCCGGCGGCATCGTCTACTACGTCAATTACCTCAAGTTTATGGAACGGGCTCGAACCGAACGGCTGCGGGAACTGGGTTTTGCCCAATCCGCGCTGGCAGGGGAGGACCTGTTATTCGTCGTGCATTCCAGCGAAGCGCGTTACCACGCGCCGGCGCGACTGGACGACGAACTGGTGGTAAGTGCCGATGTCATCGAATTGAACCGTGTCAGCCTGCGCTTCAAGCAGCAGGTCAGGCGGGCTACGGATAACGTGCTGCTCTGCGAAGGGCAGTTTTTGGTGGCCTGTGTGCGCACCCATAGTTTGAAACCCCGGGCCATTCCCGAAGCTCTACGTGCGGCCTTTGCCGGCGTGAGCGGCGCGGGTACACACTCAGAGCAGGAGATAAAGCGTGGAAGCTAACGTCGTCGACCATTCCTCCATGTGGAGCTTGGTCAGCAATGCCAGCGTCGTGGTGCAACTGGTAATGCTGACCCTGGTAGCCGCATCGGTGACCTCATGGATCATGATCTTTCAGCGCAGCAACATGCTGCGTGCCGGTCGTCGCGCCCTGGAGAGCTTCGAAGAGCGCTTCTGGTCCGGCATCGACCTGTCCAAGCTCTATCGCCAGGCCGGCAGCAACCCGGACCCGGACTCGGGCGTCGAGCAAATCTTCCGTGCCGGCTTCAAGGAGTTCTCTCGCCTGCGCCAGCAGCCGGGCGTCGACCCTGAGGCGGTGATGGAAGGTGTGGCCCGTGCCATGCGCGTCGCCATTTCCCGCGAGGAAGAAAAGCTCGAACAGGGCCTGTCGTTCCTGGCCACCGTTGGTTCGGTCAGCCCGTATATCGGTCTGTTCGGTACCGTGTGGGGGATCATGAACTCCTTCCGTGGCCTGGCTTCCGCGCAGCAAGCGACCCTCGCCACTGTGGCCCCGGGCATCGCCGAGGCACTGATCGCCACCGCCATCGGTCTGTTCGCGGCCATTCCGGCCGTTATCGCCTACAACCGCTTCGCTGCCCGCAGCGAGATGCTGACTGGCCGTTACTACACCTTCGCCGATGAATTCCAGGCGATCCTGCACCGTAAAGTGCACACCAGCGAAGAATAAGCAGGTATTTCCCAATGGCTTTAATCGCTCGAGCCCGAAAAAAGCGCAAGCCGGTCGCCGAGATGAACGTGGTGCCCTACATCGACGTGATGTTGGTGCTGCTGGTCATCTTCATGGTGACCGCGCCCATGCTCAATCAGGGCGTGAAGGTCGATCTGCCCAAGGTTTCCAGCGAAGCCTTGCCGCAGGACAACAACACCCAGGTACTGACCATTTCGATCAAGGCTGACAAGACCTACTACTGGAACCTTGGCAGTGAAGTGGACACCGAGAAGCAGCAGGACCGGGCCATGACCTTGCCGCAGATGACCGATGCGGTGACCAAGATCATCAATGCCGGCAACAGTAACGGCAAGCGCACCCAGGTCTTCATTCGTGGCGACAAGACTGTCGACTACGGTGCCGTGATGGGCGCCATGGGCGGCCTGCAGAAAGCCGGGGTCGGTAATGTTGGCTTGATCACCGAGGCCCCCTGATGCAGCAACAGCGAGAGCCGTCCGCCTCGGAAAGCTACTTCTGGCCCAGTGTCCTGGCCATCGGCCTGCATGTGCTGGTGTTCGGCATGCTGTTCGTCAGTTTTGCCATGACCCCGGAGTTGCCACCGGCCAAGCCGATCGTTCAGGCGACCCTTTACCAGCTTAAATCGAAAAGTCCGGCAACCACCCAGACCAATCAGAAGATTGCGGGTGAGGCGAAGAAAACCGCCGCGCGCCAGACTGAAGTCGAGCAGTTGGAACAGAAGAAGGTCGAGCAGGAAGCGATAAAGGCTGCGGAACAAAAGAAAGAGGACGCGGCTCAAAAGGCCGAGGAAGCCAAGAAGGCCGATGAGGCGAAGAAAGCGGACGAGGCGAAAAAGGCTGACGAGGCCAAGAAAGCCGACGAAGCGAAGAAAACCGCCGAGGCCAAAAAGGCAGAAGAGAAACAATTGGCTGATATAGCCAAGAAGAAAGCCGAAGAAGAAGCCAAGAAAGCCGCTGAAGAAGAGGCCAAGAAAGCGGCCGCTGAAGAAGCGAAGAAAAAGATCGTCGAGGACGCCAAGAAAAAAGCGGCCGAAGACGCCAAGAAAAAAGCTGAAGCTGACGAGGCGAAAAAGAAAGTCGCCGAGGACGCGAAGAAGAAAGCCGCTGCCGACGCCGCCAAGAAAAAGGCCCAGGATGCAGCGCGTAAATCCGCTGAGGACAAAAAGGCCCAGGCGCTGGCTGAGTTGCTTTCGGATAAGCCGGAGCGTGCGGCGACCAAGTCGGATGAGATTGGCGACGAAGTGGCAGGTGATTTCGATGACCTGATCAGGCTACGTGTTTCGGAAGGTTGGAATCTTCCGCCTTCGGCGCGCAAAGGCATGAAAGTAGAGCTTCGGATCAATATGTTGCCGGACGGTACCGTAACGGGTGCCTCGGTCACAAAGTCCAGTGGCGATGCTGCTTTTGACGCTTCGGCGGTAGCGGCCGTGAAAAATATTGGGCGATTGACGGAGATGCAGGGCTTGAGCCCTAGTGACTTTGCTCCTTATCGTTCATTCAAGATGACATTCAATCCTGAGGATTTAGGCTTGTGAGAAACCTTCTTCGATCAATGCTGGTCGTTATCTGCTGCCTGGCAGGGATAGCGGTAGCAGAGGAAAAGAACATCCTGATCAGCAGCGGCACCGATCGGGCCACCCCGATCGCCGTCGTACCGTTCGGCTGGCAGGGCGGTAACGTCCTGCCGGACGACATGGCGGAAATCATCGGCAACGACCTGCGCAACTCGGGTTACTACGCGCCGATTCCGAAGCAGAACATGATCAGCCTGCCAACCCAGGCCAGCGAGGTCATCTACCGTGACTGGAAGGCCCTGGGTGCCCAGTACATCATGGTCGGCAGCATCGTTCCGGCCGGCGGTCGCCTGCAGGTGCAGTACGCCCTGTTCAACGTCGCCACCGAGCAGCAAGTGCTGACCGGCAGCGTGTCGGGCAGTGTCGATCAACTGCGCGACATGTCGCACTACATCGCCGACCAGTCGTTCGAGAAACTCACCGGCATCAAGGGCGCGTTCTCCACTCGCATGCTCTACGTGACGGCCGAGCGTTTCTCCGAGAACAACACCCGCTACACCCTGCAGCGTTCCGACTATGACGGCGCGCGTGCGGTGACCTTGCTGCAATCGCGCGAGCCGATCCTGTCGCCGCGCTTCGCCCCCGATGGCAAGCGCATCGCCTATGTCTCGTTCGAGCAGAAGCGTCCGCGTATTTTCGTGCAGCACATCGACACCGGCCGTCGTGAGCAGATCACTAACTTCGAAGGCCTGAACGGCGCACCAGCCTGGTCGCCGGACGGTTCGCGCCTGGCGTTCGTGCTGTCCAAGGACGGTAACCCGGACATCTATGTGATGAACCTGGCTTCGCGCTCGATCTCCCGTGTCACCAACGGCCCGGGCATCAACACCGAACCGTTCTGGGGCAAGGATGGCTCGACCATCTACTTCACCTCCGACCGTGGCGGCAAGCCTCAGATCTACAAGACCAGCGCCGGTGGCGGTGGTGCCGAGCGCGTGACTTTCGTCGGTAACTACAATGCCAACCCTAAACTGTCGGCGGACGAAAAGACCCTGGTGATGATCCATCGCCAGGACGGTTTCACCAATTTCAAGGTGGCGGCCCAGGATTTGCAGCGCGGAAGTGTAAAAATCCTCACTGATAGCACTCTGGACGAGTCACCTACTGTTGCGCCCAACGGCACCATGGTAATCTACGCCACCCGCCAGCAGGGCCGGGGAGTCTTGATGCTCGTGTCCATTAATGGACGCGTGAGGCTCCCGCTTCCTACCGCTCAAGGCGAAGTCAGAGAACCGTCCTGGTCCCCTTACCTGAACTGACGCGGCGCAATACGTTTTACTTAACACACTGGGGTTCATTAGGAGTTTCACGATGGAAATGCTGAAGTTTGGTAAATTTGCTGCGCTGGCTCTGGCCATGGCTGTAGCTGTAGGTTGCTCGTCCAAAGGCGGCGACAATGCCGGTGAAGGCGCTGTTGATCCAAACGCTGGTTACGGCGCTAACACTGGTGCCGTTGACGGCTCCCTGAGCGAAGAAGCTGCTCTGCGCGCAATCACCACCTTCTACTTCGAATACGACAGCTCGGACCTGAAGCCAGAAGCCATGCGCGCTCTGGACGTTCACGCCAAAGACCTGAAGTCGAACGGCGCTCGCGTTGTTCTGGAAGGCAACACCGACGAACGTGGTACTCGTGAGTACAACATGGCACTGGGCGAGCGTCGTGCGAAAGCCGTTCAGCGCTACCTGGTACTGCAAGGTGTTTCCCCAGCTCAGCTGGAACTGGTTTCCTACGGCGAAGAGCGTCCAGTTGCCACCGGCAACGACGAGCAGTCCTGGGCTCAAAACCGTCGCGTCGAACTGCGTAAGTAATTCGTCATGCGAACGTGCCGTCGTGCTGTAACTGTTCTGGCTCTCAGCCTCGCGCCGCTTGCGGCGTGGGCTGCGGTTCCTGTGGTCGATAACGATGCCGGCTATAACAATAGCGGGAGCAGCTATCCGCCTGCAGGTTACGGTACGAACGGCGCCTATGCCGGGGGAGGGGTTTCGGCCCCTGTCTCGGCACAGGGCCAGCTGTTCAACCAACTGCAGCAAATGCAGGATCAGATCTCGCGCCAACAGGGTGTGATCGAAGAACTGCAAAATGATATTTCGCGCATGAAGCAGGAAAGCCTGGAGCGATACCAGGATCTTGATCGGCGCATAGGATCCGGCGTTGCACCTGCCGCGACTCCTGAGAATTCTCCAGCCGGTGGCGACTTGAACGCCCCCGGTGCAGCCGCAGGCGCGGGGGCAGCTGCCCCAGCAGCACCTGCCGCCGGTGGCGAGCCGGCTGATCCGGCGAAGGAAAAGCTCTATTACGATGCTGCCTTCGACCTGATCAAGGCCAAGGATTTCGACAAGGCCAGCCAGGCCTTTGCCGCTTTCCTGCGCAAATACCCAAACAGCCAGTACGCGGGCAATGCCCAATACTGGCTGGGCGAAGTGAACCTGGCCAAGGGCGACCTGCAAGGTGCCGGCCAGGCGTTCGCCAAGGTTTCGCAACTGTATCCCAAGCACGCCAAGGTGCCGGATTCGCTGTACAAGTTGGCTGACGTGGAGCGCCGTCTCGGTCACGCCGACAAGGTGAAAGGTATTCTGCAGCAGGTGGTGGCCCAATATCCGGGTACATCCGCGGCTCAGTTGGCCCAGCGTGATCTACAACGCATGTAAGCCGGTTTGACCTGTTTTGAAGAAACCCGCGCCTGTCGCGGGTTTTTTCGTTAGAATTCACGCCCTTTTTATGAAACACGCTTTTTGGGATCTGCGCGTTGGCGGGGTTCCTTGAAGTGCCTGACGGAGGCGGACAGCCTGTTTAGCTGTTACGCCCGTGGCGACTATGCAAGACACATTGAGAATCACCGAAGTTTTTTACTCGTTGCAGGGTGAAACGCGAACGGCTGGGCTGCCCACGGTATTCGTGCGCCTCACCGGTTGTCCGTTGCGTTGCCAATACTGTGACAGCGCCTACGCCTTCAGTGGCGGCACCCTGCGAACCCTCGACGATATCCTGGAGCAAGTGGCCAGTTATCGTCCGCGTTATGTCTGTGTCACGGGCGGCGAGCCCTTGGCGCAACCCAACGCCATCCCCTTGCTCAAGCAGTTGTGTGATGCCGGTTACGAGGTTTCGCTGGAAACCAGCGGCGCCCTGGATATCTCGGCCGTCGACCCGCGCGTCAGCCGCGTCGTGGACCTGAAAACCCCAGGCTCCAAGGAAGCGCACCGCAACCGCTATGAGAATATCGAACTGCTGACGCCCAACGATCAGGTCAAGTTCGTGATCTGTTCGCGGGAGGATTACGACTGGGCCGTGTCCAAGTTGATCCAGTACGGGCTCGACCAGCGGGCCGGCGAAGTGTTGTTGTCGCCGAGTCATCACGATTTGAGCGCGCGGGATCTGGCGGATTGGGTGGTGGCGGATAACTTGCCGGTGCGCCTGCAACTGCAGCTGCATAAATATCTTTGGAACGACGAGCCGGGGCGCTGAGATGACTGAACATTCGAACATGGCTGAAAAACGTGCGGTCATCCTGTTGTCCGGAGGCCTGGATTCGGCCACGGTCGTGGCCATGGCCTGTGCCGAAGGCTACCGCTGCTACACCATGAGTTTCGACTATGGCCAGCGCCACCGCGCTGAGTTGCACGCCGCGCAACGGGTTGCCCGGGACTTGGGCGTGGTGGAACACAAAGTGATCGGCCTGAACCTCAACGGCATCGGTGGCTCGGCCCTGACCGACAGTTCCATCGACGTGCCCGAGGCGCCTGGCGAGGGCATTCCGGTGACCTATGTGCCTGCGCGTAATACGGTGTTCCTGTCCCTGGCGTTGGGGTGGGCTGAAGTGCTGGGCGCCCGTGACATTTTCATTGGCGTCAATGCCGTGGATTATTCTGGCTACCCGGATTGCCGTCCGGAGTTCGTCGAAGCGTTCGAGCGCATGGCCAACCTGGCGACCAAGGCCGGCGTGGAAGGGCAGGGTTTCCGCATCCAGGCGCCGTTGCAGAATCTCAGCAAGGCCGACATCGTCAAGGCGGGCGTGAAGCTTGGTGTGGACTACGGGCTCACCGTTTCCTGCTATCAGGCCGATGATCAGGGCCGCGCTTGCGGCAAATGCGACAGCTGCCGCCTGCGTGCAGAAGGCTTCAGTGCGGCGGGTGTGAGCGATCCAACCCGTTATTTTTGATTTATTTCAAATTAAGTGTTGAATAGTCCTTAGAAATCAGTATTATACGCGCCACCACACAGCGGGTCGTTAGCTCAGTTGGTAGAGCAGTTGGCTTTTAACCAATTGGTCGTAGGTTCGAATCCCACACGACCCACCATTTTTAGCTGTTTTAAAAGTCTGGAAGGCCCACGAAAGTGCGGATTTCCGGATTTTTTTTGCCTGATGAAAAGTCAGAACCTGAACCGCTCGACGACTCGAGCGGTTCTCGGCGGATTTAAAGCAGGCCGTCCTCGGCACAAACCTTGATGATCTGTTCGCGAAACCAGCTGTTGGCGCTGTCCTGGCTCGGTTTTTCGCTCCACATCATGTCCAGCGTGAAGTTCGGTAGACCTGCCGGTGGGCGACGATGGCTGAACGTGTTCTCGTCGCAGGTCAGCGCTTGAATGCGTCGAGGCAGGGTCAGGATGAAGTCGGTGCCGGCGATCATGTTCAATGCCGCTACGTAGCTGTTGGCTCGAGCGACAATTTGGCGGTTATAGCCTTGCCGGGCGAGCCATCCATCGATCATGTTGGTGTCGGATGTCCAAGGTGTCGGAAAAACGTGCTGGCAGGCGACGAACGTTTCCAGGTTGAACGCCTCTTCCGACAATGTGAAGTTCTTATCGACCACGCAAACCAGTTCATCTTCCAGTAATACTTGCGAGCGCAGTCCCTTGACGCCGCGATGGAAGTTCGGGCCGAAACAAATAACCAGATCGAAGCGACCCTCCATCAACTCATCGGCCGGAATATCCCTGTGAAACTTGGTGATATTAATGATGACCGGGAATCGGCTGCCAATAAAGCGCTTGACCAGTTTGGGCAGGATAAGGAGTTCAAAGTATTCCGGTGCACAGACATTGAAGGTTATCTCTTTCTGGGTCGGATCGAATGCCGGAATACCAGAGTGGCATGTGTTTATTATCTTGAGGATACTAAGTATGTGAGGGTACATGGCTGTGGCTTTGCTTGTCGGCAACATGCCACTACGGGTATTAACAAAAAGTTCATCTTCGAAGCTCGTGCGCAGCTTCTTCAGGCAATAGCTTACGGTTGACTGGCTGACACACAGGGCTTCGGACACCTCGGTGACGCTGCTCTGCTCGTACACCGCGACAAACACCATCAAGTCCTGCATATCCAGCTTTCTAAGCATATTACTATTGAGCATAAGATCCTTCTTTCGCGCATTCCGTTGGCTAGCATCCCCGGTTTTTATGACAGGGACGTTTATTTATATATTAGCGGAAGCATTTTATTTTTTAAATGGCCTGTAGGAAATTTCCCCAATATGCTCGCCTCGCTTTTTGTAGAAATCCTGTACATGGACGGAGGAGGACGATATGCAAATACGTGTCGCAGAAACTAAGACACCGTTATGGGTGCAAGCCACAGAAGTTGTAAGGGATAAATTTCGAAGTTCTTATTCAGCCTCGGTTGAACCGAATCCGCAGTACTTTGCGGTTACTCAGGATCCGGCGGATCGTATTCTTGCCTGCGCCGGTATTACTTTTGCCGATCACCGCATACTGTTTTCCGAGCAATACCTGACGCAACCCATCGACGAGATTTTGTCCCAGCGTTTCGAGAAAACCATCGAGCGCTCGAACATTGTCGAAATCGGCAACCTGGTCTCCCATCACCTGACGGCCGGAATGATCCTGGTCAATATGATTCCGTTGTTGGCCTGGTGCATGGGCGGGCATTACCTGTTGTGCACCGTGACACCTCGCGTACGGCAAATGATGGAAAGTTGCCAGATCGATTTCGAGCCCCTGCTGACCGCAGACCCAACGCGCCTGGCCGACGACGGCGGCAAGAATTGGGGAAGCTATTACGCCAAGTTGCCCGTCACCGGTTTCATCCGGGTCGACCCGCAACGTTCACGTTTCGCCGCCATGACGCTCAATACCTCATTCACTCAATTGCCCGGCGACGTCATGGCGAGGGCGCAGCCATGAGCGGCGGGTTTATCACTCAGCTACAACGGGCGTTGCAAGACAATCGCCAGGCCGTCTGTGCGGTGGACTGGTTGGATTCAGGCGCGGAGTCGGTGACGCTGACCTACGGCGAACTGGAGCACCGGGCCCTTAACCTGGCAGCCGAACTGCAGCGACGCTTCCCTGAGCCGGCCTATGGCGATCGTGTGGTGTTAGGGATCGCGACGCGCAACAGCAGCGACTGGCTGGTCGCCGACCTGGCCTGTCTGTTCGCCGGGATCACCGCGTTGCCGCTGCCGCTGGCGTTCAGCCAATCCCAGGCCGAACACTTGGCATCACGTTGCGATGGATTTCTGGTGGATGCGGCAGGGCAGCGAACGCTGGCGCAGCGCTGGAAGCTGAATTTTGCCGACAGTCGCTTGCGCCGCCTCAACGAGCCGGTGATCGAACAGCCTTTGCTGCGGATGCCGGACGGCGAGGGTGACTGGATCTGCAAGATCATTCACACCTCGGGCACCACCAGTCGGCCAAAGGGTGTGCGCCTGAGCAGCCAGGCAGTCGGCACGGTGCTCGCCTCGCTGCGCCAGAGCATGCCGGTCGGTGCTCATCGCCGTTACCTGTCGCTGGTGCCCCTGAGTCTGCTGCTTGAGCAAGTCACCGCCGCATACCTGCCACTGCTGGCGGGCGGCACCGTGCATTTCCTGCCGGCGGACGAACCGTTGCTCGGCGAGCCAGGGGCATCGGCCCAGCGCCTGGTCGACTGGATCCTGCGAGTCCAGCCAACGGCCCTGACGGTGCCGCCGGTCATGATCAATCGTTTCCTGGAGCAAGTGAACGAAGGGGGCGAGCAGGGCGAGCGGCTGGCGCGTTACCTGCAATCGGGCGCCCATATCACCTGCGGCGGCGCGGCGGTGAGTATCGATGCCCTGCGTGGCTTGGCTGCGCAAGGCATCGAGGTATATCAGGGCTACGGGCTTTCGGAGAACGCGTCGGTGGTCAGTGTGAACACCTTCGAACAGCAACGTCTTGGCAGCGTTGGCAAGCCGTTACCCCATGTCCAGGTGCGCATCGGCGCCGACCAGACCATCGAGGTCAAGAGCAGCTCGCTGTTCAGTGGTTACTCAGGCACGGACCCGAGTGCCTGTTCCATGTCGGACGATGGCTGGATGGACACCGGTGACCTGGGCGCGCTGGATGCCGATGGCTACCTCTATGTGCACGGGCGCAAGAAGAACGTGATCTGCCTGCCCAATGGCCGCAACGTCAGCCCCGAGCAGGTTGAGCTGGAGTATCGCAAATACCCCGGCGTGAGCGACGCAGCGGTGTTTTTCGATGAGCAGCACGGTCTGGTGGCGTTGCTGTGCGTCGAGTCGACACCGGCGCGCGATGAACTGCTCGCCTGGTCGGCGGGGCGCTTTTCCGACATCGAGCGCCCGAACCGGCTCTGGTTGTTGACCCAGGACGACCCGTTGCTCGAGCAACTCTACACCGTTACGGGGCGGCCGAAACGCGCCGATATCGCCAGTGTTTTTTCCACTCTGCAAAGGAATGCATCCAATGAGCACACCTGCCTTTCACTTTGAGAACCCGGACGTCTCCATCGTTGAGTCGCGCCACTTCGCCAGCCTGGGCAAGGCTGAGTTGTATGAGCTGCTGGGGCATTACGGCGTCGTACTGTTTCGCAACTGTATTCACAACGCCGAGGATTTCAGTGCCTACGTGAAGCAAAACAGTTCGCGGTTGAGCCTGGACCCAGCCCGGGTCATGGTCGGCGGCGCGGCGCAATTGGTGGACGCCGGGCGCCAGGCGGTTGGCCTGCACTGCGAAAATGGCAACTCACCGTTCTGGCCGGACATGACCTGGTTCTATTGCCAGGAAGCACCGCGCAAGGGTTCACAAACCACCCTGTGTGACGGCGAACGGGTGCTGGAGAAACTGTCCCCAGGCTGCCGCACGTTCTTTGAAGAAAATCCGATTCGCTACAGCCGCACCGTGGCGGGGGAGAAATGGCGCCGGCTGGTCTGTCATTACTCGCCAACGTTGTCGGATCCGGCAGCCGTCGTGATCGAGGATCTGTTGCAGATCATCGGCGATGACCCGCAAACCCTGATTTCCTTCAACCCGGCCGATGACTCGATCCATTACGCCTTCAGCACGTCGGCGATCCTGACGTCCCCCTTCAGCCAGCGTCCGGCCTTTGCCAACAGCATTCTGGGGCCTTCCTTCAATTACGAGGCGCCGGTCATCGACACGGTGGCCGGGCAGCCGATCCCTGCCGGGTTCCTGGCTGAAATCGCTGAGGTTTCCGCCCAATACACCTACCCGGTTGGCTGGCGTGACCACGACATGGTGATGATCGATAACCGTCGGGTCATGCACGGTCGGGAAACCATCGTCGACGAGCGTCGGCGCATTTTCAACGCCTTGAGCTATCGCTGAGAGTATTCATGAAAAACAACAAACAGATTATCGGCGGGCAGTACGAGACCTATCTCGACGGCGAGGGTCGGCAGATCATTGACCTGACCGGCGGATTTGGCTTCCAGGTGCCGCCCGTGATCGAGGCGGTCACTCGCCAGGCAGAGATCATGGGCCTGTCCAATCGGGTGCTGATGTCCGAACCGCTGATTGCCTTGTGCCGACGCCTGGCCGAGCTGCTGCCCGCCCCGCTGGCCAGCTCTTATGTGTGCAGCTCCGGCGACGAAGCGTTCGAGGGCGCCTTGAAGTTGTGCAAAGGGCTCAAGCCCAAGGGCAACACCATCGTGTTCATCCAGGGCGGCGACTACGGTTCGCTGACTTACGGACGCTGCCTCAATGCCGCGCAAGGTGACCTGGGTGTCCAGGCGTTCCTTGGGTTCAAGCGGGTGGCGATCCGTCACTTGGCTGACCTGGACACGGTGGACTGGAATGATTGCTTCGCGGTGTGCCACAGCAATACCCGCACGGATGCAAACGGCCGGTTGCAGTTGCTCGATGCCGATTTGATCGAGCAATTGCATGCTCGCGCGGCAAAAGCGTCGGCACCGGTCATCGCGGTCGATACCCACAGTTGCCTTGGCAGCCTGGGTTCGTTGTTCGGCTTCCAGCGTTATCGTCCGATTCCGGACATCGTTGTACTCGGCGGGCCCCTGGGCGGCAGTGCAATTCCCATCGGCACCTATACCTGCAGCGAACACATGGCCTGGCAGGTCTATGGGCGCAGCAGCCCGGCCAAACACGGCAGCACCACTGCCGGTAATCCCATGGCCTGTGTGGCAGCCCTGGCCGCGCTGGATTACGTGCAAGCCAACGACTCGCCCCGGCACTGTCAGGAAAACGGCCAGTACCTGGCACAAGCCCTGGCGTCATTGGGGGCTGTGGCCGTCGGTGCCTGGGTCAGCTTGCCGCTGGCCGACGACCTGCAACCGTCCGTGTTGTGCGAGGCGCTTTACCAGCAGGGGGTCTATGTCAGTACGCCCCGTGGCCGCGAAGTGATTTTGCGCTGCCCGATCACTGCACGCCCCGAGCAGATCCAACGTGCCGCACTCATCATCAAGGAGACGTTAAGCCATGTCCTTACTCAGGCCGCATGAACAATTGCTGGACGATTGCCAGCGCCACTGGAGTGCGTCGGCGGCCAAGCTGTATCGCCTTGGCAAGACCACTGTCGAACAGCAGACCGATGGCATCCACGTCACCGACCACACCGGCAAGCGCTTCATCGACTGCGCGTGCAGCTACGGGGTGTTTATCGTCGGGCATCGCAACCCGATGGTGCGTGAGCGGGTGCAGGCGCAATTGAATCAACTGGCCTGGGTGCCGGAAGGCCGGCGCCATCCGCTGCAGGACACCTTGTCCGAGCGACTGTGCCAGTTGGTGCCGGGGGAGTGGGGCGACGTGCAATTCATGGTCTCGGGGGCCGAGGCCGTCGAGCAGAGCCTGCGCTATGTGCTGCGGATCCAGCCCCAGCGACGTGGCATCGTGGTGATGAGCGGCTCCTACCATGGCAAGACCCTGGCGGCGATGAGCATCCTGGGCCAGCAGCAGAACCATGGCAGCTATGGTATCGATCCTCCCGACGTGACCTGTGTGCCCTACGGTGATTTCGCCGCGTTGCAGAAGGCGGTGGGCGAAGGCGTGTGTGCGGTGTACGTCGAGCCGATTCTGGGCGGGGCTCATTTGCAGGTGCCGCCGGTGGGCTACATGGCCAACATCCGGGCCCTGTGCGACGCCACCGGCACCCTGTTGGTGGCCGATGAAATCCAGACCGGTTTCGGTCGCTGCGGCAAATGGTTCGCCGTGCAATACGATGACGTGGTGCCCGACATCATGATCCTCTCCAAGGGCTTGACCGGCGGCTACACCTCGTTTGCCTGTGCCATGTACAGCCAGCGCCTGGCCACCCAGTACCCCCTCAGTGATATCGAGCCGGATACGCGCACCAACGGCGGGCATCCGGTCGCATGCGCGTCGGCGCTCGCGGCCATCGATTACATCGAACAAAACAACCTGGTGGAGCTGTCCCGGGTCAACGGCGGCGTGTTGCGCCACGGCCTGCAGCGGTTGGCCCTGCGTTATCCGCACATTGTCGAAGACGTGCCGGGCGTCGGCTTGATGACAGGGCTGCGCCTGCGTGGCTCGGTCTATGAAGCCTTGATGAGCATGGAGCTGGGCAAGCGTGGCGTGCATGCCGGGCATTCGATGAATGAGAAGGCCGAACGCCCGGTGCTGCGCTTCTATCCGCCGTTGAATATCGAACCCGAAGCGTTGCGGCATGTGCTGGCGATGATCGAAGAGGCCCTGGAGGCCATCGACCACCGTCCGGCCCTGGCGGTGAAGGCGTTTTCCCTGGTGGTGCGCAATATGTATCAGTTGCCCAACAAGTGGTTGCGCAGCAAGGAGGCGTCGTGAGTATGTTCAACCCCGACACGCTGACTTTGCGGGAAATGGCCGGCCTGCTGCGCCGGGGCGTGCTGACCAGCGTGACGTTGCTGGAGTTTTACCTGCAACGCATCGCCGAGCGTAACCGGCAGATCAATGCATTGATCCAACTGGCGCCGGTCGAGGAACTGCGGCGCCAGGCCCGTGAGGCGGACGAGATGGCGCGTATCGGCCAGATCAGCGGTCCGCTGCATGGCATTCCCATCACGGTCAAAGACGTCCTCCATGTTCGCGGATTCAAGATGTCCCGCGGCGTGGGGGAGCTGATGGGGGATGTCAGCCAGGAGGACGCGACGGCTGTCGCCCGACTTCGGCAGGCCGGCGCGATCATTCTGGGCATCAGCAATGTGCCGGAACTGTGCATGGCCTTCGAGACCGAGAACCTGATCTACGGGCGCACCCTGAACCCCCACGATCTGCTTCGCTCGGCGGGCGGCAGCAGTGGCGGTGAAGCGGCCGCCATCGCCGCCGGGTGTTCACCCGCGGGGCTGGCGTCCGATGCCTGCGGCAGTGTGCGGATCCCGGCGCACTTCAATGGCATCTGCGGCCTGAAACTGACCCAGGGACGGGTGCCGTTGACCGGCCAGTTTCCCAATGACCGTTCCGGGCTGTTTCACCTGACCTCGGCCTTTGGCGTGATGGGGCGCTATGTCGATGACCTGGCGCTGCTCGGTCCGCTGATCAGCGGTGCCGACGGCCATGATCCAGACACCGTCGATGTGCCGTTCGCCGCCAGCGAGCCCCTGGCCGACCTGCGTATCGCGCTGTTCTCGGCGTCGAGCCGAACCCCCGTCAGCGCGGCGGTGAGCCAGGTGTTGCAGCAGGTCGAACGGTGCTTGAGCCCCGTGGTGGCGCAGGTGAGCGAGGTCGCGCCGCCGATGCTCGACGAAGCCTGCGATGTCCTGTGGCGGGTGTTCATCACGGGCGCCGACGCCGGACGCGGCTGGCGGCGTTTGTTCGAGTCCATGAACAAGCGCAGCTTTACCCCGGCGATCGCTCAGTTGCTGGACATGAGCGAGGCCGTGGAATTGAGCGTGGATGAAGTCAAGCGCGACTGGATCATGATCGATACCTTCCGCTATCAGTTGGCGAAGTTCTTCAAGCAGCACGATCTGTTCATCTGTCCGGTCTTCCCGGATGTCGCGTTCCGCCATGGGGCGTCCCTGGAGGACCGCGATCAGTATGCCTTCGTGTTCCCGTTCAGTCTCAGCGGCTCACCCGCGGTGGTGATCCGCGCCGGCGTCGACCCGTCCACCGGGATGCCCATCGGCATTCAGATTGTCGGGCCTCACTGGCAAGAGGAACGGTTGTTGGCGGTGGCCGCTTTCCTTGAACGGGAACTGGAGCGCTGGAGCCCGGTTTCGCCTCGTCCGGTATCGACGTACTGAGGAGGCTCAAGCCGTAACGGTTCTGGCGTTACGGCTGCTGACCACCAGTGCCAGCATGCCGCCTCCCACCAGCGCAGCGCCGATGATCTCGATCATCATCGGTTGCTGCCTGAGCCAGAACCAATTCAGCAGGGTGACGAACAGGGTGTTGAGGTAAACGTAGGAAATCACCGTGGAGGGCGAGATCACCCCGATTGCCCTGTGCAGCAGCCAGAACGTGGCGAGGGTGCCGAACAAGGCCAGGTACACCAGCCAACCGATATCCAGCGTCGACAACTGCAGGCCGCTGCGCCACCCGCCACTGATCAGGCAGAACACCAGCAGGAACAGCGAACCGAACAGCATGTTCCAGAACGTCATCGCCACCGGATCGCGGCCCTGCAACGCTGTTGCCTTGAAGCGTTGGCTCAGCGGCGAATACAACGCCATCGCCAGGCAACCGGCACCGAACACCAGCACCGGATAGAGCGCCGGCATTTGCCCCGGGGCCGAGCCCTTGAGCGTCAGCAACACGGCGCCGACTGCCGCCACCAACATGGGCAGCAGACGGGTCTTGAGGCTGGGACTGGGCAGCAGGAATACCTCGAAAAACAAGGTCATCAAGGGCACCAGCGTGTACAGCGTCGCGGTGTTGACCGCCGAGGTGTAGCGCAGCGCTTCGAACAACGAACCAAAGTAAGTCGCCAACAGCAGGCCGAGCACGGCGTGGGCCAGCAGGCCCCTGATGGAAATGGGCGAGGTGTTTTTCAGGAGCAGCAGCGGCAGGAACATCAGTGCGGAAAACAGCAGCCGCAGGCCCGTGAGCAGGATCGGGTCGATCGTCTGGCTGACCTGGGCCGCGGCAAAGAACGACGAGGCGATCAGCATTGCCCAGATGAGCATGCCCCAGTGAGCGGCGGCAAAACCGACGTTTTTCATCAAGGTCTTATTCCTGTGTTGCGGATCGGAACGTCATGATGGACAAAACGGTCTGCCGTCATGGGTGAACTGTCAAAACCGGGGCTGCATCGAATGCAGCCCCGGGCGCGAGCGGCCGGTCTTCGTCGACTAGCTGATATGCCGCGCGTATTGCTTGGGATTGAAGCGCAGGACCATCAGGAGCATCAATGCCATGACGGCGGTGAGCGACCACCAGGCCCATTCGAAGCTGCCCAACTGATCGCGGATCATCCCGGCAATCAATGGCGAGAGCCCGGCGATCAGGTAGCCGATGCCTTGCACGAACGCGGTCAGGCCACCGGCCCGTCGCGGGTTGTCCAAGTGGTCGAGGGACACGATCAAGCTCATCGGGAACAGGCCGCCGATGCCCAGGCCCAGCAGGCAAGGCCACAACAGGCTGAAGCGTTCCGGGCTGAGGATCAGGCCGCAGAAGCCGCCCATGATCAGGACCAGTAACACGGCGAGGACCACGCGTTTATCCTGGCTGCGGTTGGCAATCGCCGGGGTAACGAGGCCGGACAGCACTTCCATGGCCGTGAGGAACCCCAGCAGCAGGCCCGCGTGTTGTTCACTCCAACCCTTTTCCACGTAGTACGGGGCCAGCCAGGCCAGTACACAGGTGTAGGAGGCGGTGCCCAGGCCGAAGAAAATCGCCAGCAACCAAGCCCGGGAATTGCTGAAGAATGACTCTTGCTGCCGGACAGGGGCTTCGGGCAACGGGGTCACGGCTGAGCGCTGGGCGTACCAGCAACCCAGGGCGACCAACGCCAACAGCGCCCAGATCGCCAGGCCGATGCGCCAGCTGCCGGTCTGCGCCAGGACAAACGGCGAAAACGACGCGGCAAGCGCCGCGCCGCCCATGATCGACGTGACATACAGGCCCATGAACAGCGAGACGTTGTCGGCGTAGCGCGACTTGATCAGCGCTGGCATCACCGCCTGGATCAGCGCGATGCCGAGTCCGGCCAGCACCGCGCTGATGATCAGCTCGGCGGCGCTGTCCAGGTACAAGCGCGATGCGGTGGCGATACCGATGATCAGCAGCGACAGGACAATGGTGCGGTGCTCACCGATGCGCAGGGCGATGCGCATGCCCAGGAACATCGCCAGGCCCATGGCCATGACCGGCAACATGGTCAGCAGCGAGGCCGTGCTGAAGCTCAGGGGGACCTCGCCGCGAATGGCTGACAGCAACGGCCCGACCGCGGCCATCGAGGGCCGCAGGTTCAGCGCCACCAACACGATGCTGACCATCAGCCAGACGGCGTGGGTGCTTGATGTTCGAACGTTTTCCATAACAGAGCCTTGGTTAACAAAGCGTCATTTAGGCTGGGGTGGCCTGTTATGGGCAAACTGAAAACTGGCGGGAGGTATTGAAAAATTAAATGCGGCGCGCAATCAGTCAAGATCCAGGGCTTTCGTGGCGAGGGAGCTTGCTCCCGCTGGGTTGCGCAGCAGCCCCCTGGTTTTGCCTGACACACCGCAAGGGGCCGCTATGCGCCCCAGCGGGAACAAGCTCCCTCGCCACACTGTAGTTCACAGCCTCTTATTCCATCCCCGGGCTCAACGTCCCCAGCCAGGCCACCAACCCCAGGATGACCACCGCTACGGCGAACTCCAGGACCATGCTGCGCCGCAGGGCCTTCACCGCAACCCCGTGCTCGCCGCTCTGGCGGGCTTGTTCCAGCAGCGGGCTCAGGTGAAAACGGTTCAACGCGGCGAACACCAGCATGCCCGCGAACAAGATGAGTTTGAGCGTCAGCAACTGACCGTAGGTGCTGTCGAGTAGCTCTGTGACACTCGGGCCGACGATGAACAGGTAATTGACCACCCCTGTCACGCTGATGACCACCACGATCACCGCCCCGGCGGTTTCGAACCCGGTCAATGTCCGGGCCAGCACCGCCAACCCAGGTTCGGCCTGGCGAAGCAGCAGGGCAAACGCGGCCAAGGCACCGACCCAGCCACCTGCCGCCCACAGGTGCAGGAAGTCGGTGATGAAGTGCCAGTTGCGACGGCTGCCTTCGTCCATGGCGCCGTGACCTGCCCAAGCCAGTGTCGCCAGCGCTACGGCCCCGGCCAGTGTGACCAGGCCGAGGCTGGCGCTCGGCCAACGGTGATTGAGCGTCACGGCGAAACCGGCCAGCAGCAGCGCCGCCATGCGCACCGTCCAACTCAAGCCGACATCGGTTTGCACGACCATCATTTCAATGTGGGGCCACAGTTCGGCCCACGCCGAAACACCGCTCATGGCCCAGGCCATGCACGCCATGGCCGCCAGGGAGAGCAAGCCCCCCAGCACCGCCGTGGTCAGCAGCAGCGGCGCGAAAGGCAACTGCACCCCCGAGATCCGCTCCTGGCCTCGCAGGCTATAAAGGCCAAACGCAGCCAGGCCAAACAGCAACATCAGATCCAGGTACAAGGCCAAACGCAGCGCGATGTTGATCGAGTCGCTCATCAACTCACTTCACCTTGAACGTGACATTGCCGGTGATCGGGTGAGTGTCGGACGACACTGCGCGCCACTGGACTTGGTAAGTGCCGGTGGCAAGCGGGGCATTCGGCGTGATGACCATGGTTTTCGGATCATCGCTGCCGGACACCTTGGCCGGCATGGGCATCGGCGAATGCGCCGCCATGCCCGGCATCGCGGTCATCATCAGCTTGGCGCCGGAAAACTGAGTCATCAGGTTTTCGGAAAAGTGCAGCTCGATCTTCGCCGGCGCCGCCCCTTCGGTGCCTTCGGCCGGGGAGGAGGACAGCAGTTTCGGATGGGCCTGGGCCAGGCCACTGAGCAACAGGCCGGCGGACAAGGCGACGGCATTTTTGATGAATGACATGCAAGGACTCCTAGCTCGATTTTTAGTTTTAGTGAAACAGGTCAGAACCACAGGCGCAGGCCCAGCACCAGGCGCGCTTCGCTGCGGTCTTCGCCTTCTTCCCGGACGTAGTCGGCGGTGTTGCCGTAGACCCGATTCCAGGTGACGCCAATGTAGGGCGCGAATTCGCGGCGTATTTCATAGCGCAGCCGCAGACCGAGCTCGGTATCCGACAGCCCCGAGCCGACGCCACGGGCGGGATCGTTCTTGCCATAGAAGTTGGCTTCGGCGGTGGGCTGCAGGATCAGGCGGTTGGTCAGCAAGATGTCATAGTCGCCCTCCAGGCGCGCCGCGCTCTGGCCACCTTCGCCGATGAACGCGGTGGCCTCGGCTTCGAAGTTGTAGAGCGCCATGCCTTGCACGCCGAAGGCGGCCCAGGTTTGCGGATCGCCTGGCTTGAAGTCCTGGCGCACGCCGGCCACCAGGTCCCACCAGGGGCTGACGGCGTGGCCCCACAGGGCCTGCAATTCGGCTTCTTCGGTCTTGCCGTTGAGGCGTTCACCTTCGGAGCGCAGCCACAAACGGTCGATGTCGCCGCCGATCCAGCCCGATGCATCCCAGCTCAGGGCGCTGCCGTCATCGGCGTCCTGCCATTCCAGTTGGTCGATGAAGAAAAACGAATGGATGGCGCTGTCATGCACCGCGTGCCCGCCATGATCTTCGTAGACAGCGGCGCGGTCGGCGGCGGTCAGTGCCGGGATCGGTGTGCGGCTGCTGGTCGGCGCCGATTGCATGGGTTCCATGCCCTGCATTGAGTCCATGCCTTGCATCTGGCTGTGGTCCATTCCCGGCATCTGGCTGTGATCCATGCCGGGCATGTCGTTGCTGGCCGCCCAGGTCGAGGTGGTGGCGCCGAGGGCCAGGCTGGCAATGAGTGCCGTGGAGTATTGAAAAACAGTGGTCATGGTCGGCTCCTCATTCCTGCACCCGAACTTCACGGAACATGCCCATCTCCATGTGAAACAGCAGATGGCAGTGATACGCCCAGCGCCCGAGGGCATCGGCGGTGACCCGGTAGCTGCGCCTGGCACCCGGTGGCACGTCGATGGTGTGCTTGCGGACCATGAATTGGTTGTTCTCATCCTCCAGGTCGCTCCACATGCCGTGCAGGTGGATGGGGTGGGTCATCATGGTGTCGTTGATCAGCACGATGCGCAGTCGCTCGCCGTACTTGAGCAGCAGCGGCGCGGCGTCGGCGAACTTCACGCCGTTGAACGACCAGACGAATTTCTCCATGTGCCCGGTCAGGTGCAGCTCGATCGTGCGGCCCGGCTCGCGGCCGTCGGGGTCGGGAAAGGTGCTGCGCAGGTCGGAGTAGGTCAGCACTTTGCGGCCGTTGTCGCGCAGCCCCATGCCCGGGTCATCGAGCTTGGGCTTGACGCTCATGGCCTGCATGTCCACCAGGGGATTGTCTTTCTCGGTGTCGGGGTGCGCGAGCATGCTGTCCATGCCCTGCATGGCACCGTGATCCATGCCGGCCATGTCGCCCATGCCCTGCATCTGGCTGTGATCCATGCCTTGCATCGAGTTGTCGTCCATTCCCGCCATGCCCTGCATCGAGCCGTGGTCCATGCCGCTCATTTGCCCCATGCCGCCGTGGTCCATGCCACCCATGCCCATGTCGTCCATGGTCACCAGGGGCCGAGGGTCCAGGGGCGGTACCGGTGCCGACAATCCGGCCCTGGTCGCGAGGGTGCCGCGGGCATACCCGGTGCGGTCCATGGACTGGGCGAACAGGGTGTAGGCCTCTTGGGTCGGTTCGACGATGACGTCATAGGTTTCGGCCACGGCGATCCGGAACTCATCGACGCTCACCGGTTTGACGTATTGGCCGTCGGACGCCACCACTGTCATCTTCAAGCCGGGAATGCGCACGTCGAAATAGCTCATGGACGAGCCGTTGATAAAGCGCAGGCGAAGGCGCTCGCCAGGCTTGAACAGGCCGGTCCAGTTCATGTCCGGCGCCTGGCCGTTCATGAGGTAGGTGTAGGTGGCGCCACTGACGTCGGCCAGGTCTGTGGGGTTCATCTTCATCTCGGCCCACATCTTGCGGTCGGCCACGGTGCTGGCCCAGCCGTTCTTGCCCACGTCGCCGATGAAGTCGCCGACGGTGCGTTTGTTGTAGTTGTAGTAGTCCGATTGTTTCTTGAGCTTGCGCAGGATGTTGGCGGGGTCTTCATCGGTCCAGTCGGTGAGCATCACCACATAGTCCCGTTCGTACTGGAAGGGCTCGGGCTCCCTGGCGTCAATCACCAGCGGGCCATAGACCCCGGACTGTTCCTGGAAACCGGAGTGGCTGTGGTACCAGTAGGTGCCGTTCTGCCGGACCTTGAATTGATACACGTACAGGCCGCCGGGCTCGATGCCTTTGAAACTCAACCCCGGAACGCCGTCCATGTTGGCCGGCAGCAGGATGCCGTGCCAGTGGATGGAGGTGGTGTCCTGCAGGCGATTGCGCACCCGCAGGGTCACGGTGTCGCCTTCACGCCAGCGCAGCAGCGGGCCGGGGATGCCGCCGTTGATGGTCTGGGCGGTGCGGGGGTTGCCGGTGAAATTGACCGGGCTTTCGCCGATGAACAGGTCGAACTCGGTGCCGCTCAGCACGTTGGGCTGGCCCGGGCCGGTGACTGCCCAGACAGGCGCTCGCCACAAGCCCAGGCCGCCGAGGATGCCGCCGGCAGCCAGGCCCTTTACGAAGGTTCGTCGGGAAGTTTTTGTTTGCATGCGATGAGAGTCCGTCAGTCGATTCGCTGCGTGCATGGGAAGTGGTCTCCCTGTGCAGGTTTGAGCGAAAGATGACACAGGCGGACGAGGCGAGTGATTACATTTCAGTCAGCTTGGCGGGCCGCGAAGTCGCCTGGCGGGGCACAGGTCAGAATGATCTTTTGCATCGGCGGGATATTCTGTAGCCTTGCCGGCTTCACGCTGTCCCGTGCCTGATTGATACCCACTTTCCCGGCGGTACCCGAGTGGTCCGGAGCCGGGTGTATACTCGACTTTCGCGCTAAACGCGCTTGCAGGTCTTGCGAACATGACGCAAATTTCCGAACGCCTTCTGGTCCAGGCCCACCTCGACGCCAAGCAGCCCAAGCCGCTGACCGCCGAGCAAGAAGCCTGGTACCGCGCCGCCATCGCCGCCGAGCTCAAGGCTCAGGACGCGGTACTGGTCGCGCACTTCTACTGTGACCCGATCATCCAGGCCCTGGCCGAAGAGACCGGTGGTTGCGTGTCCGACTCCTTGGAAATGGCCCGCTTCGGCAATGCCCACCCGGCCAAGACCGTGGTGGTGGCCGGGGTCAAGTTCATGGGCGAGACGGCCAAGATTCTCAACCCCGAGAAACGCGTGCTGATGCCCACCCTGGAGGCCACCTGCTCCCTGGACCTGGGCTGCCCGGTGGACGAGTTCTCGGCGTTCTGCGACCAGCATCCGGAGCGCACCGTGGTGGTTTATGCCAACACCTCGGCGGCGGTCAAGGCCCGGGCCGACTGGGTGGTGACGTCCAGTTGCGCACTGGAAATCGTCGAGAGCCTGATGGACAACGGCGAGACGATCATCTGGGGGCCGGACAAGCACCTGGGCACTTACATCCAGCGCAAGACCGGCGCCGACATGCTGCTCTGGGACGGTGCCTGCATCGTCCACGAAGAGTTCAAGTCCAAGCAGTTGGAGGACATGAAGGCGCTGTACCCGGACGCTGCGATCCTGGTGCACCCGGAGTCGCCGACGTCGGTGATCGAGCTGGCGGACGCCGTGGGCTCCACCAGCCAGTTGATCGCCGCGGCCCAGACCCTGCCGAACAAGACGCTGATCGTCGCCACCGACCGGGGCATTTTCTACAAGATGCAGCAGCTGTGCCCGGACAAGGTCTTCATCGAAGCCCCTACCGCCGGTAACGGCGCGGCGTGCCGCAGTTGCGCACACTGCCCATGGATGGCCATGAACACCCTGGAGCGCACGCTCAAGAGCTTGCAGGAAGGTGCCAACGAGATCTTCGTCGACCCGGCGCTGATCCCCCAGGCGATTCGCCCGCTCAAGCGCATGCTGGACTTCACCCAGGCGGCGCGGATGAAGCTGGCGGGGAATGCCTGATCGTTGGGAGGCTGATGGTCTTTGAGCGTTAGGGGCTTGAGGCCTTAAAGCTTTTTGTGGCGAGGGAGCTTGCTCCCGCGGGACTGCGGTGTAGGAGCTGTCGAGTGCAACGAGGCTGCGATCTTGTCCCAGACACTTGAGTCTCAAGCGAAAGATCAAAAGATCGCAGCCTTCGGCAGCTCCTACACCAGCCGAGCGGGAGCAAGCTCCCTCGCCACAAGGCTGTCTTGCAGTCGGGAATTACTTGGTCTTCTTGGGAATCCGCACCAGCTGCGTTTCCGAGTAGATGTCATGCCAGCTGCGTTGGCGCTTGTCGAACAGCGCCCAGATAAAGCCCAAGCCCACCAGCAGCAGTGACGCAATCGACACCACGAATCGCAACAGCGCCTGCCACAGGCTGATGGCCGTGCCATCGGCGTTCTGTACGCGGATGCACCACACCTGCATGCCCAGGGTCTGGCCGTTGTGGGTCCAGAACTTGGCGAAGAAGCCGAACAGCACGAACAGCAGCACGGTGGACAGCAGCGGGTCGCCGTCCAGCGCACCGGCTTCGGTCAGGGCGCGCATTTTTTCTTCGCCGATGATCGCCATCTGGATCATTTTGTAGGCACCGCTGGTGACGATCAGCAGCGCTGTGCACAGCAAAAAGTCATAAAACATCGCCGCCAGGCGACGGCCCAGGCCGGCGGGGGGAAAGTCGCCCTGGGGCGTGAGCAGGTGTTTCGGCATGACGGCCTCGGCTGAAAAAAGAAGCCATTTTACGGATTTACGCCCATAAAAAAGCCCCTGATATCAATCAGGGGCTTTTTAGTGTGCGAAAGCCTCAGGCTTCGGCCTGAACCTCGTCAGCCTGCATGCCTTTCTGGCCTTGCACGGCAACGAAAGTCACTTTCTGGCCTTCTTTCAGGCTCTTGAAGCCGTTGCCCTGGATGGCGCGGAAATGCACGAACAGGTCCGGACCGCTTTCAGGCGTGATAAAACCAAAACCTTTTTCGTCGTTGAACCACTTGACGGTACCGCTCTGACGTTGAGACATTTTCTTATTTCCTTTGACGCTAAAATTGATGACAGCCTCTTTCACATGAAAGAGTACTGGGCTGGGTTGCAGGAAAGTAAGAGACGTCGAACGGGATGTAGCGAACTTCATAAGCTACTGCCCAGGTCACGATTCCAAGCGACCCATGCAAACACAGTGACCAAACTCTACGCCAACTTCGAATAAAAAAACAACCCCCTCGGAAGGCCCCGTATTTGCTCAGCTTGCCCGCATTTACGCCGCTTGCGGAACAGGGCTTATTCGATAGGCTAGTTCAATTGTTTACGATCGTTATAAGGTCGATTGAATGTCTAAAGATATGCACCTTTTTATGGCGGTTGCGTGACACATTAGTGCACGTATAACGCAACCGCGTTACTTATAGAAACAACCAATCAGCCGCGGTAGTAGCGCTGTGGAACGAATGGCATTTTGCTTACAAGCAAAGGCACCCTTTTCCCACGCACGATGGCCCAGACCGGCGTATCCAGTGCCACATAGGCGCTGTCCAGGTAACCCATCGCCAACGGCGCGCCCAAGGTCGGGCCGAAACCGCCGCTGCACACAGAACCGATGATCTCGCCGGCTTCGTTGACGATCTCCGCGCCTTCACGCACGGGTGTGCGTTCCTGGGGCAGCAGGCCGACGCGTTTGCGCTTCACGCCGCCCTGTTGTTGGGCGAACACGCTCTCAGCGCCGGGGAAACCACCGGCGCGGGCGCCATCGGCACGCCGCACTTTGGAAATGGCCCACAGCAGGCTGGCTTCGATCGGCGTCGTCTCGGTGTTCATGTCGTGGCCATACAGGCACAGGCCGGCTTCCAGGCGCAGGGAGTCACGGGCACCGAGGCCGATGGCCGCGACTTCCGGCTCGGCCAGCAAGGCGCGGGCGAGTTTTTCCGCGTCGGCGGCGGGTACGGAAATTTCGAAACCGTCTTCACCGGTGTAGCCCGAACGGCTGACAAAGCAATCCACGCCCAACAGCGTGACGCGCTGGAACTGCATGAAGGTCATCTTCGCCACGTCCGGCGCCAGGCGGGCGAGCACGGTGACGGCGGCCGGGCCTTGCAGGGCGAGCAGGGCACGGGCCTCGAACAGCGGCTCGACATTGCATTGATCGCCAATGTGCGCACGCAGGTGGGCCAGGTCCTGATCCTTGCAGGCGGCGTTGACCACCAGGAACAGTTCGTCATTGCCCAGGTTGGCGACCATCAGGTCGTCAAGGATGCCGCCGTTGTCGTTGGTGAACATGGCGTAGCGCTGCATGCCCACCGGCAGGTCGGTGATGTCCACTGGTACCAGGGTTTCCAGGGCCTTGGCGGCGCCTGCGCCGCTCAGGCGGATCTGGCCCATGTGGGACACGTCGAACAGCCCGGCCTGATCGCGGGTGTGCTGGTGTTCCTTCATCACGCCCAGTGGGTACTGCACCGGCATGTCGTAGCCGGCGAACGGCACCATGCGGGCGCCGAGTTCGAGGTGCAGGGCGTGCAACGGGGTTTTCAACAGTTGTTCGGTGGACATATCAGCTCCTGGAAAATGAGAGTGGCGCGCGTCAGCATTCGATGATGTTGACCGCCAGACCGCCGCGGGCGGTCTCCTTGTATTTGCTTTTCATGTCGGCGCCGGTCTGGCGCATGGTGCGGATGACTTTGTCGAGGGAGACAAAGTGATGTCCATCGCCGCGCATGGCCATGCGCACCGCGTTGATGGCTTTCACCGAGCCCATGGCGTTGCGTTCGATGCACGGCACCTGCACCAGCCCGCCGATCGGATCGCAGGTCAGGCCGAGGTTGTGTTCCATGCCGATCTCGGCGGCGTTTTCCACTTGCTGCACGGTGCCGCCGAGCACTTCGCACAAGGCCCCGGCAGCCATGGAACAGGCCACGCCGACTTCACCCTGGCAACCGACTTCGGCGCCGGAGATGGAGGCGTTTTCCTTGTACAGGATGCCGATGGCGGCGGCGGTCAGCAGGAACCGCACCACGCCATCCTCGCTGGCCCCGGGGATGAAGCGCATGTAGTAATGCAGCACGGCCGGGACGATGCCCGCCGCCCCGTTGGTCGGGGCGGTGACGACGCGACCGCCGTAGGCGTTTTCTTCGTTGACGGCCAAGGCATACAGGTTGACCCAATCGAGCACCGACAGCGGGTCGCGCAGTGCGGCTTCGGGGTTCTTGCACAACTGGCGATGCAACGCAGCGGCCCGGCGCTTGACCTTCAGCCCGCCCGGCAGAATCCCTTCGTTGCGACAGCCGGCCGCCACGCAATCCTGCATCACCTGCCAGATCTTCAGCAGGCCGGCGCGGGTCTCGGCTTCGGGGCGCCAGGCGCTTTCGTTGGTCAGCATCACCTGGCTGATGGACAGGCCATAGGTGGTGCAATGGCCCAGCAGGTCCTTGGCGCTCTTGAACGGGAAGGTCAGGGGCGTGGCGTCTTCGACGATGCGGTCGGCGCCAGCGGCGTCTTCATCCACGACAAAGCCGCCACCGACCGAGTAGTACTCGCGGCTGCGCACTTGCAGCCCGGCGGCATCGAAGGCGCGGAAGATCATGCCGTTGGGGTGAAAGGCCAGCGGCTTGCGGATCATCGCCAAGTGCAGTTTTTCGTTGAATTCGATGGCGTGTTCGCCGAGCAGGTTCAGGCGACCGTTGCTGCGGATCTCCTGGAGCCGGGCGTTCACCGTTTCGGTGTCCACGGTGTCGGGATGCTCGCCCTCCAGGCCCAGCAGCACGGCCTTGTCACTGCCATGGCCCTTGCCGGTGGCACCGAGCGAGCCGTAGAGCTCGACCTTGACGCTGGTAATGCTTTCAAGCAGATCGTCACGGCGCAGCCCCTCGGCGAAACGGGCAGCGGCACGCATCGGGCCGACGGTATGGGAGCTGGAAGGACCGATACCGATCTTGAACAGGTCGAACACGCTTAACGACATGGTGTTTCTCCGGTTTCTTTTTATGAGGATCGACGGTTATGAAATGGGGCACAGGCTCCTTTGTGGGAGCGAGCTTGCTCGCGATAGCGGAGTGTCAGTCAACATTTCTGTCAGCTGTCACACCGCTATCGCGAGCAAGCTCGCTCCCACAGGGAGATGTGGTTTCCTTGAGAAGGTGACCTTCCACAAGGTTCGCGGTGTTGTTGAGAGGTGGCGAGCAAGCCCGCCCCTCCATAGGTCAAGCGTAGCTTTCGATCGACGGGCAGGCGCAGACCAGGTTGCGGTCGCCGAACACGTTGTCGACCCGGCCCACCGGCGGCCAGTACTTGCCATCGATCAACGACGCCACCGGGTACACCGCCTGTTCGCGGCTGTAGGGGTGAGTCCACTCGCCGACGAGCTCCGCCGCGGTGTGGGGGGCGTTCTTCAGTGGGTTGTCGTCTTTGTCCAGGCTGCCGTTTTCCACCGCGCGGATTTCTTCGCGGATGCAGATCATGGCGTCGCAGAAACGGTCCAGTTCTTCCTTGGATTCGCTTTCGGTCGGTTCGATCATCAACGTGCCGGCTACCGGGAACGACATGGTCGGCGCGTGGAAACCGAAGTCGATCAGGCGCTTGGCCACGTCATCGACACTGATGCCACTGCTGTCCTTGAGCGGACGCAAATCGAGAATGCACTCGTGGGCCACCAGGCCGTTGCTGCCGGAGTAGAGCACTGGGTAGTGTTCTTCCAGGCGACGGGCGATGTAGTTGGCGTTGAGGATCGCCAGTTGCGACGCGCGCTTGAGGCCCGCACCGCCCATCATGCGGATGTACATCCAAGTGATCGGCAGGATGCTCGCGCTGCCGAACGGCGCCGCGCACACTGCGCCTTCCTTGCGCGCCATGTTGGCGTGGCCCGGCAGGAACGGTGCCAGGTGCGACTTGACGCCAATCGGACCGACGCCCGGGCCGCCACCGCCGTGAGGAATGCAGAAGGTCTTGTGCAGGTTCAGGTGCGACACGTCGCCGCCGAACTTGCCCGGGGCGCAGAGGCCGACCATGGCGTTCATGTTGGCGCCGTCGATGTACACCTGGCCGCCATTGTCATGAATGATGCCGCAGATTTCGCGGATGCCTTCTTCGAATACGCCGTGGGTGGACGGGTAGGTGATCATCAGCGCGGCGAGGTGTTCGCGGTGCTCGATGGCCTTGGCCCGCAGGTCTTCGATGTCGACGTTGCCACGGGCATCGCAGGCGGTCACGACCACGCGCATGCCGGCCATGTTGGCGGTGGCCGGGTTGGTGCCGTGGGCCGAGGACGGGATCAGGCAGATGTCGCGACGGTCTTCGCCACGGCTCTGGTGATAGGCGCGGATCGCCAGCAGGCCGGCGTATTCGCCCTGGGAACCGGCGTTGGGTTGCAGCGATACCGCGTCATAGCCGGTGGCGGCGCAGAGCATGGCTTCCAACTCGTCGGTCAGTTGCTGGTAGCCAGCGCTTTGCTCGGCCGGGGCGAACGGGTGCAGGGCGCCGAACTCGGCCCAGGTCACCGGGATCATTTCGCTGGCGGCGTTGAGTTTCATGGTGCAGGAGCCCAGCGGGATCATGGTGCGATCCAGGGCCAGGTCCTTGTCGGCGAGCTTGCGCAGGTAGCGCATCAGCTCGGTTTCGGAGTGGTAGCGGTTGAACACCGGGTGGCTGAGGATCGCCGATTGGCGCACCAGCTCGGCCGGGATGCGGCTTTGCACGGTGGCGGCCAGTGCCGCGAAGTCCGGCAGTGCCTTGCCGTCGGCCAACAGGTTCCACAGCGCTTCGACGTCAGCTTGGCTGGTGGTCTCGTCCAGGGACAGGCCCAGGCGTTCCGTGTCCACCACACGCAGGTTGATGCGTTGGGCGCGGGCCTTGTCGTGCAGGGCGGCGGTTTGCGCGCCGGTGCGCAGGGTCAGGGTGTCGAAGAAGCTCTCTTGCTCGACGCTCAGGCCCAGCGCGCCCAGGCCCTTGGCGAGGATCGCGGTCAGGTGATGGATGCGATTGGCAATTTGCACCAGGCCCTTGGGGCCGTGGTACACGGCGTACATGCTGGCGATGTTGGCCAGCAGCACCTGGGCGGTGCAGATGTTGCTCGTGGCTTTCTCGCGGCGGATGTGTTGCTCGCGGGTCTGCATCGCCAGGCGCAGGGCCGGCTTGCCGAAACGGTCCACGGAAACACCGACCAGGCGGCCGGGCATGTCGCGCTTGAACGCGTCCTTGGTGGAGAAGTACGCCGCGTGTGGGCCGCCGAAGCCCAGCGGCACGCCGAAGCGCTGGGCACTGCCGATGGCCACGTCGGCACCGAATTCACCCGGCGGGGTCAGCAAGGTCAGGGCCAACAGGTCTGCGGCAACGGCCACCAGGGCGTTGGCGGCGTGGAAGCGTTCGGTCAGTTCGCGGTAGTCGAACAGGTCGCCGTTGCTGGCCGGGTATTGCAGCAGCGCGCCGAAGAAGCCGCTGACGTCGCTCAGTTCGCGCTCATCGCCCACCACTACGTCGATGCCCAGGGGCTCGGCACGGGTGCGCAGCACGTCGAGGGTTTGCGGGTGGCTGTGCACGGAGGCGAAGAAGGCGTTGCTGCCCTTGTTCTTGCTCAGGCGCTTGCAGAAGGTCATGGCTTCGGCGGCGGCGGTGGCTTCGTCGAGCAACGAGGCGTTAGCGATCGGCAGGCCGGTGAGGTCGCTGATCAGGGTCTGGAAGTTCAACAGCGCTTCGAGACGGCCCTGGGAGATTTCAGGCTGATACGGGGTGTAGGCGGTGTACCAGGCCGGGTTTTCCAGCAGGTTGCGCAGGATCGGTGCCGGCGTGTGGCAGTTGTAGTAGCCCTGGCCGATGTAGGTCTTGAACAGTTGGTTCTTGCTGGCGATGGCCTTGATCGAGGCCAGTGCGTCGGCTTCGCTCTGGCCGTCGCCCATGTCCAGCACGCTGGTGCCCTTGATGCTTTCCGGGATGACGCTGGCGCTCAACGCTTCCAGGGAGTCGTAACCCAGGCGCTCGAGCATGGCTTGCTCGTCGCTGGAACGCGGGCCGATGTGGCGGGCGATGAATTCGTTGGCGGTGCCGAGATTAACGGTCATGGTGCGCTCCTCAGGCTTCGGCGTTGGCTTTGATCAGGCGATCGTAGGCGTCTTGATCCAACAGCTTAGCCACTGCGTCGGCGTCGGTCGGTTTAAAGCGGAAGAACCAGCCTTCGCCCAGCGGATCTTCGTTGACCAGTTCCGGGCTGGCGTCGAGCTTGTCGTTCACTTCGAGCACTTCACCGTCCAGGGGCATGTACACACCGCTGGCAGCCTTGACCGACTCCACGGTAGAGGCCTCGGCGCCTTTGTCATAGGCCTGCAATTCAGGCAGTTGCACAAAAACCACGTCGCCCAATGCGTTCTGCGCGAAAGCGGTAATGCCTACGGTGACGCTGCCGTCGGCTTCGGTGCGCAGCCATTCGTGATCTTCAGTGAAACGCAACTCGCTCATGGAAACTCCTGGGGCCAGATTCGTCTGGTGGACGCGAAGAAAGGCGCGGGGCTTGGCCCGGCCGAATGGTTATATCCATAGCAAGAATGCGGCCAATGTTATTAATGTCTTATGTATCAATGGTTTGAATGGTTTCATCAAGTCTTGGATTGACTTGGCTGTAGCGAAATCGCTACAGCTGGACGCCTGGAAAAAATCGTTGTGGGATCAAAGCCTTGCACGGTGCAGGTTAGCGCAAAGTGTAGCGATATCGTTCCACTGTAGCGCTTTCAGTACAGGTGGAGGTCGTTTTTGGCTTCGATTCTGAAGGCACGCCGGCCCATGGAAAACCCAAAAAGTCAGATGGGTGTCCACCTTTTTGGGGTCAGTCACCTTGTGGGAGCGAGCTTGCTCGCGATAGCGGTGGTTCAGTTTGCATTGAGGTGACAGGCAGTCCCCATCGCGAGCAAGCTCGCTCCCACAGGGGCCTACGGCTTCCCGGAAATTCCGTACTTGCGCAACCGATGGGCAATCGCGGTATGGGAGGTTTGCAGGCGGCTGGCCAACTGGCGGGTGGAGGGGTAGTTGGCGTAGAGGCTTTCGAGCAGGTGCTTCTCGAAGGTTTCCACGGCCTGTTCCAGGCTTTCGACTTCCACATCGCCCTGGCGCGCCACGGAGGTGCCGGCGATGTCCAGGTCGCCGATGTCCACCAGGCTGCTTTCGCAGATGGCGGCGGCGCGGAAGATCACGTTCTGCAATTGCCGCACGTTGCCCGGCCAGCGGTTGCCCAGCAGCGCCGGATACGTACCGGGAGCCAGGCGGCAGACCGGGCGCTGGATCTGCGCGCAGGCCTGCTGCATGAAGTAGCGCGCCAGCAGCAGGATGTCCTGGCCGCGTTCACGCAGCGGCGGGACTTCGACGTTGAGCACGTTCAGGCGATAGAACAGGTCCTCGCGGAACGAGCCTTCGCTGACCATTTTCTCCAGGTTGCGGTGGGTGGCGCTGAGGATCCGCACGTTGACCTTGACTTCCCGGTCGCCGCCCACTCGGCGGAAGCTGCCATCGTTCAAGAAACGAAGGAGCTTGGCTTGCAGGTACGGCGACATCTCGCCGATTTCATCGAGGAATACCGTGCCCTGGTTCGCCAACTCCATCAGCCCTGGCTTGCCGCCCCGTTGCGCCCCGGTGAAGGCGCCGGGGGCGTAGCCGAACAGCTCGCTTTCCGCCAGGTTCTCCGGCAGCGCGGCGCAGTTCAGGGCCAGGAACGGCGCGCTGTGACGGGCGCTGATGGCGTGACAGGCCCGGGCCACCAGTTCCTTGCCGGTGCCGGTTTCGCCCTGGATCAGCAGCGGTGCATCCAGGGCCGCGACGCGCTGGGCCCGGGCCTTGAGGGTGCGGATCGCCGGGGATTCGCCCAGCAGCGCGTCGAAACCTTCGGCGTGGTCATGGTGCAGGGCTGACAGACGCTCGCCGATGCGATTGGGCTGATAGAGCGTCAGCAGCGCGCCGGCGTCGGTGATGGGCGTGGCGTCCAGCAGCAAGGTCTGGCCATTGAGGGTGACCTCCCGCAAGGGCAGGCGGAAACCATTTTCCAGCAGGGCGCCGAGCAATGCCTCGTCACTGAACAGCTCGGCCACGCTTTCCCCGGCCGGTTCACGACCATACAGGGCGATCAGCGCCGGGTTGGCCAGCAACACCTTGCCGACGCTGTCCAAGGCCAGCACGGGGTCGGTCATGGCGGCGAGCAAGGCATCGAGCTGCAAGTGCCGACGCTGGCCCGGCAAGATGTCCACCACGGTGACCGCTTGCACGCCGCGCACGCTGAACAGCGCCTCGCGCAGCTCGTCGAGCACTTGTGGGCTGAGGGTCGGGGCATCGATGTAGACGTTGGGCGGCACCATCTCCACCGCATCCAGGTTGAGATTGCGCCCACCGAGCAAGGCCAGGACTTCCTGGGTGATGCCGACGCGGTCGATGAAACTGACGTGGATACGCATGGGGCGGTTTTGGGTTCTGGGATGCGGAGGGTGGCCAGTATGCCTTGGGGCGGGCTGTTGGTGAAATCCTGGGACGGTACTTGAGAAAACTACCTTGGCCCTTGTGGGAGCGAGCTTGCTCGCGATAGCGGAATGTCAGTCAACCTCTCTGCTGGCTGTCACACCGCTATCGCGAGCAAGCTCGCTCCCACAGGTGGACAGTGGTGAGGCGAAAATTTCTACAACCCCACATCCCATTCCGGCGTCTCGGGAAACTTCAGCACCAGAAAATCCAGCAGGCTGCGCAGCGCCGAGGGCATGTGCTTGCGTGAGGCGTACACCGCGTACATGTTCATCCGGCGCGGTTCGGCATGGGGCAGCAGGCGGATCAGTTCGCCGTTCTTGAGGTGGGCGCCGGCCTGGTAGCTGGGTAGCATCGCCACGCCTGCGCCGGCTATCGTGGCTTGAAGCAATGTGCTGGCTTCGTTGGCGCTGATGTTGCCTTGCACCGGCACCGAGACCTGCTCGCCGTCCTGCTCGAAATGCCACAGGCTCTTGCCGACGTAGGAGTGGGTCAGGCAGTTGTGCCGGCTCAGGTCTTCCACGCGCAGCGGTGTCGAATGCTCACGCAGATACCGCGGCGAGGCGCAGATCACCGAACGGCAGACCGTCAGGCGGCGGGCGATCAGGTTCGGGTCCAGGTCGTTGCTCATACGGATCGCCAGGTCGATGCGCTCGTCCACCAGGTTCACGGTGCGGTCGAGCATCTGCAGGTCGATGCTCACCCCTGGATAGTGCTTGACGTAGTCGGCCATGGCGCTCGCCAGTTGGGCCTGGCCGAACGAAGTGCTGGCGCTGATGCGCAACATGCCCCGTGGCGCGTCGTCCGGGGTGCCGACGGCGGCTTGCATGTCGCCGGACAGCTCCAGCATCTGCCGACAGCGCGGCAGGATCTCGGAGCCTGCGGCCGTCAGGCTCAGCTTGCGGGTGGTGCGGTGCATCAACCGGGCGCCGACCCAGTCTTCCAGCTCCGCCAAGTAGCGCGATACCACCGGCCGCGACAGGTCCAGGTGCTCAGCCGTTGCCGACTGACTGCCCAGGTCGACCACCGTGACAAACACCCGCATTGCTTGTAGACGATCCATGATTTGCCCGATTTCAGAAACAAACTATGTTCCAGCATCGCATTTTTTGTAACGAGTCAGGTAACTAAGCTCAGTCTCATTCCCCTGACGGGTTTTTGGACAACGGAGCACACATGACCGGCTTTATCCCACTCAAGCGCCTGCTACTGGCAACTGTCGCCCTGGTTTTCACTGCCCAGACCTGGGCCGCCGACTTGACGCTCGACGTCTACAACCCTGGCGCGGCGGCGGTTTTTCCGGTGACTTCGGTGTTGGTCAGCGGTGAAAAAGAGGCGATTCTGGTGGATGCCCAGTTCGGCAAATCCCAGGCCGCCCAGGTGGTGGAAAAAATCCGCGCCAGTGGCAAGCGATTGACCACGATCTACATCAGCCATGGCGATCCAGACTACTATTTTGGTCTGGAGACCCTCACCGCCGCGTTCCCTGAGGCCAAGGTGCTGGCGTCGGCGCCGACCGTCGAACACATCAAGCACACCATGGACGGCAAACTGAAATACTGGGGGCCGATCCTGAAGACCGATGCGCCGGCCAAAGCCATCGTGCCCCAGGTGCTCAAGGGCGACAGCCTGACCCTGGAAGGCCAGCGCTTGCAGGTCGTCGGCCTCGATGGTCCGCAGCCGGACCGCAGTTTCGTGTGGATTCCATCGATCAAGGCCGTGGTTGGCGGTGTCGTGGTGGCCGAGAACATTCATGTATGGATGGCCGATACCCAGACGCCGCAGTCTCACAAGGATTGGCTGGCGACGCTGGAGACTGTCGAAAAGCTGCAACCGAGCACGGTGATTCCGGGTCACTACCTGGGTGACAGCGCCCGTTCCCTGGCCCCGGTGCGCTTCACCGCCGATTACATCAAGGCTTTCGACGAAGAAACCGCCAAGGCCAAGGATTCCGCCGCGCTGATCCGTGCCATGAAACTACGCTATCCGGACCTGGGTGAAGACAGCTCCCTGGAGCTCAGTGCCAAGGTGGCGAAGGGCGAGATGAAGTGGTGAATGACTGATTGTGTGGCGGGGTGCTTGTTATCAATGGCTTTTGGCTGAGGTGCTTTTGTGGCGAGGGAGCTTGCTCCCGCTCGGCTGCGAAGCAGTCGCAAAACGATCCACGGGGTCTGCCCGACGTAGGGTATCCACCGGTTTGGGGTCGCTACGCGACCCAGCGGGAGCAAGCTCCCTCGCCACATATGCCACGACGATGTACCGCGTCAACCGCTTTAAATGGCATTTATGTGTAATCACTGGAGAACACCATGAGCAAGATCGCAATCATCGGCGCCACCGGGCGTGCGGGTAGCCAACTGTTGGAAGAGGCCCTGCGCCGTGGTCACAGCGTGACGGCCATTGCCCGTAACACCGCGAAAATCGGCGAAAGGGCCGGGGTGGTCAGCAAGCAGTTGGACGTATTGGACAGCGAGGCGCTGATCGCCGCCATCGACGGGCATGACGTGGTGATCAGTGCCGCGCACTTTGCCAGCGTGCCGGCCGACAAGCTCATCGCACCGGTGAAAGCCGCCGGGGTCAAGCGCTTGCTGGTGGTCGGCGGGGCCGGTTCGTTGCTGCTGCCGGATAACAGCCGGGTGATCGACAGCGATGGCTTCCCGGAGGAATACCTGGCCGAAGCCAGCGCCGGTGCATTGTTCCTGGATGTGCTGCGCAAGGAGCAGGACCTGGACTGGACCTTTCTCTCGCCTTCGGCGGAGTTCGTCGAAACCGAGCGCACGGGCCAGTTCCGTGTCGGCAAGGATCACCTGCTGTTCGACGCCGACGGGCGTAGCTGGATCAGCTTTGCCGACTACGCCATTGCGCTGATCGATGAAGTGGAAACGCCGCAGTTTTCGCGGACGCGGTTTACCGTCGGTTATTGAGCCGTAGGTTTTTGTAGGATCAGCCGTGAACCCGCACCCAAACGGTGACCAGCACCGTCGCTGCCATCAGCCAGGCGACGGCTGCCACGGCCAATGAGGCTTCGAGGCGCAGGCGGTCGACCATGACGTACAGCGTTGCGAGATAGACGAAGTATGGAATGATCGACCACATGCCAAACACGATGGTGGTCTTCAGATCGTCCACCGAGCGGCCTTTGCCGACGATGTAGTGGGCAATCAGGGCGAAGGTGGGGAACAGCGGCACCAGCCCGGCGATGTAGTAATTCCTGGTCTTGGCCAGCATCGCCAGGATAACCACCACGGCCGCACCCAGCGCCGCCTTGAAAATCAGGTCCACACGTTCACCCTTCGGTTAATGGCTCAGGCCATATTTTTTGACTTTGTCGAACAGCGTGGTCTTGGCCATGCCCAGCTCCTGACTGGCCTGGGTCAGGTTGCCCCCGCTGCGTTGCAGGGCGTCCACCAGCAGGTTGCGCTCGAAGGCTTCCACCGCTTCGGCGAAGGCCAGGCCCTGGCTGCCGCCACTGGCACCGGAGCGCTTGAACGCCGGCAGGCCGAGGGCGTAGCGCTCGGCGACGTTGCGCAGTTCGCGCACGTTGCCCGGCCAGTCGTGGCTCATCAGGTTCGACAGGGTCTGGTTGTCCAGCTCCGGCACCGTGCGGTCGAAACGCAGGGACGACTGCTGAAGAAAATGCTCGAACAATTGCAGGATGTCTTCGCGCCGCTCGCGCAGTGGCGGCAGTTCCAGGGTCACCACGTTGAGGCGGTAATACAGGTCGCTGCGGAATTGCCCGGACCGGCCCATTTCGTCCAGGTCGGACTTGGTGGCGGCGATCACCCGGCAATCCACCGCCACGCTCTGGTTCGAGCCCAGGCGTTCTAGGGTGCGTTCCTGCAACACGCGCAACAACTTGATCTGCAAGGGCAGGGGCATGCTTTCCACTTCATCGAGAAACAGCGTGCCGCCATCGGCGTGCTCGATCTTGCCGATCCGGCGTTTGCCGGCCCCGGTGAAGGCGTTGGCCTCGTGGCCGAAAATCTCGCTTTCGAACAGGTTCTCCGGCAGGCCGCCGCAGTTCAGTGCGACGAACTGCTTGTCGTGGCGCCGGCTGAAATCATGCAGGCAGCGGGCGACCAGTTCCTTGCCGGTGCCGGTTTCGCCTTCGATCAGGACGTTGGCCGAGGTGTCGGCGACGTTGGCGATCAGCGCGCGCAGATGCTGCATGGCCGGCGAGCGGCCAATGATCCGGCCTTCCAGGGAGTCGCGTTCGGCCAGTTGCCGACGCAGCGATGACACTTCCCGGGCCAGGCTGCGCTGTTCCAGGGCGCGACGGGCGACGTCCACCAGGCGCTCAGGGGAGAAGGGTTTCTCCATGAAGTCATAGGCGCCTTTTTGCATGGCACCGACGGCCATGGAAATGTCGCCGTGGCCGGTGATCAGCACCACCGGCAGGCTGCGGTCCCGTGCCTTGAGACGAGTCAGCAGTTCCAGGCCGTCGATGCCCGGCAGCCGAATGTCGCTGATGACGATGCCGGCAAAGTTATCGTCGACTCGCTCCAGGGCCTCTTCGGCGCTGCCCACGCCGATGCAGGGAATGTCCTCCAGGCTCAGGGCCTGCTGGCAGCCCAGCAGGACGTGGGGGTCGTCTTCGACGATCAGTACGCTCAGGTCGTGGTTCATAGCGGCTCGGCAGGTGAAAGGCTGACCAACGGTAGATTGAGGACAAACGTAGTGCCACGCTCAAGCGGGTACTCGACGCCCAGGTGCCCGCCCGCGGCGGCGGCCAGGCTCGCCGAGAGCGTCAGGCCCAGGCCCAGGCCTTGTTCGCCAGGTTTGGTGGTGAAGAACGGTTCGAACAAATGCTTGCGGGCTTCAGGATCGATGCCGTGACCATTGTCCCGCACCCGAAGGCGATATTTGCCATCGGCGGCCTGGCCGTCGAGCCACAGTTTCGGCTCCGGTTGCGTTTGCATGGCGTCTAGGGCGTTGCCGATCAGGTTCACGAGGATCTGTTCGAGGCGGGTCTGGTCGATTTGCAATTGGACGTCATCGAAACCGCTGTGGATCTGGATGTCCAGGTTTTCCAGGCGCCCGCCCAGCAATTGCAATGCGGCCTCGACGGCCTTGCCCAGGCTCGCCCGGCCCTGGTCGTCGCCGCGCCGGGCGAAGGCGCGTAGGCTGGCGGTGATCCGACCCATGCGGTCGATCAATTCGTTGATGGTCTTGAGGTTGGTGCTGGCGATGTCCAGCTGGCCGCGCTCCAGGAAGCGCACGGTATTGCCGGACAAGGTGCGCAGCGCCGCCAGCGGCTGGTTGAGCTCATGGGCGATGCTGGTGGACATCTGGCCGATGGCCGCCAGTTTACCGGCCTGGACCAGTTCGTCCTGGGCCCGGCGCAAGGTCTCTTCGGCCTGGCGCCGCTCGCGGATCTGGCCCTTGAGTCGTTCGTTGCTGGCGCGCAGGTCGGTGGTGCGTTCGGTAATCCGACGCTCGAGCTGGTTGTTGGCTTCCTGCAAGGCTTCCCGGGCCGCAAGGCGGGTGGCGATGACCTTGCGTCGTTCGTTCCAGGCGATCAGCAGGAACGCCACCAGGGCGAAGGCCACGGCCACCAGGATGCCTTGGTTGATCGCCTGGCGACGCAGGTCTTCAAGGGGCGTGAGCAAGGTGAAATTCCACGGGGTATCGCTCAAGGGCCGGGTCTGCGACAAATAGCTGATGGCGCGCTCGTCGGACACCAGTTCGGTGTTGGCCGGGAAGGTCAGCTTCTCCATGCCTTCGGCCAGGCGTTCCCGGGCCAGGGGCACCAGTTCATTGAGCGGGAACCAATAATATTGCAGGCTGCGGGCCAGGCGTTCCTTGGTCTCGTCGCTCAGGGGGCGCACCGACTTGAGCCGTCGCGCCGGGTCGCTGGACAGGATGATGATGCCGTTTTCATCACTGACGAACGCCTCCAGCCGCGCTCGCTGCCAGCGCTCTTCCATGGCTTCGAGGCGCACCTTGACCACGGCCACGCCAATGATCTTGCCCTGTTGCTCCAGGCCATGGGCCAGGTAGTAACCGGGTTCGCCATTGGTGCTGCCGATGCCGTAGAACCGTCCCGGCTGGCCGCGTACGGCGTTCTGGAAATAGGCGCGGAAGGACAGGTCTTCGCCCAGGTAACTGTCGACATCGCGCCAGTTGCTGGTGGCCATCACCCGACCGGTGGTGTCCATCACGTAGATGGCCCGGCTGCGGCTACGGCGGTTCAGGCCTTCGAGGTATTCGTTGACGGTCTTGCGATGCTCGGGCGTGGGGTCGTCGAGCAGTTGCGAGACACTCGATTCAAGCTCCAGCAGGCTGGGCAGGTAGGTGTACTTGCTGATCTCGCTCTCGACCGCACGGGCGTGCAGCTCCAACTGACGCTCGCCATTCTCGGCGAGGCCACGTACGCCATAGTGCTCGCTGATCCAGAAGCCGAGGTAACCCAGGCCGATCATCAGCGCAATGACCAGCGGCGGCAGGAACAGATGGCGGATCAGGCGGGGTTTCACGGCGAGTGATGGCGGCGCGGCGCGATAAAGGGTGGGGTCGCATTTCATCACAGAAGCCTTGGGTCAACCACAACACAAATCTACAAGCCAACTCCGATCCCTTGTGGGAGCGAGCTTGCTCGCGAAAACGGTGTGTCAGCCACATTGATGTTGAATGTGCTGCCCTATTCGCGAGCAAGCTCGCTCCCACAGTGGGGAGCGGTGTTTTAGTGCTGCAGGATTTTCTCAAGGAAATGCTGCGCGCGTTCGGAGCGGGCACTGATGTCGCCGAAGAACTCTTCTTTCTTGCAGTCCTCGATGATCTGGCCCTGGTCCATGAAGATCACCCGGTTCGCCACTTTGCGGGCGAAGCCCATTTCGTGGGTCACGCACATCATGGTCATGCCTTCGTGGGCCAGTTGCACCATCACGTCGAGCACTTCGTTGACCATTTCCGGGTCAAGGGCCGAGGTCGGTTCGTCGAACAGCATCACCACCGGGTCCATCGCCAGGGCACGGGCGATCGCCACGCGTTGCTGCTGGCCGCCGGAGAGCTGGCCCGGGTGCTTGTGGGCGTGGGCCGAGAGACCGACCCGCTCAAGCAGTTGCAGGCCTTTCTTGGTGGCTTCTTCCTTGCTGCGGCCCAGCACCTTGATCTGCGCGATGGTCAGGTTTTCGGTGATGGTCAGGTGCGGGAACAGCTCGAAATGCTGGAACACCATGCCCACGCGCGAACGCAGTTTCGGCAGATTGGTCTTCGGGTCGGCGATGGAGGTGCCATCGACCACGATGTCGCCTTTCTGGAACGGCTCCAGGGCGTTCACGCATTTGATCAGCGTGGATTTGCCCGAACCCGATGGCCCGCACACCACCACAACTTCACCCTTGCTGACCTCGGTGCTGCAATTGGTCAGTACCTGGAAGTCCCCATACCACTTGTTGATGTTCTTGATAGAGATCATACGGCGAACCTTTTTTGCAGACGCTTGACCAGCAGCGAGGCGGCAAAGCTGATTGTGAAGTACACGAGACCTGCGATGATCAGGAACTCATTGGAGCGGCCGATGATGTCGCCATTGGCCCGCGAAGCATTGAGGAAGTCCACCAGGCCGACCGTGTAGACCAGCGAGGTGTCCTGAAACAGGATGATGCTCTGTTGCAGCAGCAGCGGGGTCATCTTGCGAAACGCCTGGGGCAGGATGATCAGGCGCATGGTCTGGCCATAGTTCATGCCCAGCGCCTGTGCCGCGCCCATCTGGCCCTTGGGGATCGACTGCACGCCGGCCCGCACGATTTCACAGAAGTACGCGGCTTCGAACATCATGAATGCCACGACGCAGGAGCCGAACGCACCGATCGGCGTGTCTTCGCCGGTGATCCAGCGCAGCACGAACGGCACCGCCAGGTAGAACCAGGTGATGACCAGCAGCAGCGGAATCGAGCGGAAATAGTTGACGTAGGCGCCGGCGATGTTGGAGATCAGCTTGTTATGGGACAGGCGCATCAGCGCCAGGATCGTCCCCAGGATGATCCCGCCGACCACACCCATGGCCATCAGCTTGAGGGTCATGACCATGCCGTTCCACAAGCCGGGAATGGCCGGTATGACGCCAGTGAAATCGAATTCCATCATTTACCCCCCACGGAGATCAGGCCGGGCACCGCGACTTTCTTCTCGACCATGCGCATGAGCAGCATCAGGCTCATGTTCAGGGTGAAGTAGATCAGCGTCGCCAGGGTGAAGGCTTCGAACAGGTTGGCGGAGAACTCGGCGGTCTGCTTGGTCTGTGCGAGCAGCTCCATCAGCCCGATCAGCGAGGCCACGGAGGAGTTCTTGAAGACGTTGAGGAATTCCGAGGTAAGCGGCGGAATGATGATCCGATAGGCCTGGGGCAGCAGCACGTTCCAGTAGATCTGCGGCAGCTTGAAACCCATGGCTCGGGCGGCGGATTCCTGGCCGCGCGGCAGCGCCTGGATACCGGTGCGCACTTGTTCGCAGACCCGGGCGGCGGTGAACAGGCCCAGGCACACGACGACGCTCAGGTAGGCCGAGGTGGTCGGGTTCAGGTCCTGCTTGTACCACTCCTGCATATCGGCGGGCAGCAGGTCCGGCACCAGGAAGTACCAGATGAACAGCTGAACCAGCAGCGGCACATTACGGAAGAGTTCCACGTAGCAGGTGGCGATCCCCGACACCAGCCGGTTCGGCACGGTGCGCATCACGCCGAGCACCGAGCCCAGCAGCAGGGCGATGATCCAGGCCACGACGGCGATGGCGATGGTCCAGCCCAGGCCGGCCAGGTACCAGTCGAGATAAATCTCGCTGCCCACGCCGGTGGACTTGAAGAACACGCCCCAGTCCCAGTTGTAATTCATTAGGGTCTCCCCTCAGATCGTTCGAGATACAAATGCCCGCCTGGGGAAGCTCCGTTCCCGCCCGGCTTGGAGGCCAGGCACACGCGATCGGCTCGACAGCCACCGGTTCGAGTGTTTTCCAAATTTGCCAGCAGGGAGTGACCATCCCCTGAAAGGGCCGGGCCCCTTCAGGAGATAAGGTTAGTCAGAAATCAGGATTTCTTGTCGTCAGCCGCTTTATCGGTTGGCTTGGCGATCAATGCCTTGAGTTCGTCGCTCATCGGGAAGTTCAGGTTCAGGCCTTTTGGCGGGATAGGTTGCATGAACCATTTTTCGTAGATCTTGTTGATCTCGCCCGAAGCGTAGGTGGCCTTGATGGCGTCATCCACAGCCTTTTTGAACGGCTCGTCGCCCTTGCGCATCATGCAGCCGTAGATTTCGTAGGACTGCGGTGTACCGGTCACGGCCCAGTCGTCGGCTTTCTTGGCCTTGGCGGCTTCGCCGGCCAGCAGGGCATCGTCCATCATGAAAGCAACGGCACGGCCGCCTTCGAGCATCTGGAAGGACTCGCCATGGTCCTTGGCGGAGATGACGTTCATGCCCATTTGCTTGTCGGCGTTCATGGACTTGAGGAGGCGCTCGGACGTGGTGCCGGCGGTGGTCACGACGTTCTTGCCCTTGAGGTCGTCGAAATCCTTGTACTTGGAGTCTTTCTTGGTCAGCAGCCGAGTGCCGATCTCGAAGATGCCAACGGAGAAGTCAACCTGCTGCTGACGCTCGACGTTGTTGGTGGTGGAGCCGCATTCCAGGTCCACGGTGCCGTTCTGCACCAGCGGGATACGGGTTTGCGAGGTGACCAGGTTGTACTTGACCTGCAGGTTGGGCAGGTCCAGGTCTTTCTTGATCGCTTCGACGACTTTCAGCTGGATGTCGTGGGAGTAGCCGACCGGCTTGCCGGAAGCGTCCGCGATGTAGGAGAACGGAATGGAAGCGTCGCGATGCCCAAGCGTAATGACGCCGGACTCTTTGATCTTTTTCAGTGTGCCGGTCAGTTCGGCTGCGAAAACCGGAGTGCTGATCAGAGCGGCAGCAATGGCTGCGCCCAGGAGATGGGGAACGATACGCATCGATGTTTCCTCGACATTGTTTTTTTTATTTCGGCCGGTTCGTCGGCCCTGAGTACTTCGAGATACCTGGCAGCTCCTGATGTGTTGGCGTACAGGCATTCGTCTCCAGAAGTGTAGAGCATGACTCGTGCCAGACCAGGGTTGTCTATTTAAATTGTTGTTTTGTAAGGTAATTAATGTTTTGTTTCAGGTTTTTTGCGGGTTGTTTTATCCGGTTAGCCGAACTGACCAGTGGGTCGTGTTCGGAAAACCGAATGGCTTGGGCCTGCCCCCGATTCATTGTGGGAGCGAGCTTGCTCGCGATAGCGGTGTGTCAGTCCCATAGACGTTGAGTGTGCTGGCCTCATCGCGAGCAAGCTCGCTCCCACAGGGGGCAGCGGTGGACGCCAGATAGCAAAAAGCCCCTGAATCGCTGGATTCAGGGGCTTTGGGTGTTGCGGGGTATCGGTCAGGCCGCTTCGATCTTGCGACGGTTGTGCTCGACCTTATCCAGGTACTGCTGCAGCTTCTCCTGCTCGGCCGGGGTGGTGAACAAGCCCAGCTTGCTGCGGCGCCACAGGATGTCCTGGGCGTCGATGGCCCACTCGTCGCTGCACAGGTAATCGACTTCGCGGGTGTAGAGGCCGGCGCCGAGGTGTTCGCCCAGGTCGCCCAGGTCATGCACGCCTTCGAGCATGCGCCAGGTACGGCTGCCATAAGTGGTGGCCCAGCGGCGGGCGATGTCGGTCGGCAGCCAGTCGAACTTGTCCCGCAACGCCGAGCACAGCGCTTGCGGGGTGGTCATGTTTTCGCCGCCGGGGAGGGCCTCTACGGCGGTCCAGCTTCCGCGCATCTGCGTGAAGTAGGGCGCCAGTTGCGCCATGGCCGATTCGGCCAATTTGCGATAAGTGGTCAGCTTGCCGCCGAACACCGACAGCAAGGGGGCTTCTTCGCCGCCACCGGAAAGCGCCAGGGTGTAGTCCCGGGTGACGGCCGACGGGTTGTCGGACTCGTCGTTGCACAGCGGACGTACGCCGGAATAGCTGTGCAGGATATCGTCGCGGCTGATCTGCTTCTTGAAGTGGGCGTTGACCACCTTCAGCAGGTAATCGGTTTCGCCTTCGGTGATCGCTACCTTGGCCGGGTCACCGGTGTATTCCCGATCAGTTGTGCCGATCAAGGTGAACTGGTTCAGATACGGAATAGTGAACACGATGCGTTGGTCTTCATTCTGAAGAATGTGCGCATGCTCGCCTTCGTAGAGTTTCGGCACGATCAGGTGGCTGCCCTGGATCAGGCGGATACCGTAGGGCGACTCCATCTTCAGATCGTCGCGAATGAACTTGGCAACCCAAGGACCGGCGGCGTTCACCAGCGCCTTGGCGCGGATCGAAAACAGGCTGCCGTCGGCACGTTCCAGGTGCAAGTGCCACAGGCCTTTGCTGCGGCGGGCGTTCACACAGCGGGTGCGGGTGTGGACATGTGCGCCTTTTTCCCGGGCGGCCATGGCGTTGAGCACCACCAGTCGCGCATCGTCGACCCAGCAGTCGGAATATTCGAAACCTTTGGTGATTTCGCTTTTCAATGCGCTGTCGCCACCGAATTTCAGGCTTTTGGAGCCTGCGAGCTGTTCACGTTTGCCCAGATGATCGTAGAGGAACAGGCCTGCGCGAATCATCCAGGCCGGACGCAGGTGCGGGCGGTGGGGCAGCACGAAGCGCATTTGCTTGACGATATGCGGGGCCTTGGTCAGCAGCACTTCGCGTTCGGCCAGCGCTTCGCGCACCAGGCGGAACTCGTAATGTTCGAGGTAGCGCAGGCCACCGTGGATCAGCTTGCTGCTGGCCGACGAGGTATGGCTGGCCAGGTCGTCCTTTTCACAAAGGAACACCGAAAGACCGCGACCGGCAGCGTCCGCGGCAATCCCCACGCCATTGATACCGCCGCCAATGACGGCGACGTCATAGATCTCGGCGAGAGGGGGCGTAGGCAAGGTAGAAGTGGGCATCGGCTGGCCTCGGGTTCTTTTCGTAATATTTGAATTCGAACATAAATGTTCATTTGCGAAAATACTAGCCCATAAAGACGGCAACAGCCAGCCGTCTTTGATTGAAAATACTGATCAAAGGAAAGTGAAAGGAAAATTTTCGAAGAAATTAGGGAGTGGGGGCAGGCTTGGGGAAATGGCACCGGCGACACGGATAGCGCATCGCCGGGGCTTGCTTGGTATCAACTGCGGCTGACTTGCAGGACGGCGGAAAGCGAATGTATGAGAACGTTTTCATCATTACCCGTGTAGTAGGTAATGCGTACTTCTCCGCCATCCTCGGTCAGGTCCAGGATAGGGCGAACAATGACTACAGAGAGATCAGGGCCTACCCCAAAGCGCTCCATATAGATCACTCTGCCGTCGCGTCCATAGCTTGTCCATCGAGCGTCAATAACCACAAGTCGGGGGAAAAGAACAGTGAGCCCGGGGGCGGCGATCTGGTCCGGGTCCAGCAGGCCATCAGCTGCCGCGGGCACAGTAGGAGGTGGGTTCGACGGGGTTGATGCCCAGGAGACTACAAAATACAGTCCGGTAATCGCCGACTCCTTCTTCGTACCACCGGAAGCCGGAAAAACCTCGTAGCTGACCTGAGGGCGCGCTATATCACCTCCCGCAGGCGTGCCTGGGTCCGCCAATAGAACGCTCTTGGGCACAATGAAATCCAGAAAGCGCTCCGTGTCTCTTACGGATAACTTCGTGTAGTAACTGCTCGCTTCATGACTGCCTCGCCATAACAGCTGGACCGTGTCGTTTTTTGCCATTTCCGGATACACCGCCACGCGGACCACAACCCCTGAGTCGGGAACCGCGGGCAAATCCAGTACCCCTGACTCTGGAGGGACGTCCATGACCATCGGACGATCAAGAAGATGGATGCCGGGAAGATAACGCAGGCTTTTTATCGGATCGTTCATAGTAGTAGCTCCACACACTCAAGTTATGGCAGCTACTACGTGCCGTGGTCATTTGGTTAACGCCCGCTCGGCTGGTACGGAGCGGATCCCCAAACGAACGCAGGAATGAGAGGGCACAAACCCAATGTCAGGGTCTGTCAGCAAATCTGGTATTCGACAGCTTGGCTACTTTCAAACTAGCAGAATTTTCAAGCCCGTAACGCTGGAGGGATAGATGGCAGTCAGACCACCTCCAGCCGAATCTTGTGCTGGCTCAACAACTGCGCCAGGGCCGGCACCGGTTGCTGGTCGGTCACCAGGCAATCGATCAGGCTGATGGGGCCCAGGCGGACCATGGCATTGCGTCCGAACTTGCTGGAGTCCGCCGCCAACAGCACTTGCCGGGCGTTGGCGATGATGGCTTGGGAAACCCGCACTTCCTGGTAGTCGAAGTCCAACAGGCTGCCGTCTTCATCGATCCCGCTGATGCCCACCAGGGCGAAGTCGACCTTGAACTGGTTGATGAAGTCGACGCTGGCCTGGCCCACCACGCCGCCGTCACGTCGTACGTTGCCACCGGCGATCAGGACTTCGAAGTCGTCCTTGGCGCTGAGGATCGAAGCCACGTGCAGGTTGTTGGTGATGACCTTCAGGTGGTTGTGATTGAGCAGGGCCCGGGCGATGGATTCGGTGGTGGTGCCGATGTTGATGAACAGCGAGGCGTGATCGGGGATCTGGGCGGCGATGGCTTCGGCGATGCGTTGTTTTTCGTCGCGCATCTGGTCGGCGCGCATGGCGTAGGCGGTGTTTTCCACGCTTGAGTCGTAGGCGGCGCCGCCGTGGTAGCGGCGCAGCAGGTTCACTTCCGCCAGTTGGTTGATGTCGCGGCGGATGGTTTGCGGAGTGACAACGAATAACTGCGCCATTTCCTCGATGCTGACATAGCCGCGTTCGCGGACCAGTTCGAGGATTTGCTGCTGGCGGGGAGGCAGATTCATGGGGCTTCCTTTGGGCTGCCATACAAAATTTGCCCATGATGCCGCAGGAATCCGATCCCGACCAGTTTCAGAACCTTATCAGGCTTTATTCAGCGTCTTCATGGGGCTCCCAATCGCGGGTGCGGCTGACCGCTTTCTGCCAGCCGGCATAGAGTTTTTCTTTCGCCGGCTCGTCCAGTTGCGGTTCGAATTCGCGCTCGATCACCGCTTTGCCGCGCAGTTCTTCCAGGCTGCCCCAGAAGCCGCACGCCAGGCCGGCCAGGTACGCCGCACCCAGGGCTGTGGTTTCACGCATTTTCGGCCGCTCGACCTGGGTGCCGAGGATGTCGGCCTGGAACTGCATCAGGAAGTTGTTCGCCACCGCGCCGCCGTCGACGCGCAGGGCCCTGAGGCGTTCACCCGAGTCCTGTTGCATGGCGTCGAGCACGTCGCGGGTCTGGTAGGCAATCGACTCCAGTGCTGCGCGAATGATGTGATCGACCCGTACGCCGCGGGTCAGGCCAAACAGTGCGCCACGGGCATAGGGGTCCCAGTACGGCGCGCCCAGGCCGGTGAAGGCGGGCACCAGGTACACGCCGTTGCTGTCCTTGACCTTGTTGGCAAAGTATTCGGTATCCAGGGCGTCGTTGATGATCTTCAGTTCATCGCGCAGCCACTGGACGGTGGAGCCGCCGTTGAATACAGCGCCTTCCAGGGCGTAGGCCACTTCGCCACGGGGGCCGCAGGCGATGGTGGTGAGCATGCCGTGATTGGATTTCACGGCCTTTTTCCCGGTGTTCATCAGCAGGAAGCAACCGGTGCCGTAGGTGTTTTTCGCCTGGCCCGGCTCCACGCACATCTGGCCGAACAGGGCGGCCTGCTGGTCGCCGGCGATGCCGCCGATGGCGATACCGCTTTTGGTGCGGCCATAGATTTCCGAGGACGACTTCACTTCGGGGAGCATTTCCCGGGGGATGTCGAGGATCTCGAGCATCTTCGCGTCCCATTCCAGCGAGTGAATGTTGAAGAGCAGGGTGCGCGAGGCGTTGGTGTAGTCGGTGACGTGGACCTTGCCACCGGTGAATTTCCAGATCAGCCAGCTATCGACCGTGCCGAACAGCAGCTCACCGTTGCGCGCACGTTCGCGGCTGCCTTCGACGTTGTCCAGGATCCACTTGAGCTTGGTGCCGGAGAAGTACGGGTCGGTGACCAGGCCGGTGGTCTGGCTGATGTATTGCTCGTGGCCGTCGCGCTTGAGCTGTTGGCAGATCTCGGTACTGCGGCGGCACTGCCAGACGATGGCGTTGTAGATCGGGCGGCCGGTGGTCTTGTCCCAGACCACGGTGGTTTCCCGCTGGTTGGTGATGCCGATGGCAGCCACCTGGTCATGGTGCAGGCCGGCCTGGGCCAGGGCTTCGACCATGACCGCACTCTGGGTGGCGAAGATTTCCATCGGGTCGTGTTCGACCCAGCCGGCCTGCGGGTAGTGCTGGGCGAATTCGCGTTGGGCGGTGCAGACCACATTGGCATCACGGTCGAAGATGATCGCGCGCGAGCTGGTCGTACCCTGGTCGAGGGCAATGATGTAGTTCTTGTTCTGGATATCGGTCATGTCGATTGCCTCGGGTCTTTCATAAAGGGAGACGTAAAAAGAAGCCACGGCGCAGGCTTCGAATGGCAGGGCCTGCGCCGACTGTTTCAGGATGTTCTGGGCTTGCCGTCAATGGCCGGTTCTGCATCCTTTGTAGCTGTTACAGCGCTGGGCAGGTGACGGGCAATCAACCCGCGATAGGCCGCAGCACCGAGGCACGCACCCACGATCGGTGCAAAAATCGGAACCAGGAAGTACGGGATGTCGCGTCCACCCGTGAGGGAAATTTCACCCCAGCCTGCGAAGAAAGTCATCAGTTTAGGACCGAAGTCCCGCGCCGGGTTCATCGCAAAGCCTGTCAGCGGTCCCATGGAGCTGCCGATCACGGCAATCAGCAGGCCGATCAGCAAGGGCGCCAGTGGGCCACGGGGCAAGCCGTTGTTGTCATCGGTCAAGGACATGATCACCCCCATCAGGATGGCGGTGATGATCGCTTCCACGAGGAAGGCTTGGCCAGTGGAGAGTGCCGCGTGCGGGTAGGTGGAGAACACCGAAGCCAGTTCGAGGCTCATTTCGGTGCCGCGAACCATGTGCCGGGACTGTTCGAAATCGAAGAATAGATTGCTGTACAGCGTGTAGACCAGAAGGGCGCCGCAGAAAGCACCGGTCACTTGGGACGCTATATAGAAAGGCAGCTTGCGCTTTTCGAAGTCGGTGAACATGCACAGGGCGATGCTGACGGCGGGGTTGAGGTGGGCGCCGGAAATGCCTGCGCTCAGATAGATCGCCATGCTGACGCCGACGCCCCAGATGAGGCTGATTTCCCACAAGCCGAAGCTCGCACCCGCGACCTTGAGCGCTGCGACGCAGCCGGTGCCGAAAAAAATCAGCAGGCCAGTTCCCAGGAATTCCGCCAGGCATTGGCTGGACAGGGACGGCTGTTGTAAAGCAGTTGTCATTCAAACCTCGGTTTTTTGTTGTTTTGCAGCGCGTTCGGTACAGCACGATTGCGCGATTTCCACCGAGGCAGGATCCCCATCCTGGACTCGGGTTGCTGCTTGAGACATGTAATGTGGCTTTCAGTTTCGAAAAAATATAGACAAGAAACGCTGGTGTCAAAGGTCGAAAGTGAACCACTGGTCACATTTCAACTATTCGCGCTGTGAATGACTCTCCCCTTGGCGATGCGTCACCGATACAGGCAGCGCAGCCGCAAAGCCTTTTCGCAGACGATGGCTTAGAATCCGCTCACTCTTTTTTGATTTCCTTATCAGGAGCAGTCATGACACCCGCGTTGGATCTGCTTAAGAAAGTACGCGCCGAACATCGCATCCACAGTTATGAACACGATCCCAAGGCAGCGTCCTATGGCTTGGAGGCGGCGGAAAAGCTCGGGCTGGATCCGGCGCAGGTGTTCAAGACGTTGTTGGCGGCCAGCGAAAAAGGTGAGCTGTTGGTGGCGGTAGTGCCCGTGGCCGGGAGCCTGGATTTGAAAGGCCTGGCCCACGCCGCCGGCGTGAAGAAGGTCGAGATGGCCGACCCGGCCGCCGCGCAGCGTTCGACCGGTTATTTGCTCGGCGGTATCAGCCCGCTGGGGCAGAAGAAGCGTTTGCGCACGTTTATCGACAATTCCGCACAGCCACTCGCCAGCATGTTCGTCAGTGCGGGGCGGCGTGGGTTGGAAGTCGAGTTGGCGCCTTCGGTATTGAAGGAGCACACCGGGGCGGTGTTTGCTGATATCGGGCGAGCTTGATAGAGCAGGGTGGCCGCTGCGCGCAGCCTGTAGGGTGAAAATTCTGCTGATCTGTCACTGGATAAGCCGTGCCGCTACACCCCATGCTGGCGCATCAGAAAAATAAGGAGAAGTGCCATGCAGCTTGCGTTTCATCAGGTCGATGCGTTCAGTGACCGGCCGTTCGGCGGTAACCCGGCGATGGTCTATCGGCTCGACGGCTGGCTTGCCGACGACCTGATGCAGAAGATCGCCGCCGAGCATAACCTGGCTGAAACCGCGTTCCTGGTGCGTGAAGGTCAGCATTGGCATATCCGCTGGTTCACCCCCACCACCGAAGTCCCGCTGTGTGGCCACGCTACGTTGGCCAGTGCTTATGTGCTGTTCGAGGTCTATCACGAAACCGTCGAGCGCCTGGATTTCATCTGCCGGTCCGGTTCGTTGAGCGTGACGCGCGAGGGTGATCGGCTGTGGTTGGATTTTCCGGCCGTCGTGCCTGCCGAGTTGGGCGTGTCCCTGGCCGTGCAGAGTGCCTTGGGCGTCGAGGCGGTGGATGTGCTGAGTTCCAACGAGTTGTTCGTGGTGCTGGAGTCGGAGCAAGCGGTGCTCGATTGCAAGCCGGACATGGTGGCCCTGGCAAAACTGCCCTGGCCCGGCGCTATCGTCACCGCGCCGGGGAGCAAGCATGATTTTGTCTCGCGCTATTTTGCCCCGGCGATCGGCATCAACGAAGACCCGGTGACCGGCTCGACCCATTGCAGCCTGATTCCCTATTGGTCCAAGCGTCTGGGCAAGCACGGACTGACGGCTTATCAGTGTTCGGCCAGGGGCGGGGCATTGTTTTGCCGGTTGGAGGGGGAGCGGGTGAAGATCGGCGGGAGTGCGACGTTGGTGGCCAGTGGGACGTTGATGCTGCACTCAAACCAATGACATCAAATGTGGGAGCGAGCTTGCTCGCGATAGCGGTGGTTCCGCCTGCATCGATGCTGAATGTGTCCGCTCCCACAATGATTAGCTGGCCGCGCTGTAGCGTCGCACACCGCTGTCCACCGGTGGGATATGTGCCGCGGTGCTGCCTGAGGCCTGGAACAGCACCAGGTGTTCAGCCGCCACGCGGATGCCGACGGCTGCTCCGACCTGATGGTCGGCATGGCTGGGGAAGATCGATTCCAGTTGCGCACCTGTGGGTAATTGCAGGCGATACAAGGTTGAAGCACCCAGGAAGGTCTTGCCAACGATTCTGGCAGTAAGCGGGCTGTCTGGGGCGTAGACGATATCGTCTGGCCGCAGCAGCACGTCCACCGCGCCGCCGATGGGCCAGGTGTAGGCCCGGTTGCCGCGCAGCAGGCCCAGCTCGGTCTGTACCGATTCCGGGCTGTCGAGCTGGCCGCGAATGAAGTAGCCCTGGCCAACGAAACTGGCGACGAATGGCGTCAGTGGTTCGTGATACAGGTTGTAGGGCGTATCCCACTGTTCCAGGCGGCCTTCCCTGAATACGCCGACATGGTCACTCACGGCGAAGGCTTCTTCCTGGTCGTGGGTGACCAGGATCGCGCTGGTGCCGCGGGCCTTGAGAATGTCCCGCACTTCATGGCTGAGCTTGCGGCGCAGCTCGCCATCGAGGTTGGAGAACGGTTCATCGAGCAACAGCAGCTGCGGTTCCGGCGCCAGCGCACGGGCCAGGGCCACGCGCTGCTGTTGTCCGCCGGACAGTTCATGGGGAAAACGGCTGCCCAGGTGTTTCAGGTTGACCAGTTCCAGCAATTCTTCGACGACGCGGTCCTTGTTCGGATGCTTGCGAATGCCAAAGGCAATGTTCTGGGCGACGCTCAGGTGGGGGAACAGGGCGTAGTCCTGGAACACCATGCCGATGCGGCGTTTTTCCGGGGCGAGGGTGAAGCCGGCGCGGGAGATGGTTTCCCCGGCCAACTGGATTTCACCCTCGTGCACCGGTTCGAACCCGGCAATGGCACGTAAGGTCGTGGTCTTGCCGCACCCGGACGAACCGAGCAGGCAACCGATATCACCGGCATTGAGGTGCAGGTTGAGGTTCCGCACGACCCGCTGGTCCTGATAACCGCAGGCCAGGTTGTGCAAGTTCAGCAGCAGGGCGTGGCTCATGCGTGGTGATACGCCGGCTCGACCAGGAACTCGAGCAAGGCCTTTTGCGCATGCAGGCGATTCTCGGCCTGGTCCCAGGCTACCGAACGCGGGTCATCCAGCAGGTCCATGCTGATCTCCTCGCCACGGTGGGCCGGCAGGCAGTGCATGAACAACACGTCGGCATCCGCCAGGTCGAGCAGGGCCCGGTTGACCTGCAGTGGCGCGAACAACTCCAGGCGCCTGGCGGTTTCTTCTTCCTGGCCCATGGAGGTCCAGACGTCGGTGCTCACCAGGTGCGCACCGGCCACGGCCAGTTTCGGGTCACGGACGATGGACACCCGGTCCCCGGCCTTGGCCAGCAACTCGGCATTGGGGTCAAAACCTTCGGGGCAGGCGACGCGCAGTTGGAAGTCGAATTGCATCGCCGCTTCTATATAGCTGTTGCACATGTTGTTGCCATCGCCGATCCAGGCCACGGTCTTGCCCTGGATCGAGCCACGGTGCTCGAGGAAGGTCTGCATGTCGGCCAGCAACTGGCAGGGGTGCAGGTCGTCGGACAGGCCGTTGATCACTGGTACGCGGGAATGGGCCGCGAACTCGGTCAGGGTGCTGTGGGCAAAGGTACGGATCATCACCGCGTCCAGCATGCTCGACATGACGATGGCGCAATCGCCGATGGGTTCGCCACGGCCCAGTTGGGTGTCGCGGGGCGACAGGAAAATCGCCTGGCCGCCCAGTTGGATCATGCCGGCTTCGAAAGAGATGCGGGTGCGGGTCGATGACTTCTCGAAGATCATCCCCAGCACGCGGTTTTTCAAGGGCTCGAACAGTACGCCGCGATTACGCAGGTCCTTGAGCTCCACGCCTCGACGGATCACGCCGAGCAACTCATCGGGCGTGAAATCCATCAGGGAGAGAAAGTGCCTTGCGCTCATGATTGACTACCTTTTTGTAACTGACCGCAGATGCTCAAAGCCTTGTTTAATGAAAAAACGGGCGAGACCTGCGGCAAAAGCCGCACGGGGCGACGAAAATAGGGGAAGGCGCGATATTGACATTAAATGTCGCGTCTTACCAATAGGGCTACGGTTTTTGGGGATTTCAGCGAAGCCATCACGCGAATGCGATGACGTATTTGAGGCCGGTTTCCTGACTGCAGCGGCCCATTTGTACACTGGCGCTGCTCGGCTTGGCAATCAAGCGCGGCCGGGCGCGCCATGGATGGTGGCGGTTTATGCCGTGTCCTTCGACTCTTGCGCCTGCCTGCTGGTGGTTGTGAAACATTTCCTAATGCAAAGGCCTGGGTTATAAATGAGCCTCAGCGGCACAGGAGCCCGAAATGGATTCGAAAGAGCGACAATTGATGGAATTGCTGGGGCTGACCGCACGCTCGCTGACCCACCTGACGGCATCGGTGACGTCCATGTCATTCGAATTGCTGCGCAGCGATGATGAAGTGACCAAGGCCGCCGGCCGCCGGATGATCGATCGCATGGCCACGATCAGCAGCGGCCTCGACGAGCATTGGCGATTGATTGGCGAACTGACCGGTGTGCCCATCGCCCAGGAGGAAGTGGAAACCGTCGAGGAAATCCAACTCCTGGCACCGCCCCCCGAGGGCCCTTGATGGCACTTCATCGGCGGGCCTGATGCCCGGCAATTCACAGGACGAACGTCGCTGGCGCTGCCGGGAAGCACGGGCCATAGTTTTGTTCCCGCGGCCGAAAGTGCCCGCCACGAATAAAACAGAGACTGGCCATGACCAAGACTCTCCACCACCGTGCGTGCCATCTGTGTGAAGCCATCTGCGGCTTGACCCTCGAAACCACCGAAACCGACGGCCAGGGCCTGGCCATCACCTCGATCAAGGGCGATGCGCTGGACACCTTCAGTCGCGGTCACATCTGCCCCAAGGCAGTGGCCCTGCAGGATATCCAGAACGATCCGGACCGCCTGCGCCAACCCATGCAGCGCATCGGCAACGAATGGCACCCCATCGCCTGGGACGATGCTTTCGCGTTGGTGGCCGCGCGCCTGGCGGATATCCAGGCACGCCACGGCCAGAACGCGGTGGCGGTCTACCAGGGCAACCCCAGCGTGCATAACTATGGGCTGATGACCCATAGCAACTACTTCCTGGGCCTGTTGAAGACTCGCAGCCGTTTCTCGGCAACCTCGGTGGACCAACTGCCCCATCACCTGACCAGCCACCTGATGTACGGCCACGGCTTGCTACTGCCGATTCCGGACATCGATCACACCGACTTCATGCTGATCCTGGGCGGCAACCCATTGGCCTCCAACGGCAGCATCATGACCGTGCCGGACGTGGAGAAGCGCCTCAAGGCGATCCAGGCCCGTGGCGGCAAAGTGGTGGTGGTCGATCCGCGCCGCAGCGAAACGGCGGCCATTGCCGACCAGCATGTCTTCGTGCGTCCCGGGGGCGATGCCGCGCTGCTGTTTGGCTTGCTCAATACTCTATTCAGCGAGGGCCTGACCCGTGACAGCCACCTGCCGGTGGACGGTCTGGACGAGGTGCGCGCGGCCGTTGCTGCTTTCACGGCTGAAGCGATGAGCCCGCTCTGTGCGGTGCCAGCAGCGCAGATCCGGCAATTGGCCCGGGACTTCGCCGCGGCCCCTTCAGCGGTGTGCTACGGGCGGATGGGGGTGTCGACCCAGGCGTTCGGTACGCTGTGCCACTGGCTGATCCAGGTGATCAACCTGGTGACCGGCAATCTGGATCGGGTGGGCGGTGCGCTGTGTACCGAGCCGGCGGTGGACCTGGTGGCGACCACTTCGGGCGGGCATTTCAATCGTTGGCAGAGCCGGGTCTCCGGGCGTCCCGAGTACGCAGGGGAGCTGCCGGTGTCGGCCCTGGCCGAGGAGATGCTGACCGAGGGCGAAGGCCAGATTCGGGCGCTGGTCACCGTGGCCGGCAACCCGGTGCTGTCTACACCCAACGGGCGGCAGTTGGAGCAGGCCCTGGATGGGCTGGAGTTCATGGTCAGTGTCGATCTGTACATCAACGAAACCACCCGTTACGCCGACCTGATCCTGCCCTCGACCTCGGCCCTGGAAAACGATCATTACGACACCACCTTCAACCTGTTCGCGGTGCGCAACGTGACCCGCTTCAACCGGGCGATCCTGCCCAAGCCCGAGGGGGCGCTGCACGACTGGGAGATCTTTGTCGGCCTGGCCAAGGCCTTCGCTGCCCACACCGGCAAAGAGCTCAAGCCGACCATGCCGCCGGCGCAGATGATCGATCTTGGCCTGCGCAGCGGAGCGTATGGCGATGCCTCGCCGCACAAACTGTCTCTGGCGACCTTGTTCGACCATCCCCATGGCATCGACCTCGGCGCACTCAAGCCCAACCTGGCCCCACGCTTGAAAACCGAAAACCAACGGGTGCAGGCCGCGCCGGCGGTGATTCTCGCCGACCTTGCGCGCTTTGCCGCGTTGCAGGCGCCTGAACCGGATGAGTTGCTGATGATTGGCCGCCGTCATGTGCGCAGCAACAACTCCTGGATGCATAACTTCCATCGACTGGTGAAGGGCAAGCCGCGTCATCAATTGCTGATGCACCCGGATGACCTCGCCTCCCGCGGCCTTGCCGACGGGCAGCGCGTGACGGTCAGCTCGCGGGTGGGGGTCATCGAAGTCGAGGTACTGGGCAGCCTGGACATGATGAAAGGCGTGGTCAGCCTGCCCCACGGCTGGGGCCATGCCCGGCCGGGCGTGCAGATGACCATTGCCAGTGGGCAGCCGGGATCCAGCGCCAATGACCTGACCGATGATTGCCAGCTCGATGAGTTGTCCGGCAACGCGGCGCTCAACGGTGTACCGGTGAAGGTGGCGGCTGCGTAAAATTGTCTCTGAGCAGCACGTTCTGCTTTCCGTTACAATGCGCCACCGTGTCGACAACTGACGTCGCAAAGTTTAAGCCGAGGTGCTCCGTGGATATCATCGAAACGATTAAAGACCAGATTGCCAACAACACCATCCTGCTTTACATGAAAGGCTCGCCGAACGCGCCACAGTGCGGTTTCTCGGCCAAGGCTGCTCAGGCTGTGATGGCGTGTGGCGAGAAGTTTGCCTACGTGGACATCCTGCAAAACCCGGAAATCCGCGCCAACCTGCCCAAGTACGCCAACTGGCCAACCTTCCCGCAATTGTGGGTGGGCGGTGAGCTGGTCGGTGGTAGCGACATCATGACCGAGATGGCCGCCGACGGTTCTTTGCAGGCCACGATCAAGGCAGCGGTAGAAAAAGCGTCCGCGAACAAGACCGAAGCCTGATCCATGGAAGCCTGTTCACCACGCCGGTTGTGGTGAACGGGAAACCTTGTGGGAGCGAGCTTGCTCGCGATAGCGGTGTGTCAGTCAGCATTTTTATATCTGATCCACCGCCATCGCGAGCAAGCTCGCTCCCACAGTGGTTTTGAGTAGGGCCTGGGAGATCCAGGCAATAAAAAGCCCCGCCTCTCGAAAGAGGGCGGGGCTTTTTAGTGGCTGTCTGCCGGGGAAGGTTACTCTTCGCCCATCTGCGATTGCAGGTAGTTCTCCAGACCGACTTTGTCGATCAGGCCCAGTTGGGTTTCCAGCCAGTCGATGTGCTCTTCCTCGGATTCGAGGATGTCTTCCAGCAGTTCACGGCTACCGAAGTCGCCAACGCTTTCGCAATGGGCGATGGCGGCCTTCAGGTCGGCGTGGCCGGTGCGCTCGATGCGCAGGTCGCACTCGAGCATTTCCCGGGTGTGTTCGCCGATGTGCAGCTTGCCCAGGTCCTGGACGTTCGGCAGGCCTTCGAGGAACAGGATGCGCTTGATCAGCTTGTCCGCGTGCTTCATCTCGTCGATGGACTCGTGGTACTCGTGCTTGCCCAGCTTGTTCAGGCCCCAATCCTCGTACATGCGCGCATGCAGGAAGTATTGGTTGATCGCGACCAGCTCATTGGCAAGGATCTTGTTGAGATGCTGGATGACTGTAATGTCGCCTTTCATGATGAGGCCTGCCCTGTAATAGCTGTGTATAGGGCAGAGTTTGAGCCGCGTATTTATCAGTGTCAAACCTAAGTTATTGAATAATAAATGAAAATTAATCGGAATAAGAATGTTTGTGTTCCGCGTCTGGACGCTAAGCATTTGATTTACAGGCATAAAAAAACCGGACATCGAGTCCGGTTCCTTGAAAAGCTGTCTTTACGCGGCAGTAAATTCTACCGGGTAGGGGATCGAGGCCTGTGCCGTTTGCACCTTGGCGAGGGTTTCACGCACCACTTCCTTGGCGAGGCAGGCACATTTGCCGCATTGGCTGGCTACGCCGGTGGCCTGGCGGACTTCGCGATAGCTGCAGCAACCTTCATAGATCGCTTCGCGGATTTGTCCGTCGGTGACGCCAGTGCAGAGGCATACATACATAAGTGAGAACCGTCGCTGGTTGTGACTCAATTGAGACGGATCTTAATGTTAACGAGAATGATTGTCAAAGTGGTTTCTCAAGGTCTTGCGCCAAAGCGATGCCAGGCTGACGAACGGTTTTTTCCTTGGGCAACGAAGGCGGCACGCAGCGGGGCGGCGATTTTTCGATACCACCGAAAAACCGTTGAAGACAGTCCAAATGCGCGGTGTATGATGGTCGGCCCTTGCAAGCGGGTTCGTGTCACAGGGCTGTCGCCTGAGGGTGGCAGGCTGGCCCGGACTTTGTTTTCACGCTAATTACATCAGGAGATATCCAATGAGCGTACTCGTAGGCAAACAAGCCCCTGACTTCACCGTGCCAGCCGTGCTTGGCAACGGCGAAATCGTCGACAGCTTCACCCTGTCCTCGGCCATCAAAGGCAAATACGGCCTGGTGTTCTTCTATCCGCTGGACTTCACCTTCGTCTGCCCATCCGAGCTGATCGCACTGGATCACCGCATGGACGACTTCAAGGCCCGTAACGTTGAAGTGGTCGCTGTTTCGATCGACTCGCACTTCACTCACAACGCCTGGCGCAACACCCCGATCAACAATGGCGGTATCGGTCAGGTGAAATACACCATGGCTGCCGACATGAAGCACGAAATCGCCAAGGCCTACGACGTTGAGTCCGAAGGCGGCGTGGCCTTCCGTGGTGCCTTCCTGATCGACGACAAGGGCGTTGTCCGTTCGCAGATCATCAACGACCTGCCGCTGGGCCGTAACATGGAAGAGTTGATCCGTCTGGTCGACGCGCTGCAATTCCACGAAGAGCACGGCGAAGTCTGCCCGGCCAACTGGAAAAAAGGCGACAAGGGCATGACCGCATCGCCTGAAGGCGTTGCCGCTTACCTGGGCGAGCACAGCGACAAGCTGTAAGCGCCTCCAGGCATAAAAAAACCGGCCTCGATGGGCCGGTTTTTTTATGGGTGTTCCAAAGCAGAACACAGTCCTGTGGCGAGGGGATTTATCTGTGGGAGCAAGGCTTGCCCGCGATGGCAGCGATGCGGTCTTCCAAAAACCGAGGCGCCTGTGTCGCGAGCAAGCTTTGCTCCCACAGAGTGGCGCTGCTCTTTAGTCGTCGAAATCCTGCCAGCCGCCCATCTCTTTCCACCGGTTGACGATGCCGCAGAACAGCTCGGCGGTCTTCTCGGTGTCGTAGCGGGCCGAGTGCGCCTCACGGCCATCGAAATCGATGTCGGCTGCCTGGCACGCCTTGGCCAGGACGGTCTGGCCATACGCCAGGCCAGCCAGGGTCGCGGTGTCGAAGCTGGAGAACGGGTGGAACGGGTTGCGCTTCATGTCCAGGCGCGCGACGGCGGCGTTGAGAAAGCCCAGGTCGAAGCTGCTGTTGTGGCCGACCAGGATCGCGCGCTTGCAACCGTTGGCCTTGAGCGCCTTGCGCACACCACGGAAGATGTCGGTCAGGGCCGTTTCTTCGCTGACCGCCATGCGCAACGGGTGATCGAGCTTGATCCCGGTGAACTCCAAAGCCGCCGCTTCGACGTTGGCGCCCTCGAACGGTTCGACACGGAAGAAATAGGTGTGGTCAGGGAACACAAAGCCTTTTTCGTCCATGCCGATGGTGGTCGCGGCGATTTCCAGCAAGGCGTCGGTGGCGGAATTGAAACCACCGGTTTCTACATCGACGACGACCGGCAGATAACCACGGAACCGCGCGGCCATGGGGTGACGGGCGCCGCCCGAACCACCGTTGCCGTCCAGTTCGTCGTCGAAATGATCTTCACTCACGCGTTTTCCTCCAGCAGGCGCCAGCGCAGTTTTTCACCGGCGCGCAGCGGGATGACAGTCTGCTCGCCGAAGGGCAGGCTGACAGGGGCGGTCCATTCGTCACGGACCAGGGTAATACGGTCGGTGTTCACCGGCAGGCCATAGAAGCGCGGGCCATGCAGGCTGGCGAAGCCTTCGAGTTTTTCCAGCGCATTGCGCTGTTCGAACGCCTCGGCGTACATCTCGATGGCGGCATAGGCGGTGTAGCAACCGGCGCAACCGCAGGCTGCTTCCTTGGCGTGACGGGCGTGGGGCGCCGAGTCGGTGCCGAGGAAAAACTTGGCGCTGCCGCTGGTAGCGGCGTCCAGCAAGGCTTCCTGGTGGGTATTGCGCTTGAGGATCGGCAGGCAATAGAAGTGCGGCCGGATCCCGCCCACCAGCATGTGGTTGCGGTTGTACAGCAGGTGGTGGGCGGTAATGGTCGCGCCGACGTTGGCCGGGGCCTCGTTGACGAACTGCACGGCATCGCCGGTGGTGATGTGTTCGAACACTACCTTGAGGGTCGGGAAACGCTCCACGACGCGGCGCATGTGTTCGTCGATGAAGATTTTCTCGCGGTCGAACACATCGACGTCGCCCCGGGTAACCTCACCATGGATCAACAACGGCATGCCGACTTCGGCCATGGCCTCCAGCGCCGGGAAGATCTTGTCGATGCTGGTGACACCGGAATCGGAGTTGGTCGTCGCGCCGGCGGGATACAGCTTGGCGGCATGGACAAAACCGCTGGCCTTGGCGTCGCGAATCTCTTCGGGCTGGGTGCGGTCGGTGAGGTAAAGCACCATCAGCGGTTCGAAGCGGCTGCCAGCCGGGCGCGCGGCGAGGATACGCTGGCGATAGCCATCGGCCTCGGCGGCGTCGCGCACGGGCGGAACCAGGTTAGGCATGATGATTGCGCGCCCGAAGGTGCGCGCGACATCGGCGACGGTATGGGTCAACACAGCACCATCGCGAAGATGAATATGCCAGTCGTCGGGACGCAGCAGGGTCAGGCGGTCGGACATTGGGGGGCTTCCAGGCGGGTCAAACTCTGGGGAATGCTACCGGAAAAGACCGATTCAGGCACCCGCTATCAAGTTCTGCCACAACTTACCGATAGCTCCTACAGGTGTGCCACGAATCCGTGCAGTGCCCCGGACAGGCGTCATGCCCTCAAGCATGCGTCGATCTTTGTATAAAAGTCAGTGGAGCCTCCCGTGCGCCAGCGTTATCTAGCCTTGCTCAGTGTGTTTGCCAGCCTTCCCGCCATGGCGCTCACTTTCCAGACCCGTCTGGAGAGCATTGAGTGGACGGTCGAAGGCGACAAGTTCGAGTGCCGGCTGAGCCAGCCGATCACCGATTTCGGCACTGGCGAGTTCGTGCGCCGGGCGGGCGAACAGGCCACGTTCCGCCTCAAGAGCTATAACCCGATGCTGGGCGGCGGTTCGGCCACCTTGCTGGCAGCCGCCGCACCGTGGCAACCGGGGCGCGGCGATATCAACCTCGGTTCGGTCAGGATCGGCAGTGGCGACGTGCTGTTCAACAGCTCCCAGGTCCAGGCCGGCCGCTTGATCAGTGGGCTGATGGAAGGTCGCAGCCCCGTCGTGCGCCGCAACACCGAGGACGGGCGGGTTTCGGAAGTGCGCTTGCTGCCGGTGCGGTTCAACAAGGCCTTCAATGACTACCAGGGCTGCGTGGCGAAACTGTTGCCGAAGAATTTCGAGCAGGTGAAACAGACCCAGATCGGCTTCCCCGGCGAAGAAGTCGAACTCGATGCCCATGCCAAGGCTCAGTTGCAGGTGATGCTCGACTTCATCAAGGCCGATCCGAGCGTCAATCATGTCGAGCTTGACGGTCACTCCGACAACAGCGGCAATCGCCTGACCAACCGCGAGCTGTCGCGCCGCCGGGCCCTGGCGGTCCAGGATTTCTTCAAGGCCAATGGTTTCCAGGAGTCGCAGATTACCCTGCGCTTCCACGGCGAGCGTTATCCCCTGGTGCCCAACACCAACGCCGCCAACCGGGCGAAGAACCGTCGGGTGGTCGTGCGCCTCGAGCGCGTGGCGGCTAGCGAAGCACCGGCACCCCAGCCTCCCGCCGCGCTGCCTGCACCTGCTGCGCCTCCTGCCAAAGCGCCGGCGCCAACCGCTGCGCCCACCGCTGCACCGGCCAAGACACCGGCACCCACGCCCGTCGGGGCGACCGCGCGGACCTCCTGATTCGATTTTGACCGTCGCGCGTTCGACATAATCTGTCGCTTCGTCGTCATAAGCTGTCGCGCCCCTGTAAATTATCCGCGCTGGACGTTAGACTTCACGGCTTTCCGTAGAACCCGTGGAGTGATGGCATGGCGGACGTAAACAAGGTCGTTCTGGCGTATTCCGGCGGCCTGGACACTTCGGTGATCCTCAAGTGGCTGCAGGACACTTATAACTGCGAAGTGGTGACCTTCACCGCTGACCTGGGGCAGGGCGAGGAAGTCGAGCCTGCACGCGCCAAGGCCCAGGCCATGGGCGTCAAAGAGATCTACATCGATGACCTGCGCGAAGAGTTCGTCCGCGACTTCGTGTTCCCGATGTTCCGCGCCAACACCGTTTACGAAGGCGAGTACCTGCTGGGTACGTCCATCGCCCGTCCGTTGATTGCCAAGCGCCTGATCGAAATCGCCAACGAAACCGGCGCCGATGCCATTTCCCACGGCGCTACCGGCAAAGGCAACGACCAGGTGCGTTTCGAGCTGGGCGCCTATGCCCTCAAGCCGGGCGTGAAAGTCATCGCCCCGTGGCGTGAATGGGACTTGCTGTCCCGTGAAAAACTGATGGACTACGCCGAGAAGCACGCGATTCCAATCGAGCGTCACGGCAAGAAGAAATCCCCGTACTCGATGGACGCCAACCTGCTGCACATCTCCTATGAAGGCGGCGTGCTGGAAGACACCTGGACCGAGCACGAAGAAGACATGTGGCGCTGGACCGTCTCCCCGGAGAAGGCCCCGGATACTCCGCAATACCTGGAGCTGACCTATCGCAATGGCGATATCGTCGCCCTGGACGGCGTGGAAATGAGCCCGGCCACCGTGCTGGCGACCCTGAACCGCATCGGCGGCGAACACGGCATCGGTCGTCTGGACATCGTCGAGAACCGCTATGTCGGCATGAAGTCCCGCGGCTGCTACGAAACCCCGGGCGGCACCATCATGCTGCGCGCTCACCGGGCGATCGAATCGATCACCCTGGACCGCGAAGTGGCTCACCTCAAGGACGAGCTGATGCCCAAGTACGCCAGCCTGATCTACACCGGCTACTGGTGGAGCCCTGAGCGTCTGATGCTGCAGCAGATGATCGACGCCTCCCAGGCTCATGTGAATGGCGTGGTACGCCTGAAGCTGTACAAGGGCAACGTGATCGTCACCGGGCGTAAGTCCGACGAGTCGCTGTTCGACGCCAACATCGCGACCTTCGAAGAAGACGGCGGTGCCTACAACCAGGCCGACGCGGCCGGCTTCATCAAGCTCAACGCCCTGCGCATGCGCATCGCGGCGAACAAGGGTCGCAAGCTGTTCTGAGCCTGGCGATATAAAAAACGGCCTGCCTTGAGCAGGCCGTTTTTTTTGCCCTCTGTTTTGCATGGGCAGCCTATTGTCTGCAGCACTGTCTCCTGATGGCTCATCCATCCTGCCCGTGGGTTGCAAGGTCTGCGTGGTGGTAAATGACGTACACGACGATGCCGGCGTGCTTCAAATGCTCAGGTCGGCAAGTTTCGCTCAGGCGGCGGGATTGGCGGCATAGGATGCAAAAGGTGTCCGGCGGTTCATACCTGGGGCGATGAAGACCTATCAGTCGCCGCCGTTGGTCCTTGCCCGCCCGACGTAGCATTCGTTTGCGCCGACAGGTCGCGTCATCCATGGTCTTTATGAAGTGTTTGCTCTTGCGGAAATCCGAAGGTGAATACAAGGAACGATAATTGAAGTTGAGGGTGATGAAAAAAAGCAGCAATAAATAAAAGGGAAAGCTGATCAGGAACCAGAGGTAATACTCACGGTCCTGGTCATCCAGAAAAGGCAGGGAAATAGCCGCGGACGTTTCGGATAAAGTTGCGAATATGGCGATAAGGGTCATGGGGTTGGTGATGGTCTTCAAAGGTTTGTTCATGGTTAATGCTCATGGAATATTCATGCTCGTGAGTGGTTTGGAAAAAATAATATCGGTGGCTAATAAGGTGTCGCTAAAACAATCAGGACTGTCGATGTTTTATATCGGGTGCCTGAACGTCTCTTATATAGGAATTTCCGCTGCTGAAGTGAGGGGTGCCAGTTTTAACAGTAAATAATTCAGTTACTCTTTATGAGTAAAGTGCTTTCCAATGACCGGCCCGCAAGCAGGTAGGGCGGCGAAAGAGCGCATTATTCATAGGGGTAACGGATGCTCAAGGGCGCTCGGTCCTTCTCTGTAAAAAATTGAGGACACATTTTTCCCGGCGGGATTTGTAGGAGTTTTCTGTATAGCTTGTAGGATCTGTCTCTCGGTGCGAGCGGTCAGGGGGGGGCGGCATGCCAAGGTAGAAATGACTAGGCTATTGTGCGTGCTCTAAAAATTCGAACAGCGAAGTTGGATTTGCCCATGAATAAAGTGCTGATCGTGGATGATCATCCCGTCATTCGTCTTGCTGTACGTTTGCTGATGGAGCGTCATGGTTATGAGGTCGTTGCCGAAACCGACAACGGCGTCGATGCGTTACAACTTGCTCGTGAACTTATGCCCGATATCGTCATTCTCGATATCGGTATTCCGAAACTGGACGGGTTGGAGGTCATTGCCCGTTTGACGGCCATACCTTCGTCAATGAAGGTATTGGTACTGACTTCCCAGGCGCCTGGGCATTTTTCAATGCGTTGCATGCAGACCGGGGCGGCCGGGTATGTCTGCAAGCAACAGGACCTTACTGAATTATTAAGTGCAATCAAGGCAGTACTGTCCGGCTACAGTTACTTTCCCAACCAGGCATTGCATACGGTGCGCTCGAGCCTGGGTAATGCCAGTGAGTCCGATATGGTCGATCGGTTGTCGGGGCGGGAGATGATGGTCTTGCAGCAACTGGCGCGCGGCAAGACCAACAAGGAAATCGCCGATGGAATGTTCTTGAGCAACAAGACCGTCAGTACTTACAAGACTCGTCTGTTATTGAAGCTCAATGCCCGTTCGCTGGTCGACCTGATCGAACTGGCGCAGCGCAATGGGTTGGTGTGAGGCTGCTGTCACGCGTACTCAGTAAAAAGCCTCCATCAGGGAGGCTTTTACGTGTCAGAGGTCAAAGTCGTAATCGGCCAGTTGCTTCTGTAAACGACGTTCTTCCAGCAGGTTATCGATGGTGCGGCGCTTGCTCAGGTTGGTTTTCGCTACTTCCGGCACGACCGCAGGTTCACCGTCGTCGGCCTCAGCGGCGATGAATTCGTCTTCTACATCCAGTTGTTCTTTGCCAGCACTCATGGGTTCGACTCCAGGCTAAGACTGCCATTGGCGCTCCTTATATCGATAAACCACGGGCGGGTAAAAAAGATTTTTTCAATCGATAGATCGATAAAAGCAATAGCGCCTCAATCGTCCGAGGTCTTGTGCTTGTATTCGCATAAATCTTCGATTCGGCAGCTGCCGCAGCGGGGCTTGCGCGCCAGGCAGACGTAGCGTCCATGGAGGATGAGCCAGTGATGGGAGTCCAGCAGGTATTCCTTGGGGACAAACTTCATCAGCTTCTTCTCCACCTCCACCACGTTTTTGCCGGGGGCCAGCCCGGTACGGTTGCTGACGCGGAAAATGTGGGTGTCGACCGCCATGGTCAACTGCCGGAAAGCGGTATTGAGCACGACGTTGGCGGTTTTGCGGCCGACGCCTGGAAGGGCTTCCAGCGCTTCACGGGTCTGCGGGATTTCACTGCCGTGGCGTTCGATCAGCAGGCGGCAGGTTTCGATCACGTTTTTGGCCTTGCTGTTGAACAGGCCGATGGTCTTGATGTACTCGGACAACCCTTCGACGCCCAGGGCGTAGATCGCCTCCGGGGTGTTGGCGACCGGGAACAATTTAGCCGTGGCCTTGTTGACGCCGACGTCGGTGGACTGGGCCGACAGGATGACCGCGATCAGCAATTCGAACGGCGAGGAATAGGCCAGTTCGGTTTTCGGTTCCGGGTTGTCCTCGTGAAAGCGACGGAATATTTCCAGGCGTTTTGCGGCGTTCATGGGCGCGGCGTTTCCTCGGTGGTTGAAGGGGGTTTGGCTGCCGTCCAGGCCTGTCGGGCCGCCAGTAGCAGGCCGAGCAGAATGAACCCGCCCGGGGCGAGCAAGGCCAGGGGGAGGCCGCTGCCGATCAGCTCACGCAGGGTGCCCAGGCTGACCATCAAGAGACCGAACACCCCAGCCAGCCTGAGGCGTCCAGGCAAGCGAGACTCAACGAAGAAACCCGCATGCTCCAGCGCCACGCAGCTCAAGGCGATCCAGCCCAGGTAAAGGCCCAGCGGTCGATACAGTTCCAATGCCCAGGCCTGGACGACAAAACCTATGCAGGTGGTCAGGGTAGCGGCCAGCACGATGGCGGCGAGCAGTTGTTGCGCGGTTGTCAGGCGTTGTCGGACACACCCCATCGCCAAGCCCTGGCAGAAGAACATCAAGGCCCAGGCCAGCCATAGCACCAGTGCGGCCATCAGCGAATCGCTGGCGCCCACCAGTGGGACGAGCAGCAGGCCGTGTGTCAGGCCCCATGGCTTATTCATTGGCAGGCACTCCCAACTGAGCCTTGTGCTCGTCGAAGTAACGCAACGCGTCGTGAACCGCTTGGAGCACCGCCCGGGATGTCACCGTTGCGCCGGCCAGTTGATCGAACTGTCCCTGGTCCTTCTTCAGGGCCCAGCCGCTGTCGTCAGGCGCCTGGCGTGATTTGCCGATGAAGATCTGCATCCAGGTGTTCGGCCAGCCGGCAATCGCCGCGCCCAACCCGGGTGTTTCGGCTTGGCGCAGCGTCTTGACGCCCAGCAGCCGGCCCTGTGGATCGATGGCGACCAGCAATTCGATGCTGCCTTCATAGCCCGGCGCCTGGCTACGCAGCAACACGGCGCTGGGCTGGCCATTGCGGGTCGCCAGATAACCGCCCAGCAGCGTGCTATGGGCCAAGGTCACCGAGGCGGTGAAAACGGGGTGCGCCAATGGTTGATTGTCGTAGAGGCCGGTGGGTAGCACCTCAAGCAAGGTCCTGTTCGCCAGCGCTTGCCGCTGGTTCTCGATGCGCCCAGCGGTGCCGAGGTGTGTGAGGTAAGTGGCACTGCTACCGAGGCCGATCAAGAGGATCAGGATTGCCACGCCGCCGGGATTCTTCATGTCAGTGGCCGCCGTTGTCGCGCCTCGGCAAACCGATCCAGTGCCGGCACGCCGAGGTTCATCAGCAACACCGCGAACGCCACGCCATCCGGGTAGCCGCCCCAGGTGCGGATCAGGTAGACCAGCAGCCCCATGCCCGCGCCAAACAGCAGGCGGGCGAGAGGGGCCTTGGCGCCCGAGACCGGTTCGGTCGCGATAAAAAACGCGCCGAGCATGGTTGCGCCGCTGAACAGATGAAACAGCGGGGAACCATGGGAGTCGGACCCCGACCCGTTCCAGCACAGCAGGCTGACGATAAACAGGCTCCCCAGCAGGCCCACTGGCGCATGCCAGCTGAACACCCGTTGCTGCAACAGAAATAGACCGCCCGCCAGGAAGGCCAGATTGACCCATTCGGCACCGCGGCCACCGAAACGCCCGAACGCCGGATCGTTGGCGAACAGTTCATCGATGGTCAGGCTCGTGTTGGTCCGCAGGCTGTCCAGCGCGGTGGCCCCGGCCCAGGCGTCGGGCGTCGGATGAGTGCCGAACACCTGTTGCAAGCCTTCAAGCAGGCCCAAACCGTGGGGCGCGGGACTCATATGGGCGGGAAACGCCACCAGGACCAGGGCATACCCGAGCATCGCTGGGTTGAACGGGTTGCTACCGACGCCGCCCCACAGGTGCTTGCCGAACAGCAAGGCGCAGGCGGCCGCGGTGACGGTCAGCCACCAGGGGCAATACGCCGGCAAGGCCAGGGCCAACAGCGTGGCACTGACCAGCGCGCTGCCATCGTTCAGTTCGGGTTTGAGCGGCCGGCGGCGCAAACGCAGCACCAACGCTTCGACCGCCAGCGCGGTGAGGCCGGACAACAGCAGGTTGAGCGCCACGCCCCAGCCCTGGAACCACAGCAACGCCAGCACACCGGGCAGTGTCGCCAGCAACACCCGTGTCATCGCTGGCCGCAACCGCTCGTCCACGGGCTCAGGAAGCTGCATGGACGTCCACCTGGCGTTCGGCATCCTTCACCGCTTGCTCCAACACCTGCAGTTGTTCATCCGATGCCGCTGCCGTACGGGCTTTGCTGAGTTCGGCGCGGCGCATCGCCAGTTGGATCTTGGCCCGCTTCAGTTCGGCGCTTTGTGCCGGAGCCGGGGCTGGCGTGATCGCGGGTGCGGCGTTTTCCAGTTGGCTCAGGGCCTGCTCGGCCGCTTCGAACTGGCGTTGCAGCAGGATCAGTTGCGACTGCTGCTCGAAGGTTGGCGGATGGCCGAACGCTTTCAAGGATTTGTTCAACTGCGCCCGGCTCATGGCCAGGTCAACCTTGGCTTTTTTCAAGGCGGCATCGGCGGTGGCGGCTTTTTGCGCGCGCACGCGTTCCAGTGCGGCTTGTACGGGATCGAGCGGTTGCTGCTGTTCCTTGGCCTGTGCCGCGCGCTGGGTACGGGCCAAGCGCTCCGCCTGGCGCTGTTCTTCTTCGCGGTGCAGGCGCGCATTGCGTTGTTCGAAGCGGCGCCGGGCGTGGTTGCGCTTGGCCGTTCGCGCCTGTTGCTCGGCGGCGCTGAAGGCCAGGCCGCCGACAATCGGCAACACGCTTGCCGTTGGCAGGGGCCGCATTTCGATGCAGTCGACCGGGCAGGGCGCCACGCACAGGTCGCAGCCGGTGCATTCGTCGATGAGGACGGTGTGCATCAGCTTGGCCGCGCCGACAATCGCGTCCACCGGACAGGCCTGGATGCACTTGGTGCAGCCGATGCATTCGGCTTCGCGGATAAAGGCGATTTGCGCCGGAGCCACGCCGCGGCTGGCATCCAGTTCCAGCACCGGTATTTTCATCAGCTCGGCCAGGGCCGCGATGGTTTCGCGCCCGCCGGGCGGGCATTTGTTGATCGGCTCGCCCTGGGCGATGCCTTCGGCGTAGGGCTTGCACCCGGGGTGGCCGCACTTGCCGCATTGGGTCTGCGGCAACAGCGCGTCGATACGTTGAATCAGGCTCATGTTTTGACCAGCCCGCGCAATCCGAGAAAGGCCACCGCCATCAGTCCGGCGCTGATCAACTGAATCGGCAGGCCCCGAAAGGGCAAGGGAATAGCGTGATTGAAGGTGCGCTGGCGCAGATCGTCGAACAGGCCCAGCACCAGCCAGAAGCCCAGCCCGGCACCCAGGCTCAAGGCGACGGCGTGGCCCAGGCCCCGGTCATCCTGGCTGTTGAGCAGCGTGACGCCCAGGATGCCGGCATTGCCGAGCAGCAGCGGCCATAACCCTTCGAATGACCATGATGGCAGCCAGCGCGTCAGCAGGCGCAGCAAGGGCCCGATCAGCAGCACGCTCAAGGACAGCCAGACCAACAGGCGCAGGAATGTCAGATTGGTTGGCACGAGCACCCCATGATCGACCAGATAACCCAGGGTGCCGACGATCAGCATCAGGCACGCCGTTGCCAGGCCCAGCGCGTGCACCTGCCTTCTGCCGTTGGCCGCCAGCAGCGGATCGACGCCCAGCGGCCAATGCAACACCAGGTTGTTGATCAGGGCAGCGCTGAACAGCGTGAGGACGATTTCGGTCATGGGCGTGTGGGCGACAAAAGGGCCTGTTACAAGATTAGGCATTATCCGGCACGCCGGGAGCGCGGGCCAGATATGAAAATCCCACAGCCACCTGCAAGGCGACTGTGGGATCGGTGCAGCGCGCGGTCGTGTTACTTGATCCGCTGGCCCGGCTTGGCGCCGCTGTCAGGGCTCAACAGGTAGATTTCCTCGCCACCGGGGCCTGCCGCCATCACCATGCCTTCGGAGATGCCGAAGCGCATTTTGCGCGGCTTGAGGTTGGCGATCATCATCGTCAACCGACCTTCGAGCTTGGCGGGGTCCGGGTAGGCACTCTTGATGCCGGAGAACACGTTGCGTTGCTCATCGCCGATGTCCAGGGTCAGGCGCAGCAGCTTGTCGGCCCCTTCGACGGCCTCGGCCTTGAGGATCAGCGCCACGCGCAGGTCAACGGCGGCGAAAGCGTCGAAGTCGATTTCCGGCGACAACGGATCCTTGGTCAACTCACCGTTGCCGGTCGGGCCGCCGGTGTCGGTCTGGCTGGCGGCCAGGTCTTCCTTGGAGGCGTCGATCATGGCTTGGACCTTGGTGGCATCGATACGGGTCATCAACGGCTTGAATGCGTTCAGTTGATGGTTGCTCAGCAGTGTCTGGTGGTCGTTCCAGGTCAGCGGCGCGACGTTCAGGAACGCTTCGGCATCAGCGGCCAGCAACGGCAGCACCGGCTTGAGGAAGATCACCAACTGGCGGAACAGGTTGATGCCCAAGGCGCAGATGGCCTGGACTTCGTCCTGCTTGCCTTCCTGCTTGGCCAGCGACCACGGGGCCTTGTCGGCGATCCAGGCATTGGCGCGGTCGGCCAGGGCCATGATTTCGCGCATGGCGCGGGCAAAGTCGCGGCTCTCGTAGGCGTCGGCGATGCTGGGTGCCGCCGCCAGGAAAGCGTCGGTCAGTTCCGGCGCGGCGTTACCGGCGACCAGGACCCCGGCGTTGCCCTTGTGGATGAACCCGGCGCAACGGCTGGCAATGTTGACGACCTTGCCCACCAGGTCGGAGTTGACCTTCTGCACGAAGTCTTCGAGGTTCAGGTCGAGGTCGTCGACGCCGCGGCCGAGCTTGGCCGCGTAGTAGTAGCGCAGGTATTCCGGCGACAGGTGGTCCAGGTAGGTCCGGGCCTTGATGAAGGTGCCGCGGGACTTGGACATCTTCTGGCCATTGACGGTCAGGTAGCCGTGGACGTTGATGCCGGTCGGCTTGCGGAAACCGGCGCCTTCGAGCATGGCGGGCCAGAACAGCGCGTGGAAGTTGACGATGTCCTTGCCGATGAAGTGATACACCTCGGCTGTGGAGTCCTTGCCCCAGAACGCGTCGAAGTCCAGCTCAGGCGTGCGGTCGCAAAGGTTCTTGAAGCTCGCCATGTAGCCGATGGGCGCATCCAGCCACACGTAGAAATACTTGCCGGGCTCGCCGGGGATTTCGAAGCCGAAGTACGGCGCATCGCGGGAGATGTCCCACTCTTGCAGGCCGGAGTCGAGCCATTCGGCGAGCTTGTTGGCCACCGCGTCGTGCAACGTGCCGCTGCGGGTCCAGGTTTGCAGCATCTCCTGGAAATCCGGCAGCTTGAAGAAAAAGTGCTGGGAGTCCCTGAGCACCGGGGTGGCGCCGGAAATCGCCGATTTCGGGTCTTTCAGGTCGGTCGGTGCGTAGGTGGCGCCGCATTTTTCGCAGTTGTCGCCGTACTGGTCTTCGGTGCCGCATTTCGGGCAGGTGCCCTTGATGAAGCGGTCGGCCAGGAACATGTTCTTTTCCGGGTCGAAATACTGGGTGACCGAACGGGTGGCGATGTGCCCGGCGTCACGCAGCTTCAGGTAGATCTGGCTCGACAGCTCACGGTTTTCTTCGGCGTGAGTGGAGTGGAAGTTGTCGAAGTCCACCAGGAACTCGGCAAAGTCGGCGCTGTGTTCGGCCTGGACGTTGGCGATCAGTTGTTCCGGGGTGATGCCTTCCTTTTCCGCGCGCAGCATGATGGCCGAACCGTGGGCGTCGTCGGCGCAGACATAGATGCACTGGTTGCCGCGATGTTTCTGGAAGCGCGTCCACATATCGGTCTGGATGTATTCCAGCATATGGCCGAGGTGAATCGAACCATTGGCATAGGGCAGGGCGCTGGTGACGAGAATCTTGCGTGGCTCGGACATGGGGCTCGGCTACTTGATGAAACGGAGGTCGGCCACTATAAAGCGCTGGCGGCTTTTTTTCACCCTGTGAGCCTGTTTCCGGATGCTGGCGGGACTTCTGTGGCGAGGGAGCTTGCTCCCGCTGGGGGGCGAAGCCGCCCGCAACCGCTCAACCCGACCTCTCATGGCCTCATTGCGACTGCTGCTCAGTCGAGCGGGAGCAAGCTCCCTCGCCACACAAGCAGGCTCGGCGTAGGATAGCGGCCTGTTTTTCAAGTCTTGCTATCGGAGTTGCCCATGAGCGCCGTCAACCGCGCAGCGGTGGAAACCGTCCTTCGCCAGTACACCGACCCCTACCTGAACCAGGACCCGGTCAGCGCCGGATGCGTGCGCGCCATCGACATCCAGGGTGATCGCGTCAGCGTCCAGCTGGAAATCGGCTACGCCGCCGACCTGTTCAAGAGCGGCTGGGCGCAGATGCTGCAAATGGCGATCGAAGGCCTCGACGGCGTGACAGCCGCGACAGTCCAGGTCACCAGCGTGATCGCTGCGCATAAGGCCCAGGCGCAGGTACCGGGGCTGGCCAATGTCAAGAACGTGATCGCCGTGGCCTCCGGCAAGGGCGGCGTGGGCAAGTCCACCACCGCCGCCAACCTGGCCCTGGCCCTGGCACGTGAAGGGGCGAAGGTCGGGATTCTCGACGCGGACATCTACGGTCCGAGCCAGGGCATCATGTTCGGGATCGCCGAGGGCACCCGGCCCCAGATCAAGGACCAGAAGTGGTTCGTGCCGCTGCAATCCCATGGGGTGGAGGTCATGTCCATGGCCTTCCTGACCGACGACAACACGCCGATGGTCTGGCGCGGACCGATGGTTTCCGGGGCCTTGCTGCAACTGGTCACGCAAACCGCGTGGGGCGACCTGGATTACCTGGTGATCGACATGCCGCCGGGCACCGGCGATATCCAGCTGACCCTGGCGCAGAAAGTCCCGGTGGCCGGTGCGGTGATCGTCACCACCCCCCAGGACCTTGCCCTGCTGGACGCGCGCAAGGGCGTGGAGATGTTCCGCAAGGTGAACATCCCTGTGCTGGGCGTGGTAGAGAACATGGCCGTGCACATCTGCTCCAATTGCGGACATGCCGAGCATCTGTTCGGCGAAGGTGGCGGGGAAAAGCTGGCGACCCAATACGGCGTCGAATTGCTGGCTTCGCTGCCGCTGTCGATGGTGATCCGCGAACAGGCCGACGGCGGCAAACCGACGGTCATCGCCGAACCGGACAGCCAGATCGCCATGGTCTATCAGGAACTGGCCCGCCACGTGGGCGCGCGGATCGTGTTGCAGGAGGCTGCTTCACCGGCGATGCCGAACATCACCGTCAGCGACGATTGATCGACTGAACTGCAATCTTATGTGGGAGCAAGCCTGTGGGAGCACAGCTTGCTCGCGATGACGGCGTCACCTACAACACATCTGTTGGCCTTAGAATCGCTATCGCGAGCAAGCTGTGCTCCCACAGGCCCGCTCCCACATTTCATTTGGTTTGCGGTGACCTTAGATCCGCAACCCGCCATCCATCTCCAAGATCCGACCGGTGTAGTAGTCATTCTCGAAGATATACGCCGCCGAATGGGCGATCTCCTCGGGCTTGCCCATGCGCTTGAGCGGAATCCCCGAGGTCATTTTCTCCAGGGCTTCGGGTTTCATGCCCAGGGTCATCTCGGTTTCGATGAAGCCCGGTGCGATGCCGGCGACACGGATGCCGTAGCGCGCCAGTTCCTTCGCCCAGGTCACGGTGGCGGCGGCCACACCGGCCTTGGCGGCCGAATAGTTGGTCTGGCCGACATTGCCGGCGCGGGAAATCGACGAGATATTGATGATGGCGCCGCTGTTCTTCAACTCGACCATTTTCGCCGCCACTTCACGGGTGCACAGGAACACGCCGGTGAGGTTGACGTCGATCACGGCCTGCCACTGGGCCAGGCTCATCTTGGTCATTTCGCCGTCCTTGACCTTGAGCAGCAGGCCATCGCGCAGGATCCCGGCGTTGTTGATCAGGCCGTGGATCGCGCCGAAGTCCTCGGCCACCCGGGCAACCATGTCGATCACCTGATCTTCATTGGCGACATTGCACAGGTAGGCGCGCGCCTCGACGCCCTTGGCTGCGCAGGCGGCCACCGCCTGGTCGAGTTTTTCCTGGTTGAGGTCCACCAGCGCCAGCTTTGCGCCTTTGCCGGCGAAATACTCGGCCATGGAGCGGCCCAGGCCCTGGCAACCGCCGGTGATAATGATTACTTTGTCAGTGAGTTGCATTCTCATGTTCCAGATGGCGCCGCGGTGGAGGGGGAGGGGGACCTGTTGGGAGGTTTCTCGAATTTGTGACGGTGCAGCCCGACTGCACACGCGAACTGTCCCCTAGGTTTATCGGAACATTACTCCAGTCGCCCGACCGTTTTCTAGACGGATTTCATAAGAGGAGTCATAAATTGAGCGTTGAAGCTGCCAGACATGCCCGGGAACTGCTGCTCAAGGAATACCGTGGAATGCTCTCCACTCATTCCAAATCCATGCCCGGCTTTCCGTTCGGCTCCGTCGTCCCGTATTGCCTGGACGCACAAGGCTGGCCGCTGATCCTGATCAGCCGCATTGCCCAGCACACTCACAATCTGCAAAAAGACCCCAAGTGTTCGATGCTGGTGGGCGAGCGCGGTGCCGAGGATGTGCAGGCGGTGGGGCGCCTGACCTATCTGGCCGAAGCCCGGAAGCTCGAAGACAGCGCCGCCATCGAAGCGGCCGCCGAGCGTTATTACCGCTATTTCCCTGACTCGCAGAACTACCACAAGGCCCATGATTTCGATTTCTGGGTGCTCGAGCCGGTGCGCCATCGCTACATCGGCGGCTTTGGCGCCATTCACTGGATCGACCGACTTACCCTGGCCAACCCCTTCGCCGGCAAAGCCGAAGCCAGCATGATCGAGCACATGAACGGCGATCACGCCAAAGCCATCGCCCATTACGTGGAGCTGGCCGGCCTGCCGAAAAGCGAGCCGGCGCAACTGGTGGGCATCGACAGCGAGGGCATGCACCTGCGCATAGGCCAGGGCCTGCACTGGCTGGCGTTTGCGGCACCTTGCAACACGCCGACACAAGTGCGCGAAGCCTTGGTTTACTTGGCTCACGCCGAGCAATGGCCAAAAAATGCCGAGGCCGACGCTTGAATTCACGAAAGGGCGACGTCATTTAAGGTTTCATAGCAAGGCATTCTTGCGTTGAGGAACCATTTGATGCGCCCTTTTTTGTTGCTCTTTCTGCTGTTTCCGGTGTTGGAGCTGTTCGTATTCGTCAAGGTCAGCGGTGCGATCGGGTTTTTCCCGGCGCTGTTGCTGGTCATTCTCGGCTCGATGCTCGGCGTGTTCGTGCTGCGCATCGCCGGCCTCGCCACGGCATTGCGTGCCCGGGAAAGCCTGAACCGTGGCGAGCTGCCTGCCCAGACCATGCTCGAAGGCCTGATGCTGGCATTGGGTGGCGGCCTGTTGATCCTGCCAGGCTTTATCAGCGACGTGCTGGGCCTGGTCATGCTGTTGCCGTTCACCCGTCGGTTGCTGGCCAATAAAATGCGCCAGCGCGCCGAAGAGCAGGCGATGCGCCAGCGGGCTTTCGCCGATGACCTGCAGCCCCGTGGCGGGCCGGCTCCGCGAGAACCCCTGGGCCGTGAGCCCAACGTGATCGAGGGCGAATTCGAACATCGCGACCCCAAGTAAAAAACCGCGACACGGCACCTTCGGGTGCCGTGTTCGTTTTCGGCTCCGAGAAGTAAAAAATTTCATGCCGTGCCCTTGTAATCGCCTTGTGCGCCCTTATGTATGGGTCACCGCAAGGTTTCCGGTGGCAACACTGGACAGACTTCCGCGGTTCGCTTGACGAACCGCACCCGGCACAGCCGGATTCGTTAAACCCGCCGGGACTACACCGGCCGATGAAAACCACAATTAGGAGAGATCGACAATGAAGCTTCGTCCTCTGCATGACCGCGTCGTCGTCCGTCGCAGCGAAGAAGAAAAGAAAACCGCTGGCGGTATCGTCCTGCCAGGTTCGGCTGCTGAAAAGCCAAACCAGGGTGAAGTCCTCGCTGTAGGCCCAGGCAAGGCCCTGGAAAACGGTGAAGTACGTGCGCTGTCCGTGAAAGTGGGTGACAAGGTTGTGTTCGGCCCTTACTCCGGTAGCAACACTGTGAAAGTTGATGGCGAAGACCTGCTGGTTATCGGCGAGAGCGAAATTCTCGCTGTTGTCGAAGGCTGATTTCCCGCTCATTTTCCCGCGACTACAAAGTATTTAAGGAATATCGATCATGGCTGCTAAAGAAGTTAAATTCGGCGATTCCGCCCGCAAGAAAATGCTCGCCGGTGTCAACGTCCTGGCTGACGCAGTAAAAGCGACCCTGGGCCCGAAAGGCCGTAACGTGATCATCGAGAAGAGCTTCGGCGCTCCGACCATCACCAAGGACGGCGTTTCCGTAGCCAAGGAAATCGAGCTGAAAGATCGCTTCGAAAACATGGGCGCGCAGCTGGTCAAAGACGTTGCCTCCCGTGCCAACGATGACGCCGGTGACGGCACCACCACCGCGACCGTACTGGCTCAGTCGATCGTCAACGAAGGCCTGAAAGCCGTCGCTGCCGGCATGAACCCGATGGACCTCAAGCGCGGCATCGACAAGGCGACCATCGCCATTGTCAAAGAGCTCAAAGCCCTGTCCAAGCCATGCGCTGACACCAAGGCGATCGCTCAGGTCGGCACCATCTCCGCCAACTCCGACAACTCCATCGGCGACATCATTGCCGAAGCCATGGAAAAAGTCGGTAAAGAAGGCGTGATCACCGTCGAAGAAGGCTCGGGCCTGGAAAACGAACTGTCGGTTGTTGAAGGTATGCAGTTCGACCGTGGCTACCTGTCCCCGTACTTCGTCAACAAGCCGGACACCATGACCGCCGAGCTCGACGGCCCGCTGATCCTGCTGGTGGACAAGAAGATCTCCAACATCCGCGAAATGCTGCCCGTGCTGGAAGCCGTTGCCAAAGCCGGCCGCCCACTGCTGATCGTGGCTGAAGACGTTGAAGGCGAAGCCCTGGCGACTCTGGTTGTGAACAACATGCGTGGCATCGTTAAAGTCGCAGCCGTCAAGGCTCCAGGCTTCGGCGACCGTCGCAAGGCCATGCTGCAGGACATCGCCGTACTGACCGGCGGTACCGTTATCTCCGAAGAGATCGGCCTGAGCCTGGAAAGCACCACCCTGGAGCACCTGGGTAACGCCAAGCGCGTGATCCTGTCCAAGGAAAACACCACCGTGATCGACGGTGCCGGCGTCGAGGCTGACATCCAGGCTCGCGTGACCCAGATCCGCGCACAAGTGGCCGAGACTTCGTCCGACTACGACCGTGAAAAACTGCAAGAGCGCCTGGCCAAGCTGTCCGGCGGCGTTGCAGTGATCAAGGTCGGTGCAGGTTCCGAAGTTGAAATGAAAGAGAAGAAAGCCCGCGTTGAAGACGCCCTGCACGCTACCCGCGCAGCCGTCGAAGAAGGCGTGGTACCTGGCGGTGGCGTGGCACTGGTTCGTGCCCTGCAAGCCATCAGCGAACTCAAAGGCGACAACGATGACCAGAACGTGGGCATCCAGTTGCTGCGTCGCGCTGTAGAAGCACCGCTGCGCCAGATCGTTGCCAACTCCGGCGACGAGCCAAGCGTTGTGGTCGACAAGGTCAAGCAGGGTTCGGGTAACTACGGTTACAACGCTGCTACTGGCGAATACGGCGACATGATCGAAATGGGGATCCTGGACCCGGCCAAAGTGACTCGTTCGGCTCTGCAAGCGGCTTCGTCGATTGCCAGCCTGATGATCACCACCGAGGCGATGATCGCTGAAATCAAGGAAGACGCTCCAGCTGGTGGCGGCATGCCAGACATGGGCGGCATGGGTGGCATGGGCGGCATGATGTAAGCCAGCCTTACCCCTGTAGCGAAAAACCCCGCCTGCGAAAGCAAGCGGGGTTTTTTATTGCCTTGTATTCATGAACGACGCCAATCCCCCTGTGGGAGCGAGCTTGCTCGCGATAGCAGTGTGTCAGTTCATATATCCGGCACTGACCCACCGTTATCGCGAGCAAGCTCGCTCCCACATTGGGATGCGGTTCAGTTCAGGCATTGGCGGGACTGGTGACAGCGACACGCTCGGCCGTGGCGGCTGGTCGGTACAGGATGTAGTAGTAACACCCCAGGCAAATCAGCCAACAGAACACCGCCGTCCACACGTTATGGGAAAAGAAGTGCGCCCCTTGCATCATCCGCCCCAGGGAAAACACCGTGCCCAACGTGAAGGCGAGTACCAAGGCCCGGCGGGCCAGGCGCGGACGGCGGTCGCGCAGGACGAAGAACAGCGCAAACAATGTGAACCCGGTGGCGGCGTGACCGCCGGGCCAGCATCGACCGGGTTTGTCTGTGGCCGGGCGTGGGCTGAGCAGCTCACTGTAGGTTTCCTGGCCGCCGAATTCCTTCAGGCTCCAGGGGCATTGCACAGCCGTCACCGCTTTAATCGGTGTGACGAAGGACGTCGCCAGCGCCAGGGACAGCACCAGGCAACCCAGTTCCCGTTTGAACGGTTTGAGCCGGGCGATGAAAAACGTACCGATGAACCCGAGGATCGCCAGCACGGAGAACGCGATCACCACCTCCTTGGCTCGATCGTGCAGGATGTCCTCCAGAAAAAAACTGTGGCGACCGATAAAGCCACCCGCCATCGGGTCGTAAAACAGCTTGGCCACGTCCATGTCCAGGGTGGTCAGTTCCAGCAGCACCAGAATGGCTGCCACAACGGCAGGCAGGCCCAAGGCAATCCGGAAATTCAGCGGCCTGGAAGCGGGGCGGAGGGTGGTGGAGACCATGGCAATACCTTTGATGGGAGTTTTCGTAAGCAGCGCGTTGCGCAGTCTGGTCTGCGCTGCGTTGGGGCGGTGTGAATGCTGGGTGAAAAACTCGTCAATGACCGCGCAGTCCTGTTCCTGGGCGCACTTGACCTTTGTGGGCGCGAGCTTGCTCGCGAAAGCGTCGCTACATTCAACATGGATGGCGGCTGATCCAGCGCATTCGCGAGCAAGCTCGCTCCCACAGGGGACCCGCGCCGCTACGGCGGATACAACCCTAGCCGTGAGCCACGCTTGGCCGTAAGCTGCGCGGGCCAAGCCAGCCGTTAACTGTGTACGCAGAGGTGCCCATGCGAATTCTATTGGTCGAAGACAACCGCGACATCCTGGCCAACCTGGCCGATTACCTGGGGCTCAAGGGCTACACCGTCGATTGTGCCCAGGACGGTTTGTCGGGGTTGCACCTGGCGGCGACCGAACACTACGACCTGATCGTGCTCGATATCATGCTGCCAGGCATCGACGGCTACACCTTGTGCAAGCGCCTGCGCGAAGACGCCCGGCGCGATACGCCGGTGATCATGCTCACCGCCCGGGATCAGTTGGACGATCGTTTGCAGGGCTTCAAGTCCGGTGCCGATGACTACCTGATCAAACCGTTCGCCTTGTCGGAACTGGCGGCGCGGATCGAAGCCGTCATGCGTCGAGCCCAGGGCGGTGGCCGGCGGGCCTTGCAGGTCGGCGACCTGAGCTACGACCTCGATACCCTCGAAGTGACGCGCGAAGGCAAGCTGCTCAAGCTCAACCCCGTCGGCCTGAAGCTGTTGGCGGTGCTGATGCAGAAAAGTCCCCATGTGCTGCGCCGCGAAATCCTCGAGGAAGCGTTGTGGGGCGACGATTGCCCGGACAGCGACAGCTTGCGCAGCCATGTCCATCAACTGCGCCAGGTAATCGACAAACCGTTCGACAAGCCGTTATTGCACACCGTGCACGGCGTCGGCTATCGCCTGGCCGAGGGCCGCGATGGAGTTTAAGCAAAGTCTTGCCCAACGGATCATCATCGCGTTTGCGCTGATGAGCGCATTGGTGGCCGGCGCGTTCGCCATGGGCATCGTGGCGACGGTCCATCTGGTGGAAGAGAAACTGATTTCCGCCGGGCTTGGCGGTGATTTGCAACGCCTGCTGTTGATGGACAGCGTTTCGGACTGGAACCATCGGCCGGAACCCGACCAGTTGTTTTATTTCAGCGGCGGCCCGGGGGACTTCGAGTTGCCCAAGGATCTGCGCCATCTGGAGCGCGGTTTCCACGAGGTGTTTCGCGAGCAGTTGTCCTATCACGCCATGGTCGAGATCGTTGACGGTCGGCACTACGTGTTGCTGCAAGACCAGAGCGACTTCGAAGAGCGCGAACGGGTGCTGTTCGCCGTGGTGCTGGTGGGTTTCGTGCTCAGCCTGGCGCTGGCGGTATTTCTGGGCTGGGTCCTGGCACGCCGGGTGATGGCGCCCGTGGTCCGCCTGGCCCGGCAAGTGCGTCATCGCGATCAGCTCCTGGGGCTCGCGCCGCCGCTGGCCCCGGACTATGCCGCCGATGAGGTGGGAGAACTGGCGGTGGCGTTCGACGCCACACTGGGGCGTTTGCGCCAGGCCTTGACCCGCGAGCGGTTGTTTACCAGCGACGTGAGCCACGAGTTGCGCACACCGTTGATGGTCCTGGCGACCTCTTGTGAGTTGCTGTTGGAAAACCCGGCGCTGGACCCGCGCGGTCGTACCCAGGTCGAGCGCATCAATCGGGCCAGTGAAGAGATGCGCGAGTTGGTGCAGACCTTCCTGATGCTCGCCAGGGCCGAGCGTGAAGACAACGGCATGTCGCCTCGGCTGACCCTGGGGCAGGTGGCCGAGAACCTCCTTGGCGTATGGCGTGCACCCATCGAATCCAAAGGCCTGACGCTGATCTTCGAACCAGGGCAAACCGTCGACACCTTGTATAACGCCACGTTCCTGACGGCCGTGATGGGCAATCTGTTGCGTAATGCCCTGCACTACACCGACCAGGGATTCATCCGCCTTTCGCTGACCACCACCGGATTCGTGGTCGAGGACAGCGGCGTGGGGATTCCTGAGGAGAAGCGCGAAGCGATGTTCGAGCCGTTCGTGCGCGGTAACGAAAAACGCGGCGAGGGCTTGGGGTTGGGCTTGTCCCTGGTGCAGCGCATTTGCGAAAACCAGGGCTGGACAGTCAGCCTCAGTACGATGGAGCCCAATGGTTGCCATTTCGAAGTGGAATTGAATCCAAAGGGCTAAACCTCTATGTCGAAAAGTCTTGTAAACATTGGAGCGTTTACCTGACTTTATTTTCACAAAGGCATGACATTCCGATTCATAAGGTGGGCTGATCAGTCATCGAGGCCCACCTAATGTCCAAACCCATCAAGCTGGAATTTTCTGAAAAATACGACGAGCAGCACGCCAGGGAATATTTTCATAAGCATCGCCGTGGCTTGAGTCGCCGTCTTTCCAACCAGCGAGACCAACAACTGGCCCGGCGTGCATTGGCCCTCGTCGGAGACCCCGGCCTGGTCCTGGACCTGCCCTGCGGTGCCGGGCGCTTCTGGTCTTTGTTGGCCGAAAAACCGAACCGAGTCATCATCGGCGCGGACAATTCCGAGGCCATGCTCAGTACTGCATTGGAGGCTCAACCGACCGATGTGGTGAAACGGGTACGGCCCTTGCACACTTCTGCGTTCGACATCGCCTTGCCTGATAACGCCGTCGACAGTATTTTTTGTATGCGTTTGTTGCATCACATCGGTGAACCCGCGCATCGACTGGCGATTCTGAAGGAATTCGAGCGTGTCAGCCGTGACAGCGTGATCGTTTCATTGTGGGTCGATGGCAATTTCAAGGCCTGGAAACGCAAGCGTCTGGAGCGCACCCGTGGGCAGAAAGACTACCAGAATCGATTTGTGTTACCGACAGATACAGTAGAGGAAGAGTTTCGACAGGCTGGGTTTCGCATTCAGGAACGGCTGGATTTCCTACCGCTCTATGCCATGTGGCGAGTTTATGTATTACGCAAGAGGTAAGAGCATGGTTGTGCAGGCAGTAGAGACAACTGGCATTTCCCGCAACAGCTTCGAACATTTTTGGAACCAGCAAGGTGAGTGGGTGGAAGAACCCAACGTGCGACGTGGCGGTGAAAGCGGCGTGCAGCGGATCAACAGCAACGACGGCGAGCTGTTGTATGCCAAGCGTCAAACGGGGCACATTTATCGCAGTTGGTTGCATCCGCTCGGTCGACCGACCGTGCTGCGTGAGCAAGACGCGTTGCTGGCGTTGACCCAGTTGGATGTCCGCGTGCCCGAGCTGATCTTTTGTGGTGCCCAGCGTGACCCCGTCCACAAGTGGCGTGCGCTGTTAGTGACCCATGCGCTGGAAGGCTTCGAGGAGATCGAGCATTGGTATGCCGGCGGCGGACGTGAGCGCCATGGCGAAGCGGTGCATGATCAAATCCTCCAGGCCCTGGCTGAGAACCTGGCCCGCATGCACAAGGGCCGTTGGCAGCATGGCTGCCTCTACATCAAGCATGTTTTTGTGCGGGTGACAGGAGAGGGCGAAGCGGCCAAGGCCGAAGTGGCCCTGCTGGATCTGGAGAAATGTCGCCAGCGTCTGACTGCCCGGCGTGCGGCCTCCCATGACCTGAAGCAACTGCGGCGCCATTCGTCGTTCAGCGATGTCGATTGGAAAAAACTCGTCTACTTTTATGAGACGGCGTTTGGCAGCGCTATCAAAGGTTTATAGCCATGAAACTAGAAATTGCTAGAGGTTTGTTTTTAGTCGGAGCCCTGGCAGTTGCGTCAATGGCGGTGGCTGTATGGGAACAGCCACGCTCGCAGATCCTCAGTGCCTCCAGTGAGGGGGCGCATTGTCCCCTGCCGCGTGTGGCAAAGGCGAGCGAAGCGATCCGACCGGACGATGATCTGCTGCTGTTCATGTTCAGCCTGTCCCAAGGGATGAGGCCTCAGAGTTGAACATCACGAAGCCAAAAAGGCCTCGCCTGTGCGAGGCCTTTTTTTTCCTGCCGCAATCTCCAGTCGAGCACTAGAACCTGTGGCGAGGGAGCTTGCTCCCGCTGGACCGCGAAGCGGTCCCAATTCATTGCTCAGGTAGCCTTGGCGCATTGACGACGGCTTCGCAGCCGAGCGGGAGCAAGCTCCCTCGCCACAAAAACCATCCGGTTCCCTTCTGGCCGTCTTCAGGGTTTATCGGGTTTGGCCAGCAGTGTGTAGACGCAGGGCAGCACAAACAGGGTGAACAAGGTGCCAATCGACATGCCCGTGGCGATCACCGTGCCGATGTCGAAGCGGCTCACTGCCCCGGCGCCTGTGGCGAAGATGAGCGGCACCATGCCGAACACCATCGCCGCGGTGGTCATCAGCACCGGTCGCAGACGAATCGACGCGGCTTGTTCCACGGCTTCGCGCGGCGACAGGTTCTGTTCCCTGCGCAACTGGTTGGCGAACTCGACAATCAGGATCCCGTGCTTGCTGATCAGGCCGATCAGCGTCACCAGGCCCACCTGGGTATAGATGTTCATGCTCGACCAGCCGAGGAACAGCGGAATCAGGGCACCGCAAATGGACAACGGCACGGTCACCAGGATCACCAGCGGATCCCGGAAGCTTTCGAACTGCGCGGCCAGCACCAGGAAGATAATCGCCAGGGCCAGGGCAAAGGTCACCCATAACGCGCTGCCCTCCTGTACGAATTGGCGTGAAGCCCCGGCGTAATCGAAGGCGAACCCCACCGGCGCTTCCTCCCGGGCGATCTGGCGGACGGTCTCGATGGCCTCGCCCATGCTCACGATGGGGAAGCCTGAAATCGTCACCGCATTGAGCTGCTGGAACTGGTTCAGTTGTCGCGGCCGCGCCCGGTCGCTGACCTTGATCAGGGTCGATAGCGGTAGCGATTCACCCTTGGCATTTTTCACGTAGTAATTGTTCAGCCAGTCCGGGTTGTCCCGGAACGGCCGTTCGACCTGGGCGATGACCTTGTAGCTGCGGCCTTCGAGGGTGAAGCGATTGATCTCCGATTCCCCCAGCAGCGTCGCCAGGGTACCGCCCAGGTCCTGCATGGAAACGCCCATCTGGGCGGCCTTGGCGCGATCGATATCCACCACGACTTCTGGCTTGTCGAACGCAAGGTCGATGTCCATGAAGGCGAATTTGCCGGATTCCAATGCACGCTTTTTGACCCGGTCGGCAACCTCCAGCAGCGTTGCGTAGTCCTTCGGGGAGTTGATGACGAACGCGAACGGCAAGCCTTCGCCGGTGCCCGGCAGCGAGGGCAGGTTGAAGCCGAAGATCTGCAAGCCTGGCACGCTTTCCAGCTTGGCCTGGACCTCGGGCAGGATTTCCATCTGGGTGCGGTCGCGTTCGTTCCAGGGTTTGAGCAGGAAGCCGCCGATGCCCGACTGCACGCCGTTGTAGCCATTGATCTGGAAGGAGGAGTAGTACTCCGGGAACTCCTTGAAAATGGTAATGAAGTGATCGGTATAGGTGTTCAGGTAGTCGAGGTTGGTGGGCTGCGGGGCGTTGGCCATCATGAAGATGATGCCCTGGTCCTCGTCGGGGGCCAGTTCGGACTTGCTGAACATGACCAGCACCGGGATCAGCAGCAGCACGATCACCGCGAACACCAGCACCACCGGCCGGGTGTTGAGCGTGCCATGGAGCATGCGCTGGTAACGGCTCTTCAAGCGTTCGAAGAGCGTGTCCAGCCGATGGGCCAGCCCCGAGGGGTTCTCATCGTGGCGCAGGAGCAGGGCGCACATCATGGGCGACAGGGTCAGGGCGACGATTCCGGAGATCACCACCGCGCCGGCCAGGGTCAAGGCGAACTCCTTGAACAAGGCGCCCGTCAGGCCCTCGAGCAGGCCGATCGGTGCATACACCGCCGCCAGGGTGATGGTCATCGAGACCACCGGCATGGCGATTTCCCGGGCACCTTCTATCGCGGCGTCGAACGGGGTCTTGCCTTCCTCGATGTGTCGGTGAATGTTCTCCACCACCACGATGGCGTCGTCCACCACCAGGCCGATGGCGAGTACCATGGCCAGCAGCGTCAGCAGGTTCATGGAGTAGCCCATCAACTGCATGAAGAACATCACGCCGATCATCGACAGCGGGATGGTCACTACCGGGATGATCACCGAACGCAGGGCACCGAGGAACAGGAACACCACGACGATGACGATCAGCACCGCCTCGAACAGGGTTTTCACCACCTCGTCGAGGGAAGCCTGGATAAACAGGGTAGCGTCGTAGGCGATCTCGGCCTTGAGGTTGGTCGGCAGTTGCGCCTCCATCTCCGGCATGATCTTGCGCACTTCCTTGATCACATCCAGCGGGTTCGCGCCCGGCGTGGCCTTGATCCCGATGTACACCGAAGGCGTGCCACCAAAGGAGCTGATGGTGTCGTAGTTCTCGGCGCCCATTTCCACGCGGGCCACGTCCCGCAGCAACACGCGGCTGTCGCCGTCGGTCTTGAGCGGGATCGCGGCGAAGGCCTCGGCGGACTTGAGTTCGGTGTTGGCGTTGATGCTGGTGACGACGTATTCGCCTTTCACTTCACCGGCGGCGGAGAGGAAGTTGTGCTGGCGCACGGCATTGGTCACGTCGGCGGCGGTCAGGCCGAAGCCGGCGAGCTTGACCGGGTCCAGCCACAGGCGCATGGCGAACACCTGGTTGCCGAGGATCTCCGCCTCGGCCATGCCGGGCAGTGTCGCCAGCTTGGGCTGGATCACCCGTGACAGGTAGTCGGTGATCTGCGGGTTGTTCAGTTCCTTGCTGAAGAAGCTGATGTACATCAGTGCCGAGGCATCGGCGGCCTCGCGGCTGAGGACCGGGTCCTCGGCATCCTGGGGCAACTGGTTCTTGACTTCGTTGGCCTTGGCCAGCAGTTCGGTAAATAGCCGGTCGCTGTTGGAGCCGATGCGGGCATAGACCGAAATCACCGAGAAGTTCTGGCGACTGACCGAGGTCATGTAGTCGATGCCCTCGGCACTGGCCAGGCTCTGCTGCATCGGTTGGGTGATGTAGCCCTGGATGGTCTCGGCGTTGGCCCCGGGGTAGGCGGTGGTCACCGTGATCAGGGCGTTTTCCATTTGTGGATACTGGCGCAGTGGCAGCTTGCTCCAGGCCTGGAAGCCCAGCAGTACGATCAACAGGCTGACCACGGTGGCGAGCACCGGACGACGGATGAACGGATCGGTAAAAGCCATGGGGGTTCCTTGATCAGTCCGCGCGCGGCGTGCTGTTCTGTTCGGTCAGGGTCTTGTCGTCGCTGATGGCGATCGGCGTACCGTTATCGAGCTTGATCTGGCCGGCGATCACGACTTGTTCGCCGCTCTGCACGCCCTTGGAAACCAGCACCTGGCCGTCGCGTCGCTCGCCGGTTTCAACGAAACGCCGTTCGGCGATCAGGATCGGCTGGCCCTTGTCGTCTTTCTCGACGGTGCCGTCGGCGGCTTTCTTTTGCGTCACCACGTACATGGAGTTGCCGTAGAGGGTGTAGGTCACGGCGCTTTCCGGCACGACGATGCCGGCGGCCACGTCCGGCAGGATCACCTGCAGGTTGGCGAACATGCCGGGCAGCAGCTTGCCGTCGGGGTTGGCCAGGGTGGCGCGCACCAGGACGTTGCGGGTGCTGTCCTCGACCTTGGGGTTGATCGCGCTGATGGTGCCGACGAAGGTCTGCCCGGGATAGGCCGAGACGCTGACGTTGACCGATTGGGCAACAGCGAGCCGGGGCACGCTTTGCTCAGGCACGTAGAAGTCCACGTACAGGCTGCTGAGGTCTTGTAGGGTGGCGATCACCGTGCCACTGGCCAGGTAGTCGCCGACATCCACCTGGCGAATGCCGATGGTGCCGCTGAACGGCGCCAGGATGTGTTTCTTGGCCAGCGACGCCTTGAGTTGGTTGACCGTGGCCTGGTTCTTCTTCAGTTGCGCCGAGAGCCGGTCGAATTCGCCCTTGGAGATCGCCTGGCTGCCCACCAGCTGTCGGCCGCGACCGAAATCCACTTGCGACAGACCCAGGTCGGCCTCGGCGGTTTCCAGCAGGGCGCTTTCGACTTCGCTGTCCAGTTGCAGGAGCGGCTGACCGATCTTGACCTTTTGCCCCGACTGGAACTGCACCTTCTGCACGGTCCCGGCGATTTCCAGGCTCAGGTCCACCCCTTGCAGCGCCTTCAGACTGCCCACGGTGGGCAGGCGAGCCTGCCAGGGTTGCTGGGCGGCCGTGGCCACGGCGACGCTGATCGGAGGTTTTGGCTCGGAGAACGACTGGATCTCTTGGTAAACGGAGAAGGCCTTGTAGCCGGCGAGCAGCAGCACTACCAGCAGGACAACACCCAACATGATCAGCATGCGGCGTCGCAGCATGTTCCACTTCCTTGGAAAAAAATTGAGAGAAAATACAGATAGGCGGGCACATTACTCTGAGTGTGCGGGCTATTCCAGATGCTGACGGGCCTGTGGTGCGTGGGACTTTTCCGAAAAACAGGGAGCTTGGCGCCGATGGCGCTTCGCTCCCTTGTTCAGGCCAGATGTAAATGGTTGTCCCAGAGCCCTGCCGGTAGATCCAGGGGTTTTGCAACCAGTTGTGTCTGACGGCAATCGTAATAGCGGCAACGTCCCTGGCCCGACGTCACGACAAAACCGTCGGCTACCGCGCCCACGCCGGCACAGTCCGGCAAGGGTGCATCCAGGCGGACTTCGCCACTGTCCAGATCCCAGATGAAGAAGCGGTTGCCGCGCGGGGCGGTCAGGGCCACCAGGCGCAGGTCGCTGTGCACAGCGACGCTGGCGGTGTAGTGCCCCATGGCCTGCAATTGTTCTTCGGGCACCGGGAATGCCTGGAACGGCTGCCCTGGCCGCTTGATCGCCACCAGTTCCGACGATTCGTGGGCAGCGCCCATGAACTGCTGGCCAGAGACGATGGTGCCGTCACTGGCGATGCCGAGGTGGCGCACGCTGTTCATCGATTGGGCGAGGGTTTCCTGGCTCAGCAGGGTGCCATCGCGTTGCATCAGCACCAGGCTCGGCTCCATGGCGTCGAGGTTCATTTCGACCCGGCTTTCGGCCTCGGTGCGAATGCCGCCGTTGGCCACCACCAGCGTCTCGCCATCGGGCATCCAGGACACCTGGTGAGGACCGATGCCATGGGTGGATATCTCGCCGCTGTGCACCAGCCGCTCGCCTTCGAAACGGTAAATGCCCAACAGGCCGCGTCCCGGGTCGGTGGTGTCGTTCTCGGTGGCGTACAGCCATTCGCCGCTGTTATGGATGACTGCGTGGCCGTAGAAGTGCCGGTTCGGCAGCGAGGCGATGGTTTGCAGCAGCGCCCCGTCGCGCAGGTCGATCAGGTAGCTTTCGGTGCCTGGACGACGGGCGACGAACAGCGCAATCGGCTGCGTCGGGTGACTGATGATGTCATGGCAGCGTTGGCCGACCTGAGTGGCGAACACGCGTGTGCCGTCCAGTCGATAGCCGACGGCGTAGTGCTTGCCGTCGCCATCGTCCCGTGCCGAAAGCAAGAGTGGGTGCTTGTCCTTTTGCTTGAACAGCGTCCAGCCGCCCAGGGTGACGGCGCCGAGCAGCAAGCTGCCCAGTGCCAGGACCTGACGTCGAAACATGATCAGTCACCGTCGTTGGCATTGAAGCCCAGTTGAATGCCCAGCGCCTTGGCCAGTTCGCCTTCGTGCAGGCGATGGACGACGTTGAGGCTGTCGTACAAATCGTTGAGTTGCTGGCGCCCGGCATCGTCGTTGAGCATTTCGGTCAACGAGCGCTGGCTGCTGGCGAACAGTTTCAAGGAGGCATCGTAGGCGGCGTCGATCTTGTCCGCCAACGGTTTCTGGTCGCTTGGCAGCAGACCGCGCAGGCCCTTGTTGTCCACCCCGGCCCAGACGGTCCTGGCCGCGCTCAGGCTGGCTTCCAGCCCTTGCAACGACGACTGGCTGCGCCAGGCATCGGCCTGGAATGGCTGAGGTACGCCCTTGCTCTGGCGGCCCATCGGCGTGCCGAGTTTTTTCTTCAGCGTGTCCAGGGCCGTGACCTGCACGCGCAGCAGATCGGCGATGGCCTCGTGGGAGTCGGCATAGCGCTGGTTGGGGAACTTGCTCATCTGGGCGAGCATGCCGTCGTTGGCGTTCCAGCCCGACAGGATCTCTTCGGCCAGTTGTTTCTGGCGTTCGCCGATGGCGGTGAGCAGCGGGCAGTACTTGGCTTTCTGGGCGCTGTCGGCCATGTCGATTTTCGCGTCGAACAGCAGGTATTCGTAGGCCGAGAGCCCTTGTACGACCACGCTGGACTTGGCCAGGCCGGCGGCGTCGATCTGTGGCTGGCTGTTGACCAGTTGCTCGACCTGACGACCCACCAGGTTTTTCTTGTCCGGCCAGAACTGCACCTGCCAGGCGCGATTGCCCTCGGCCAGCGGGCCGATCAACAGGGGTTGCAACTCGGCCCAGGCTTTTTGCGCCTTGAGGAAGTCGGCGCGGGCGGTGTCCAGGTTTTCCTTGCCTTGGCAGAACGCCAGGGCGCTGGTTGCCAGTTGCCGGTCGGCGTCGACCCAGCGGCTGTAGGTCGGCAGGATCACCTGCTTGGCGATGGCGGCCGAGGTGACCGCTTGCGGGTCCTGGGGCGAGCAGGCACCGAGGGCGATGGCGGCGAGGCTGGTGAACAACAGCTTGGGACGGAACATGTCAGGCTCCCATTTCTGGAAAAGGCATTTAAAGGGAATTCAGAAAGGCCAGCAACGCAGCGCGTTGCTCGGCATTGAACGCTAAAACCTGGCGTTGCGCCGCTTGTGCTTCGCCGCCATGCCACAGCACGGCTTCGAGCAGATTGCGGGCACGACCGTCATGCAGGAACTGGGTGTGGCCGTTAACGGTTTCGGTCAGGCCGATGCCCCACAGCGGCGGGGTTCGCCAATCACGGCCGCTGGCCTTGAATTCGCTTCGGTTATCGGCCAGGCCTTCGCCCATGTCGTGCAGCAGCAGGTCGGTGTAGGGGCGGATGACCTGGTTGGCAAGCTCCGGTTCAGCGGCGTTGGCGGCGGTGGTGTATTTGGGGGTGTGGCAAGACTGGCAACCGGCCTGGAAAAACAGATTCTTGCCCGCCAATACCTGGGGAGAATTCACCTCGCGACGGGCCGGCACGGCGAGGTTGCGGCTGTAGAACAGCACCAGTCGCAGGATGTTGTCGCTGACTTCCGGCTCGCCGTCCGGGCCGTTGCCGCTGGGGGCGCGCTTGCAATCGACCTGGGCTTCGGTGCAATCGTCGAAGGGCCGCAGGCTCGTCGTCAGGCCCATGTCACCGGAGAACGCATGGACGTTCTGTTGGTTGAGGTTGGGTTGGCCGGCCTTCCAGCCAAACCGTCCAAGTACGGTTTTCTGTTGGGCATCGTCCCAGACCTGGTTGGGACGACCGGCAATGCCGTTGTTTTCCCGCGCCTGGGCTTTGGCGTTCGCCAGGAGCGCCTCGTCGGGGATGGCCTCCAGCAGACCCAGGCCGATCATTGGCGGAGCGACACGGGCGGAAAAGCGCGTGTCGGGGTGCATCGGGCCATACCCCAACTGGGTGATCTGCAGGTTCGGCTTGCGCAGTTCGACGACGGTGCCGTCCTTGAAACGCACCGGGACCGGCGTGTAATCGACCCGCACTTTGCCTTCGGGCACGACGCCGGGCACCGACATGTCCTGCAATTGCCCACCGTAAACCGGCTCCGGCACCACTCCCAGTTGTTCGATGACCTTGGCGTAGGCCGGCGCATCGGGAATCGACAGGCGCACCAGCATCGACACCGCGCTGCTCGCGTCTGGCGCCGGCGGATGGCCGCGACCGTCCTTGATGTGGCAGTTCTGGCAGGCGTTGGTGTTGAACAACGGGCCGAGGCCGTCCCGGGCGGTGGTGGTCGAAGGGGCGATCACCCAGGGGCTGCGGAAGAAACTGTTACCGACGCTGAAATCCACGCGCCGCGAAGGCGGCAGGTTAGCCGAGGGCAGGGAAAAGGCGTTCTGATCGCTCTTGCGAACCGTCGCGGCGCCACCAGAGCGGGCTTCACCCGGTTCGGCCTGGGTAAAACGCGGAGCGTCATCGCAGGCACTCAGGCCCAGGGCCATGAACAGTGCACATAAACGAAGAGGCAACGACGGCATCGGGCGACCTGGGAGAGAGGTGAAAATAGGGCGCAAAGTCTAACAGGGCCGGGGAGTTTGAATAAGAGGAATTATCGTTTGGTTCATGAGATCGCGCTTGATTCACCGTGGCGAGGGAGCTTGCTCCCGCTCGGTTGCGCAGCGACCGCAAAATCCAGGGGCCGCTTCGCAGCCCAGCGGGAGCAAGCTCCCTCGCCACAGGGGCCAGCATTGCCTTGGAATCAACAGATTCACTGTTCATTTGCAGGTTATGGCTGGACAACAGCCCCCGGCACCAACGGCAGTTCCAGGGTCGCGACGAACCCACCGTCAGGATGGTTGCCCAACACCAGCGCACCGCCATGGCGCTCGGCGGCACGACGCGCAATCGCCAGGCCCAGGCCATGGCCGGCGGCAGTCTGGCCAGGGGCGCGGTAGAACGGTTCGCCCAATTGACCCAGGTGTTCGGCCTCCACGCCAGGCCCGTGGTCGCGCACGCTGATCAGGATCCGTTCGCCCTGGCGTGCCGCGCGCATCTCGATGGGTTGCCCGGTCGGATTGAAGCGCTGGGCGTTACGCAGCAGGTTGTCCACCGCTCGCTCGATCATGGTCGGCCAGCCCTTGAGGGTCAGGTCTGCCTCGGTTTCAAACTGCACGGTTTGCTCCGGTGACGCCAGTTGTGCATCTTTTTGCAGGGTGAACAGCAAACCGTTGAGGTCCACCTCTTCGGCGCTGGCGTTGTCGGCATCGACCCGGGCCAGGACCAGGATTTCGCTGATCAACGCTTCCAGGCGATCGCACTCGCGGGTCAGGCGTGGCCAGAGTTTTTCACGTTCCTCGGGGCTGGCCCGTTCAGCCAATGCCAAGGCAATGCGCAGCCGGGCCAGGGGCGAGCGCAGTTCGTGGGACACGTCCCGCAATAGCTGCCGTTGGCTCCCGATCAAGCTTTGCAGGCGCGCGCCCATGCGGTTGAAGTCGGTGGCCAGCACGCCGAACTCGTCTCGCCGGTTGGCCAGCTTGGCGAGGCTGTTCTGCTGGTAGGCGGCCTGGCCCAGGTCATGCACCGCGCCGCGCAGTCGATTCAGCGGACGGGTGATGGAAAGCGTCACCAACAGGCTGAACAAGGTCAGCACCACCAGTGCGATGCCCAGTGCACTGAGGGGCCAGAGCAGGCTGCCGCGGTGCCAGGCATCCAGTTCGGGATGGGGAATGCGGTAGATGAACAGGTACGTGTCGCCACTTTTGGCGCTGGTGAACTCGTCGGTCAGCCGCCGCCAGGGCAGGCGTCGGTCGTCGTTGTTCTGCCGGGCCTCGAAGGCCGCGGCACGATGGGGGAAGGTGCCGCGTACCACCGGGTCGCCGCTTTCGTTGAACACCTGGACGTCGATGTGATACTGGCGCTTGCGCTGTTGCAGGATGTCCTGGGCGGCATCCTCGCCCTGGCTTTCGTAGGTTTGCGTCCATTCTTCGGGCAGGGTATTGAGGCCCGGGTGACGGCTGAGGATCCAGGCGTCCTGGTTCAGCATGTGGCCCATCAGGATCGAAAGCCCTGCAACCAGGGCGATGGCCAGCCAGAAACTGGCCAGGATGCGCCAGAACAATGAACGCACGATAAATCCTCGAAAACAAAGAAAGCCCAACGGCGATTGGCCGTTGGGCTGGGCAAGCGTCAGTGCATTATTGCGCTTTTTGCGGTTGTTGCGCTTTCCAGGCTTTGAACTCAGCCCACTCGGCGCGACGTTCGGCCTGTTTCTTCTGGATCGCGTCGAATTCCTTTTGCTGCTCAGGCTTCAACAAACCACGGATCTGGGCATCGACTTTCTCATGCCGGGCCTGCATTTCGTCCTGCATGGCTTTCTGGTCGGCTGGCGACAGCTTGGCCAGGTACTTCTCCACCAGTTCGCGGCGCTCGTGGCGCTGTTCGCCCATGATCCGGCGAATCTGCTGGCGTTGTTCGTGGCTCAGGTCCAGTTGGCTGTAGGGGCCTTTGTCGTGCATCTGGCCGCCGTGACGCGGGCCGTCCATCGGACCCATCGGGCCGGGGCCTTCGGGCATGGCCATGGCGACGGTCGGCAGGGCGGCAGCGAACATCAGAGCGATAAGGGTCTTGCGCATGGTGTGTCTCCTTGTCTCATTCCCGGTCAGTTCCGGATGTGTGCAGATTACGGAGATCAAGGTCAACGGCGGTCAGGGGGGCGTAAAGCTTGGGTAAAGACGGTTTGGTTCGATGCTGACAAACAGCCTGCACAAAACCCCGTGGGGCATGCAATGGGAAGGAGACCCTCGCCACAAAAGCCTCCAGGGGCTGTAGCAGCACTCACAGTCTCTAGAGCCGTAACCTCTAGAGGCTGTAGTAATAACCCCGGCTACGCAGCGCCACGATGCGCGGGCGACCGTCGGGGTGGGGGCCGATTTTCTTGCGCAGGTTGCTTACGTGCATATCGAGGCTGCGGTCGTACAGGGTCAGCTTGCGGCCCAGGGCGATCTGCGCCAGTTCCTGCTTGTCCAGCGGCTCGCCCGGTTGCTTGAGCAGCGCTTCGAGCAGGCGGCTTTCGGAAACGGTGAGGGTCTGTTCCTGTTCGTCGATGCTGACGACGCCACGCACCGGACTGAAGGTCAGGTCACCCAGTTCGATCTGGCTGGACACGGCCGCCGGATGGCTGCGACGCAGCACGGCGCGCAAGCGGGCGGTCAGTTCCCGTGGGTCGCAGGGCTTGGCCAGGTAGTCATCGGCGCCCAGTTCCAGGCCGAGGATACGGTCCAGCGGCTCACCCCGGGCCGACAGCATCAGCACCGGCAGTTCCGGGTGATCGTTGCGCAATTGCTTGAGCAGTTCCAGGCCACTGCCGTCGGGCAGCATCACGTCCAGGACCACGGCAGCCGGGGCGGTTTCGGCCAAGGCCTTGCGGGCACTCTGGCCATCGTGACAGGCGCGGATCTGAAACCCTTCCTGGCTCAGCCAACTCACGAGGAGCTCACACAGCTCCTGGTCATCATCTATCAGTAACAGCTCGCTCATGACTCACTCAATTTAGCCATTGCCGACGTTGTCTACGTCCACCGCTGGCAAAGATACCGCAGAGCAAGGCCAATAGCGCTACCCCGGCACCAATGACGAACCATTGCTGTTGATCGGTCAACAGCCGTGGCAGCGGGCTGGCCTGGGCTTCCTTGAGTTGCAGCTTCAGGCGCTGGTTTTCCTGGCGCAGCCGGGCCAGCACAGCGCTTTCGCGCTCGCTGTCGGCATTTTGCAGTTGTTTGCTCAGCTCTTCACGCTGGCGTTCGCTGTCTTTCAAGCGTTGCTGCAGTTCGGCGATCTGGCCGCCGGCGCTCAGGGACAAGGGCGCCGAATGACTGCCCTCAGTGCTTTCCTCGCCATGGGCGGGCGCTCCGATCGCCAACGAGACCAACAACAGGCACAACGGACCTTTGCGCATTGCAACTCCTGAATTCCAATCGAGATTAGACAGGTTGTCGGCCGGCGAGCGATAAAGATGAGCAACGGCGGCAATGAGCCGTGAAGGCCCATCGCGCCAGGGGGGATTTACGGCAGGACTTGCTTGAACGGCTTGACCACGACATTGGCGTAGACGCCGGCCGCCACGAACGGATCGGCCTCGGCCCAGGCCTGGGCGGCGACCAGGGAGTCGAACTCGGCCACGATCAGGCTGCCGCTGAAGCCGGCGGCACCCGGGTCATTGCTGTCCACCGCCGGGTGCGGGCCGGCCAGCACGATACGACCTTCGGACTTGAGCTGTTGCAGGCGCTCCAGGTGTGCCGGGCGCACGGCCAGGCGTTTTTCCAGGGAGTCGGCGACGTCGGTGGCAATGATTGCGTAGAGCATGTCAGTCCTCGGTTTTAGGCGTGGTGGGGTCGGCATCGTGCAGGTGACGGGACAGGTAGATGCCCTGGCCAATCAGGAACAGCAGCGTCATGCCCAGGCTGCCGAAGACCTTGAAGTCGACCCAGTACTCCTGGAACGTGAACGCAACGAACAGGTTGGCGGCGCCGCAGAACAGGAAAAACGCGATCCAGGCGATGTTCAACCGGGTCCAGATCAGTTCTGGCAGGTTGATGGCATGGCCCATGATGCGCTTGATCAGCAGTCGGTCGCCGATGAAGTGGCTACCGATGAAAGCGAGGGCAAACAGCCAGTTGACCACCGGGGCCTTCCATTTGAGGAAGGTTTCGCTGTGGAACGCCAGGGTCAGGCTGCCGAATACAAGGCAGGCGATCAGGGTCAGCCACTGGCTCTTCTCCAGCTTGCGCTGGGACACGAACAGCGCGCCGTAGACCACCAGGGAGCTGATGATCAGCACTGCGGTGGCGCTGTAAATACCGCCTACAGTCAAGGAGTGGCCGGCGAAATCGACGGTCCGGGGATCAAGTTTGTAGACGATGAAAAACAGCAGGAGCGGGATGAAGTCGATGAATTGTTTCACAGTGGCAGCCAGAAGCAGGATGTGGCGGCATAATAACAAACATCCTTGGCCGCGATAGGGCCAGCTGATTTGAGGTAACAAACTCTCGTGAATGTTGATTTGCACTGCCATAGCACGGCCTCCGATGGCGCCCTGGCGCCTGCGGTTCTGGTGGCGCGGGCGTTCGAGCACGGCGTGCGAGTCCTGGCCCTGACCGATCACGACACCCTCGAAGGCCTCGACGAGGCCCGCAGCGCCGCCACGGCGCTGGGCATGCAGCTGGTCAACGGGGTCGAGTTGTCGTGTACCTGGGGCGGGGCGACCATCCATGTGCTGGGCTATGGTTTCGATGTGAATGCGCCGGCGCTGGTCCAGGCCATCGCACAACTGCGCGACGGGCGCTGGCTGCGGTCCGAAGAGATCAGCCGCAAGCTGGCCCTCAAGGGCATGCCCGGTGCGCTGGACGGCGCCCGGCAGATCCAGCAGGAACTGGGCGACAGCGGCAACGCACCGGCCCGGCCACACTTTGCCGACTGGATGGTGCGCGAAGGGTTCGTCAAGGATCGCGCCGAAGCGTTCCGCAAATGGTTGGGGGCCGGCAAGCTGGGGGACGTCAAGCAGCACTGGCCGACCCTGGAAGAAACCGTCCAGACCCTGCGGGCCGCTGGCGCCTGGGTCAGCCTGGCTCATCCATGGCACTATGATTTCACCCGCAGCAAGCGCCGCCGCCTGGTCGCCGACTATATTCAAGCGGGGGGCCATGCCATTGAGGTGGTCAACGGCCATCAGCCTGCCGAGCAAGTGGGCAGCTTGGCGATCCTGGCCCGTGAGTTCGGCCTGCTGGTCACCGCCGGCAGTGATTTCCATGGCCCTGGGGGCTGGTCCGAGATCGGCGAATACCGCCCGTTGCCGGAAGATCTGCCACCACTCTGGTGTAGATTCAAACATGATCCCGTTACCGCCGCCGTCTGAACAGGTAGAACACGTGAGTCAATTTTTCCAGATTCATCCGGAAAACCCGCAAGCGCGCCTGATCAAACAGGCCGTGGAAATCATTCGTGGTGGTGGCGTGGTGGTCTATCCCACCGACTCGTCCTACGCCATCGGTTGCCAGATCGGCGACAAGAATGCCGTGGAGCGCGTCAGACGCCTGCGTCAACTGGACGACAAGCACAATTTCGCGCTCATCTGCAGCGACCTGTCGCAGTTGGGCCTGTTCGCCAAGATCGACACCGGCACCTTCCGCTTGCTCAAGGCGCATTTGCCGGGGCCGTACACGTTCATTCTCAATGCCACCCGGGAAGTCCCGCGGCTGTTGCTGCACCCGAAAAAGCGCACCATCGGCCTGCGGGTGCCGAGCCATCCCATCGCCCTGGCGCTGCTGGCGGAACTGGGTGAGCCGCTGATGAGCGTGACGCTGATCATGCCCGGCGAGACCGAGCCGTTGACCGATCCCTATGAGATGCGCCAGATACTCGAGCATCAGGTGGACCTGATCATCGATGGCGGTTTCGGCGGCATGTCGGCGTCCACGGTGATCAACCTGGCCGATGGCGAGCCCCAGGTGGTGCGCGTCGGGTGCGGCGATCCGACACCGTTCATGGTCGAGGCCTGAATGTCCGCCGTGGAAACCGCCGTGGACAATGCCGACAGCCAGGCCGGCGCGCAGCAGGAGTTGCCGTTCGCCATGGTCTATGGCCAGGCGGTCATGGAAATGCCCCTGGACCTGTACATTCCGCCGGATGCGCTGGAAGTGTTCCTCGAAGCCTTCGAGGGCCCGCTTGACCTGCTGCTATACCTGATCCGTAAACAGAACATCAATATCCTCGACATCCCCGTGGCGGAAATCACCCGCCAGTACATGGGCTACGTCGAGCTGATGCAGTCGGTACGCCTGGAACTGGCGGCCGAGTACCTGGTGATGGCGGCCATGCTGGCCGAGATCAAGTCGCGGATGTTGCTGCCGCGCTCGGCGGAGGTCGAAGCGGAAGAGGACGACCCGCGGGCGGAGTTGATCCGGCGCTTGCAGGAGTACGAACGCTTCAAGGTCGCCGCTGAAGGCCTCGATGGCTTGAACCGGGTGGGGCGCGACGTGGTGGTGCCCAAGCTCGATGCGCCCGAAGCGCGGGCGCGCAAGTTGCTGCCGGATGTGAGTTTGGAAGAGCTGCTGATGTCCATGGCCGAGGTCCTGCGCCGAGGCGATATGTTTGAAAGTCACCAGGTCAGCCGCGAAGCGCTGTCCACCCGCGAGCGCATGAGCGATGTGCTGGAGCGGCTCAAGGGCGGTGGCTTCGTGCCATTCGTCGAGCTGTTCACCGCCGAGGAAGGGCGGTTGGGGGTGGTGGTGACGTTTATGGCGGTCCTGGAATTGGTCAAGGAATCCTTGGTCGAGCTGGTGCAGAATGAGCCGTTCGCAGCGATCCACGTGCGGGCACGAGCCGAATAACGAGCAAATCAATGAATCTGACTGAACCCCGCGAGCTGGCCCCCTTGCTTGAAGCTTTCCTGTTGGCCTCGGGAAAGCCGCAATCGATGGAGCGCCTGTTCGAACTCTTCGAAGAAGGCGAGCGACCCGAGCCGGCCGTGTTCAAGAAAGCCCTGACGCTGTTGGGCAAGTCCTGCGAAGGACGGGCTTTCGAACTCAAGGAAGTGGCGTCCGGTTATCGTCTGCAGATCCGTGAGAAGTTCGCGCCCTGGGTCGGACGCCTGTGGGAAGAGCGGCCGCAGCGTTACTCCCGCGCCATGCTCGAGACCATGGCGTTGATCGCCTATCGCCAACCGATCACCCGGGGCGAGATCGAGGATGTACGGGGCGTGGCGGTCAACAGCCATATCGTCAAGACGTTGCTGGAGCGCGAGTGGATCCGCGTCGTCGGCTATCGCGATGTGCCGGGCAAACCCGCGATGTTCGCCACCACCAAGGCCTTTCTCGATCACTTCAACCTGAAGAACCTGGATGACCTGCCGCCCCTGGCCGAACTGCGGGAGCTGGAACCCGAACCGATGCTGGAGTTCGACGACGCCCCGGTACCCCAAGGCCTGCAGGAACTGGCGGATGCCAGCGCCGAGCCTGAGGAGCCGAAGGAAGAGACCAGTTTCCATTCGTTGTTGCTGGAGCTGGACACCATGGAGGAGGGCTTGAAGACTGATTTCGACGACCTGCTGCGTGAGGGGCCTGGTCCTGGAGATGAGTCGGATGAGCCACCCGAGGCCGACCACGAAGTTGAACGTCAGGCCGAGCCTGAACCCGAAGAAGACATCCTCGGCGTTGCCGAAGCCCGGGAAAAACTGCTGGCCGCTGTCGCCGCCCTCGAACCGCGCGAGCCCGAGCCTGAATTGAGCGACGAAGAAGCCGAAGCCCGTGCCCTGGCTGAAGCGATCGAGAACGAACGGCGCCAGTTCGACGATTGATCCAACTTGTGCGCAGACCTGTGTGACACACCACCGTCCCCTGTGGGAGCGGGCTTGCCCGCGAAGGCGGTGGGTCAATAACATTGATTGGCCTGACACTCCCTCTTCGAGTTCAAGCCCGCTCCCACAGGAGGGTAATGCGGTGCATCATGAACTCCACCAGGAGCCTGCATTGCGCCACCGGTCGGCGGAAAAAGCGCTGAGCCTGGGTTGATCAGCTAGTCTCAGATGCGCAATCGCCTCAACAGGCGTATGATTCGCGACCCTTTGGCGATCCCTTCGTCCAAGACCCGTTTTCAAAGCGTCAGGCCAAGCCTGACCCGACCACACCGGGAGGTGCCCAGAATGAAAGACCAAGACCAGAACGACAGCCAGGAAATCGGCCCAGCAGGCGAGAAGCTGCAAAAAGTCCTCGCCCGTATCGGCGTCGGTTCGCGCCGTGACGTGGAAGCCTGGATCACCCAGGGCCGGATCAAGGTCAATGGCAAAGATGCCACCTTGGGCCTGCGTGTCGACATGCACGACGCCATTACCATCGATGGCAAAGTCATCAAGCGCGAAGAGGCCGCCGAAACGGTGCGCCGCGTGATCATGTACAACAAACCCGACGGCGAGATCTGCACCCGTGACGACCCGGAAGGCCGTCCGACCGTGTTCGACAAGATGCCGCGTCCGAAAGAAGGCCGCTGGATCAACATCGGTCGCCTGGACATCAACACCACCGGTTTGCTGATGTTCACCACCGACGGTGAGCTGGCCAACCGTTTGATGCACCCGTCCTACGAGATGGACCGCGAATACGCCGTGCGTGTGCGTGGCGAAGTCGACGATGAGATGATCGAGCGCCTCAAGGCCGGCGTGGTGCTGGAAGACGGCCCGGCGCGTTTCACCGACATCAAGCAGGCGCCCGGCGGTGAAGGCTTCAACCACTGGTATCACTGCGTGGTGATGGAAGGCCGTAACCGTGAAGTACGGCGTTTGTGGGAATCCCAGGGGCTGGTGGTCAGCCGCCTCAAGCGCGTGCGTTTCGGCCCGGTGTTCCTCAACTCCGACCTGCCGATGGGCCGCTGGCGCGAAATGAGCCAGTACGAAGTCGACATCCTGGCCGCCGAAGTGGGTCTCAAGCCGGTGGCGATGCCGCAGATGACCGCCAAGAGCAAGGACAAGCTGGAGCGGATGCAGCGTAAATCCTCGCGCCCGATGGGCAAGACCGAGCGCGTGCGTACGCTGCGTCCGGCTGCTGAAGGGGTGGCGACCGGTCCGCGTCCTTCCCGCGAGCCGCAGATCGAAGGTGAACGCCCGGCCCGCAAGCCTGCGCCTCGTCAGGACGGTGAGCGTGGCCCACGGGCGCCGCGTCCGGCCAATGGTCGGACCGAGCGCGGTGAAGGTCGCGGTGCTCCGGCGGGTCGCGGTACGCCCGTCGCCGATCGCCCGGCCGACACCAAGCGTCCGGCCAAGCCGGCGCCGAAAAAACGCCCGGGTATCGTCCTGGCCGACCGCGACGCGCCATCGGGCAAGCGCCGTGGTGCACCGGCGGGTTCGGGACAGCGTCCGGGGTTTGGGCGTCGTAAGCCGGAGTGATCGGCAGCCGCACATGAAAAACGCCAACTTTCGAGTTGGCTTTTTTTTGCCTGGCTTTCATTGATGCGGTGCCGGTGAGTCGCTATCGCGAGCAAGGGGCTTCAGCGAATGGAAGATTTACATTCAACGTCGTCCCACTGTGGGAGCGAGCTTGCTCGCGATGGCGGCATCAGCCTTGTAGAAATCCCGACCTAAAGCACAAACCGTCCATCAAACATCGGCTCGTTATCCAGCGCCAATACGCCGCTCTCGAAAATCAGATCCAGGTGATGGCTGCCCTTGGCCCCACCGCCGAGCCCCAGGTGCAAGCCGCAGTGGCGCTCCTCGAAACCGGCATTGCGGGCGTATAGGCTCTTGACCCCTTCGTTGGTGCCGATCCCCAATTCCTCGATGCGGCGATTGGAGGGGTTGGCGTCCAGGTATTTGTTGAAGTCGTGCTCCAGGCCAGGTACATCGGTGGCGATTTTCTGGATGGTGGAGTCTTCGATCCACAGCTCCAGCGGCGATTGCAACACGCCGTATTTACGTGCGAACGGGATGGTGCTCAGGAATGTGCCGACGAAATTCACCCGGCCATTGATGGTGTCGCTGTGGGTGGCGATTTCGCCGGGGGCCAGGTCGTAGTTGCCGACCCCGTTGATGTCGGTCCATTTCTTCACGCCGCCCAGGGCGGTGTCGAAATATGAACCGTGGTCATCCTGAAAACTCAGGGTCGTCGCCTGGGACATGCGCCGGATCAGGTGACTGTTGAGCCCGGCAATGCGCTGGGGAATCACGCTGAAGGTGTCGTAGAAATAATTGCCATAGTCCTTGAACAGCAGCGATTTCCTCCAGTTGTCGGCCATCACGCCTTGCAGCGCACGGACAAAGTCCGGGCCGTCGGGACGTGGGTTGGGCAGGGTGGAAGAGTCGTAGAAGAAAATATACAGATCGCTGTCGGCAATGGCCTTGGACAGACGCTCCGTGGGCTCGAGGTCCAGGCGCATGGCGCTGAACCGGAAGGGCGAGCCGCTGCCCGCCTGTTCGGCAATGGCGCCGGTCAGCGCTTCGTAGTCAGCGGTATGACCGAGCAACACCTTGGCGGGCTGAATGCCAGCCAGGGCGGGATGGTGTTCGAGATAGTAAAGGAAATGTGAGATGGCTCGTTGTGTGTCCATGCTTATTCTTCCCTGACAAGTTCATTTAACTTCCCTGACAACCGGCAAAAAGTGGCGGAGTCGACCGGCCGGATCGCCTCCGCCGGGCGGTGCCTACAGAGGCCACATCGCCGTGCCGAACGGAACCACGGCGTCGGCTTGCATCATTTCTACGGCGGCTTCATGGGTCGGGGCTTCAAACCATTCGTCCAGTTGCAGTTCGGTTTCCAAGTCTTTGTCCAGTGCTTGCATAGTGAATCTCCTAGATGACTTTTACGGAAATCAGCGGACCGATTCGGCGAGTGGAAACAGGCCGGCGACGGTACCGCAGAACTTGTCGGCACGATGCCTTGGCAAGTCGCTGAAAACCTAGTCGAGGGTTTTTTGGATTGCAAAAAAATAATTTTATTTTTTTCGTTTGAACTTTTTGTTCCATTTTCAACGACAACATTACTCATTCAAAAACAGCCGCCTGGGTGTTTTTTTAAATAGGTAGCTACCTACCGTCAATTTGCAGTCAGCCTACGGAATTTTCCTACTTGGAAAGTTTGCGTGACGGGTTGTAAAGAAATACTGACGAAAAAGGCCCGCCGAGAGGGGCCGAAACGTCGTTTCCCCGAAGCGTAAGAAAAAACTTCCGTAAGCCCCGCCCTGCAGGGTTTTCCAAGGCTCTGGCTCGCTTGTTTCGAATCGATGGGCAGGGTGAGATGCGCCCCATGCCTGTCGTGCAGGTGAATAACAAGAAGGAGGCGCAATGAACGCCGCAGCTCCAGTGCATTTCTCCCGTCGTGGCGTTTTTAGCGCTACACCCTTCAGGGGCTCGCAAGGGCCTGGACACTTTTTTGCAGCCGCCCGGCACGTTCGAGGTGGACCCATGCAATCCCGGCAAACGACACGCTGATCCGGTGGTGTCTGGCAGCAGGGGGTCAGCGGTGTACAATGCGCCGCGTTTTACTGTGACCCTTCGCGTACCCACGCACTTTCAAGGTTATCCACCTTGTTCACTCCGCCACGCCACAAGCGTGTCGGGTTCGATTTCGTCACAGATAAAAACAAACAGGTGACGCATGACCGTTGTAAAAACGCTGAATTCCTGGTGCCTGCGCTGGGGTTTGATCGGCGCTGCTTGAGATCCGATTCGAGCGGCAACGTCTAACGAACATCATCAAACCTTGCGTGAGACCCTTTTCATGAGTGGACAAAACTCGCATTCGGGCGAGCTGAAACGCGGCCTGAAAAATCGACACATTCAACTGATCGCCCTCGGTGGCGCGATCGGCACCGGCCTGTTCCTCGGCTCTGCGGGGGTGCTGAAATCAGCCGGCCCGTCGATGATCCTCGGCTACGCCATCTGCGGTTTCATCGCCTTCATGATCATGCGCCAGTTGGGCGAAATGATCGTCGAAGAGCCCGTCGCCGGGTCCTTCAGCCACTTTGCCCACAAGTACTGGGGCGGTTTCGCCGGGTTCCTGTCGGGTTGGAACTGCTGGATTCTCTACATCCTGGTGGGCATGTCCGAGCTGACCGCGGTCGGCAAGTACATCCATTACTGGGCCCCGGACATTCCGACCTGGGTGTCGGCGGCGGCGTTTTTCATCCTGATCAATGCGATCAACCTGGCCAATGTCAAAGTCTTCGGCGAGGCCGAGTTCTGGTTCGCGATCATCAAGGTCGTGGCGATTGTCGGCATGATTGCCTTGGGCAGCTATTTGCTGGTCAGCGGTCATGGTGGCCCGCAGGCGTCGGTGACCAACCTGTGGTCCCATGGTGGGTTCTTCCCCAACGGCGTGAGCGGCCTGGTGATGGCCATGGCGATCATCATGTTCTCCTTCGGTGGCCTGGAAATGCTCGGTTTCACCGCCGCTGAGGCCGACAAACCGAAAACAGTGATCCCCAAGGCCATCAACCAGGTGATCTACCGGATTCTGATTTTCTACATCGGCGCGCTCGTGGTGCTGTTGTCCCTGACGCCTTGGGACAGCCTGCTGGCCACCCTTAACGCTTCCGGCGATGCCTACAGCGGCAGCCCGTTCGTGCAGGTGTTCTCGATGCTGGGTAGCAACACCGCTGCGCATATCCTCAATTTCGTGGTGCTGACCGCCGCGTTGTCGGTGTACAACAGCGGCACCTACTGCAACAGCCGCATGTTGCTGGGCATGGCCGAGCAGGGCGATGCGCCCAAGGCCTTGTCCAAGATCGACAAGCGCGGCGTGCCGGTACGTTCGATCCTCGCGTCGGCGGCGGTCACGCTGGTGGCGGTGCTGTTGAATTACCTGGTCCCGCAGCATGCGTTGGAGTTGTTGATGTCGCTGGTGGTCGCGACCCTGGTGATCAACTGGGCGATGATCAGCTACTCGCACTTCAAGTTCCGCCAGCATATGAACCAGACCCACCAGACGCCACTGTTCAAGGCGCTGTGGTATCCGTACGGCAACTACATCTGCCTGGCGTTCGTGGTGTTCATCCTGGGCGTGATGTTGCTGATTCCCGGCATCCAGATCTCGGTCTACGCGATTCCGGTGTGGGTGGTGTTTATGTGGGTGTGCTACGTGATCAAGAACAAGCGCAGTGCCCGCCAGGAATTGGCTGTGGCGGCTGCCAAGTAAACACGAAGCCCTGTGGGAGCGAGCTTGCTCGCGATGGCGGTGGGTCAGCAATATCAAGGGTGACTGACACACTGCAATCGCGAGCAAGCTCGCTCCCACAGGAGTTAGGCGTCGCCCTGGGGTATTCTGTGGGTCCTGATAGCGGACCCTTTTCCCATGCTGGCGATTTCCAACACTGTGCATATCCCGGACGCCGAGATCGAGCTGACGGCCATCCGCGCCCAGGGGGCCGGGGGGCAGAACGTCAACAAGGTCTCCAGCGCCGTGCATTTGCGCTTCGACATTCCGGCCTCGTCGCTACCCGAGTTCTACAAGGAGCGGTTGCTGGCCCTGCGCGACAGTCGCATTACCAGCGACGGTGTGCTGATCATCAAGGCCCAGCAATACCGCACGCAGGAACAGAACCGGGCCGACGCGCTGGAGCGCTTGTCCGAACTGATCCTCAGCGCCACCAAGGTCGAAAAGAAGCGCCGCCCGACCAAGCCGACCCTGGGTTCGAAAAAGCGTCGCCTGGAATCCAAGACCAAGCGCGGCTCGATCAAGGCCGGGCGCGGCAAGGTGGATTTCTAGTCCTTCTCCCGCGCTTCACGGTAGCGGGGCGCCTGCCGGTACAGGTAGACGCTCAGTGCCAACCCACCCAGGGCTGCCAGGGCGGCGAACAGAAAGATCGAAGCAAAGCCGAAGCCCGCGGCAATCGCACCGGCCAGTGGCCCGGTGATCCCCAACGACAAATCAATGAACAGCGAATAGGCGCCCACCGCCGCCCCACGACTGGAGGCCGGCACCAAGTTGACCGCTTCCACGCCCAGCGCAGGAAACACCAGGGAAAAGCCGAAACCGCTCAACGCCGCGCCCGCCAGGGCCCAGTGGGCATCCGGTGCGAGCCACAACAGCAACAGGCCGAGGGTCTCCACCGACAGGCAGGCAATCGCTACGCGAAAGCCGCCCAGACGGTTGATCAGGTTGCCGAACAACAGGCGCGCGCCGATGAAGCTGGCGCCGAACAGGCTCAGGCACAGCACGGCGTTGTCCCAGTGCTGCGTGGCGTAGTACAGGGTGATGAAGGTCGCGATCGTGCCAAACCCGATGGAGCCCAGGGCCAGGCCGCAGCCGTGTGGCAGCACACGTCCCAACACATGCATGAACGGCAGGCGTTCGCCAGCGACGATGGGCGCTGCGGTTTTGCGCCAGGCCAATGCCAGCCCCAGCAAACCCAGCAAGATGATGCTGACGCCCATGCTCCACAGCCCCAACGCATTGACCAGCCATACCCCCAGCGGCGCACCGATCGCCAGCGCGCCGTAACTGGCGATGCCGTTCCAGGAAATCACCTTGGCGGTATTCGCTGCACCGACCCGGCCAATGCCCCAGCCAATCGAACCCGAACCCACCAGGCTTTCGGCACTGCCCAGCACCAGGCGACCGATCAACAGGCTGATCAGGCTGAGTGTCGGCAGGTGGGGCGTCCAGGCCGACACGAGCATGAACACACCGCTCAGCCCGCAGCCGGCGAGGCCGAACATCACCGCGCGCTTGCTTCCCAGGTTGTCGATGATTCGCCCTGCATAAGGGCGACTGAGCAGGGTGGCCAGGTACTGCACGCTGATCACCAGCCCGGCGATCACCGCGCCGAAACCCAGTTCGCCATGGACGAAACCGGGCAGCACGGCCAGGGGAATGCCGATATTCAGGTAGCCGATGAAGGTGAACAGGACAATGGAAACGACTTGCAGCGTGACCGCCAGGGGGCGCTGGGAATCTGACATGGGAAAGAGGTCCACGGAGCAGCAGGATAGATAGGCTGCTTATGATAACGGTGAGCGCGGCGTCCGGGCGTGGAAAAGTAAAACTATTTGCCCAATGGTGGTTCAGGTGTCGTGCTGTCCGCTGACCAGGCGCGTGGTGACCAGCGCGGCGATGGCGTTTTCTTCGCTGCCGAAACGGGCCAGCAGGGCCGCTTGTTTCTCGGCGGGGAGGCGGGTCCAGATCTCGACCATTTTCTCGGCGGTACCGATCAGGACGCTGGCCTGGCTTTCGCTGAAGGGAGGGGTGTCATCGGTCATGGGGGCACTCGGGTTCAGGCAGTGTGGAAAGCGCATCTTAGCGCTTTCCACACGGTCTGGTGGTGCGGGTCAATCAGTCTTCGCTGTCGGCCTGGCGGCGTTCAGTGGCTTCCTTGGGCTCGGGTTGCTGGGCATCAGGTTGCCCCCCGGCTTGTAGCGTGGTCGTCTGCTCAGTGTCGTGCAGGCTTGGGAAGGGGAGATTAGGGATCTCGTGCATATCGCGCTCCTCGCAAAGTCTGTGGATAGATCTGGTAGATCCGCGCTTTTACAAAGCGTGGGCAGGATACCCCAGGAGAAATGACAAAAAGACTTTTAAATCCAGGCGTGCCGACAAAAGGAGTTGTCTGGACAGGTCATGCTCAATAGTCGCGTCGCTTGCGAAACGCCCATCGGCCTGCAATCACGGTAAAGGTTGCCACCAGCGCCACCAGGATCCAGAAGCCCTCGGGATCACCGGCCAGCGGTACGCCGCCGACGTTCATGCCAAAGAAACCGGCAATGATGTTGATGGGCAGCGCCAGGACCGTGACCACTGTCAGGGTGAACAGCGTACGGTTGCTTTGTTCGTTGAGGTTGGCAGCGATCTCTTCCTGCAGCAGCTTGATCCGCTCGCCCAGGGCGGTGAGGTCGTTGATGATCAGGGCAAACTCCTCGGTGGACTTGCGCAGTTCCTTGACGTCTTCCTTCTGCAACCATTGCGGTGGGCGGTTGAGCAAGCGCAGCAACGAGCCTGGCTCCAAGGCCAGCAAGCGTTGCAGACGCACCAGCACGCGACGTTGGGCGCCCAACTCGGAGCGGTTGGTGGACAGTCGCGAAGAGAGCAATTGGTCTTCGATCTGGTCGACGCTGAGACTGGTCTTGCGCACGATCTGAGTCAGCACTTCGCCTTGGTCGCGTAGTAGATGCACGAGCAGTTCCAGCGGTGAGCGAAAGCACTCGCCGGCCTTGACCGATGAGCGCAGCTTGTCGACCGAATGCAAAGGTTGCAGGCGCGCGCTGATGATCAACCGACTGTGCACGCAAACCCACAACGTGGAGACATCCGAGGACACCAGGTTGCTGAGGTTGAACACCACGTCGTTGACCACGGCCAGCAATGCCGAGTCCACATGTTCGATCCGGGTCGAGCGTGAACCTTCGTGCAAGGCTTCGAAAAACTCCTCGGGCAGGGCCAGGTGGCTTTTCATCCAGCGTTCGCAAGCTGCGTGAGCCAGGTTCAGGTGCAGCCAGAGAAACTCATCCGGGTCTTGCGGTTGTTGCAGGCTTCGCAGGGCCTGGGCCGAATCGATCTCCCTGCCACGCTCGCCGGGGCGGAAACGAAAGCCGTAGAGCAGGCCGAACAGGTCAGGATCGCGATGGCTTTGGTCGATGCTGTGGTTCATGAGGGCTCGCTGGCGGGGAGTGCCTGTCGCGGCGACAACAGGTTCACTTGAACGGCATCATTGCAAGCTTTCTTGAAGGTTTTGTGACAGGTATGTAGCGGTGCTGGACCTGTGGAGTTGGTAGCGAATTTTCACATACGCCAAACAAAAAGCCGCGCAACTCGAAAGTTGCGCGGCTCTTTTTTGCCGATGGATCAAGTGTCTTGCTTGTTGCTCAGGACTTTGCCGGTTGTAGCGTCGAAGTCAACGTCAAACTCTTTGCCATCGGCGGTTTTCAGTTCCACTTCATACTCATAACCGTTGAAGTGGTTATCCAAGTCGGTGTCGGTGATGGTGGCACCTGGGTGCAACTTCAGGGCTTCTTCGTTCATCGATTCCAGGGATTTGATCTTGCCTTCCTTGACCAGTTGCGGAACCTGGTCGATTCGAACGTCAGCCTGGGCCAGGCCAGCGGTGAGGGTCAGGGCGGCAGCGGTGAACAGGGCAGTCAACGTTTTCATAAGTTCTTTCCTTGGTGTCATTAAGGGGTGAGTCGTTTAAGTGGGTTCAGATTATCTCTGGCAACTTAATTCACCCTTAATTCGGAAAAATTTGTAAAAACAGGATAAAGCCCATGGGACTAACGCCGCTGATCCATGGGCGTGTTCGGATCAGTAACCGTTCTTCTCCAGCAACTGCGCCACGCTGCCCGGATCGGGACGCTTGAAGTATTTGAGCAGTTCACTGGCCCGGTTGGTGAAGATGCCATCGACGCCGGCGTCCATCACTTTCTTGAAGTCCACCGGCTCATCCACGGTGTAGACATGCACCAGCAAACCCTGGGCATGGGTGTACTGGTTCATCCACGGCTGCACCAGATCCGAGTAACTCTGGCTGCCGCCATGGGTCAAGGCCGCGGACGGACCGGTGCCCACTGCGCCCTGGGCCTTGGCGTACTGGACCCATTTCTCGAATTCCGCCCTGTCCTTGGGTTCCTGCTTGGCATAGTAGACCGCCTTGTCCGTTTCACCGGATTCGGCAAACGGCACCTTGGACTTGGGTTCGATGTTGCCCTCGCCGACCCACAGCAAGAGGATCTTCGGCACCTTCGGCATCTCTTTGTGCAACAGTTCCAGGCTGCTCTTCTCGAAGGTCTGCAAGACGACCTTGCCCTTGCCTTGACCGACCCCGGTGGCGCTTTTTGCGAGCTTGGAGCCGGAGGGGCTCAACCAGCCACGGTCCTGCAATTTGTCCTTGAGGTCACGTTCGATGCCGGGAAACAGCTTCGGCTCCTTGGTTTCGATATACAGCCCCGGTTTGTGCTGTGGGTTGCCTTCGGCAATGTCGATCACTTCATCGAGGGTAAGGATTTTCAGGCCGGCGAACGAAGGACGGGCGCGGTCCGGATAGGCGGTGTTGAACCAGGTGCCGGCATCGAGGGTTTTGAGTTCCGCCATGGTGAACTCGTTGGCGGTGCTGTCCTTGCGTTCGGGAAACTTGGTGGCGACATCCGTGGTGCGCAGCAGGCTGTCGTCATGCAGGACGAACAACACTCCGTCCTTGCTGCGTTGCAGGTCCAGTTCCAGATAGTCGGCACCCAGGTCGCGAGCCAGCTTGTAGGCGGCGGCGGTGGATTCCGGCGCGTCGAACGAGGCACCGCGGTGGGCGATGACCGCCGGATGCGGAATGCCTTGAAGGGTTGCCAGGGCCTTGGGGCTCGGAGCTTCGGAGGCTTGTGTCTGGCCAAAGCCGAGCAACAGGCTCAGCACCAAGGCGCTGCGGGTGAAGGTGACAGGCATGCTCGAGATCCTTTCGTGATTTTCAAAGGCTTCTCTTTTAACAATTGAACGCGTTCGGCGCTATCGCCAAACCGACCTAAACCTGCGCAATGCAATTTTTCCCTCGCCTGAGGCTGCTATGCAGACCGCTTGGCTCAGCGATTTTCGTGTATTAAAAGGGGAGGAGTCCGGCGTCGATCATTCTGAATATTTACAAGAAAATTCTTGTCTCCTCATCGATTCGCTCGCTGAAACAGCGTGTACAGCGTAGTTCCCTGGTTTGTCTGACCTGGCTAAAAAATCGAGCAATATCGCCTAACGGTTCTGGCAGTGCTTCTGTTTTTTTCGACTCTTACTATGCGCGGCAGAGCGAAACAGTTCGCTTGTATTCTCCATGCCAAAGGATCGACATGAGTAATAAAAGAACGTTGTGGATAGCTAAGCTCGGATTTTTATCCTGCATTGCAATCACTGTCCAAGCCCAGGCAAAAACAACTGAAGAGGCCACGCAGGCCTACGAGTATTTGAGTGTCACGGAACTCAATCAGAGATTGACTGCCAACCAGCTGACTTCGGTGGAGCTGGTGAACTATTTGAATAACCGGATCCAGACGCTGGATAAGGAAGGTCCTCACCTCAAGGCTGTTCTCGAACTGAATCCTCAGGCCCTGGCAGATGCAGCGTTACGCGACAGTGAGCGCGCAAGCGGTAACGTTCGAGGTCCGCTGCACGGTATACCGGTATTGATCAAGGACAATATCGACACTGCGGACCAGATGCAGACGTCTGCCGGATCACTGGCGATGGTGGGGATGCCGGCCGCGCAAGACGCCTTCGTCATCCAGCGGCTACGCGACGCTGGCGCCATTATCCTGGGCAAAGCCAACATGAGCGAATGGGCTGGAATGAGGGACCTGAGAGTGCCACAAGGGTGGAGCGGTCGAGGTGGACAAGGGCTCAACCCTCATGTTTTAAGCGCAGGTACCTGTGGCTCCAGCTCTGGCTCGGCGGCTAGTGTGGCTGCGGGTTTTGCGCCCATTTCGGTGGGCACCGAGACCAATGGCTCGATCATCTGCCCATCCGCCGTCAATGGGGTCGTAGGCTTCAAACCCAGCCTTGGATTGCTGAGTCGCTCGGGTGTCGTTCCAATCACCCGGCGGCAGGACACCCCCGGGCCAATAGCACGCAACGTCTATGATGCCGCTTTGCTGCTGTACCAGTTGGCAGGCTCCGATCCAGCTGACCCACTGACCGGCAATGCACCGCAAGGCACCGATTACACCAGCGCTTTATCCACCGAGGCGTTGCAAGGCAAACGCGTCGGGGTGATCCTGGATGAAGGCGAGAAACATCTCGGTGCTTTTCCGCTGTTTCCCGTCGTGAAGAGCGTGAAGCGGTCGCAATGTGATTTGGGTAACGGGATGGTGCACGACCTCAGCCCTCAATATTGCGCGGCGGTAAAAACCCTCAGGGATAATGGCGCTACCCTCGTTCCGGTGACGCTGAGCCTTCCAGACATGAGCAACTACGTTCAAGTATTGGCAGCGGCGATGAAGCTCGAACTGCAGACTTACTTGAGTACTCGTAGTGGGTTGCCAATTACGTCTATTGAAACGTTGATAGATTTCAACGAGCAAAATCCGGTGGAAGGGAACCATGGCCAGGGGATGCTTGAGCAAATCAACGCGCAAACGTTAAGTGAAGAACAAGTAGATGCTCTATGGTTGCCGATACGGGCAAGTTTCAAAAGCCTAATCGACACTCAGTTCCAGAATCACACGCTGGATGTCATGGTGGCCGATTATGACTATGTCTCCCAGCCGAGCGCTGCCATCGCAGGCTACCCGATCATCACCGTACCGTCTGGTGTAGAGCCGGAGGGTGAGCCAACTTCCATATCGTTTATCGGGTCCATGTGGCAAGACGCCGGGGTATTGGGATTTGCCTATGCCTATGAGCAAGCTTCCTTGAAACTGGTCCATCCAACATTCAGACCGTGACGAGGTACTGATCCGATGAGCCGGGAACTGCCCGGCTCATCGAGCTGATTTAATCCAGGTCGAGACGAATACCTCTGTTGCGGTGCTTTTTCAGGCCGGTCTACGGTAATCTTGGCGGCACAGTTTCCCCGCAGAGGGAAACCTTAATTCCAGCATCCGCTTGCCCTGCGTGTAAACCATCGATCAGACGTCCCGAGGGACGCATCCATGAGGTTTACCATGCGTACCACTTCGACATTCATCTGTCAGGCCGCCGACCAGCTCAAGGGTTTTGTCGGCCTGAACCGCAAGACCGGCCAGTACATCGTACGGTTCAGCGAAGACGCCTTCGGCATGGACGTGGCCGACGACGGCATCATTCCCACCAGCGAATTTGTCTGGGCCCCCGCAGCAGACGGCGCCATGGCCCTCAAGCGCGAGCGGATCCAGCTGTTGCTGGACCAGAACATCGACGACCGCATCAACCTCACCGAACCTTTGCGGGTGTACATGGCCCGCAGCGATCTGCCGGAAATCGTGGCGGTGCGGCAGTTGGTGGAAGGCTGAGGCCAGGATCTAGAAACACTGTGGGAGCTCAGCTCCCACAGGGGATTTGTGGTGAAGGCAGATCTGTGAACACCCGAGATTCAGTGTGGGAGCGGGCTTGCTCGCGAAGATGTCGGCACATTCAACATCGCTGCAAGCTGACCCGCCGCTTTCGCGAGCAAGCCCGCTCCCACAGGTTTGTATCCTGGCATCAGGTTTGGCGTTGGAAGGCATAGTCCCGTTCGATCTTGCACACCCTCGTATGGCAATGGGTGTACCAGGTTGAGCGACCGCGCTCACGGATCGCGCGGTGTTCGGGATGCTGCTTCCAGGCCAGGATCGCGGCTTCATTGCTCCAATACGACACAGTAATCCCCAGGCCATCGTCGCCACGGGCCGATTCGACACCTAAAAATCCGCGCTGCTCCCGAGCCAGGGCCAGCATGCGCTCGGCGGCTTCGGCGTAGCCTTGGTCCCCCTCGGTACGCTGGGAGGTGAAAATCACGGCGTAACAGTGGGCGCTCATGGCATTTTCCTTGCGCAGGCTTCGACAAACACGCGGACCAGCGGCGGCACCCGGCCTTCCAGCGCAGCTCGTTCAGGCTGGAACAGCGTGGCGACAAAGAACGGATGGTCCTGCAGCTCCACCGCTCGCAGGTCGCCGGCCGAATCCCGGGCGACGGCGTGCAGGCGCTGGCTCAGCAAGTCTTTTTCAAACTCCGGATTGACCCCGAAGCGGCAATGGTAGCCCTCGAACGCTGTCTGTCGGCCATAGGCCTTGGCGATCAACGAACCCGCCTCGAGTTGAAGGCTGTCGATGGTTTCCACCAGGGCGCAGCTCAGCGGCGTCAACAGCGCCCGTTCAGCCTCGGGAGAAGTTTCACCATGGACGGCGTCGACCCAGCCCATCACGTGACGGGCATATTCCAGCACGGCATGCTGAAAACCACCGCAGGTGCCCAGGAAAGGGCGATGTTGTTCGCGGGCAAAACGAATGGCTTGCAAGGCGCCGGCTTCGTTTTGGTAGGGGCTGCCGGGCACACACCAGACACCGTCGAAACCCTCCAGCACAGCGTTGTCGGTAATGAGCGGCGTTGCCAGCCATTGCAAGTGAAGGGCATGGCCGGTTTGTGCGCCTGCCAGCTCAAGTGCGAGGGGGATCGCCCGGTGAGCGGTGATGTGTGGGTCGTGGTCGCCGACCAGGGCGATGTTTAACGGATGCTGTTTTTCCATGGGAGGCTCGCCGCTTGTTGATTCCTGGTGGCCACTATAGATTGGCGTTCACGCAATCAATATTGGCGTTTACCCAAATGATCAATGCAGCAGCGCACTATCGTCTGGACTATTCCGATCTGTCCCTGATCCTGGCGCTGGTCCGAGGTGGCTCGCTGGCCCGGGCCGCTCGGCTGCTGCAGGTGGACGTGTCCACGGTGTTTCGTTCGGTACGTCGGCTGGAGGCAGCCCTGGGCCAGCCTTTGTTCGAGAAAAGCCGTTCCGGGTACTTGCCCACGAGCCTGGCCCAGGCATTGGCTGGACAAGCCGAGCGCGCCGAGCAGGCCTTGGAGGCGGCACGGGTGGGGGTGGAGCAGGGCGGTGAGGTCATCAGCGGGACGGTGCGCCTGACGTGCAGTGATTCGGTCCTGCAAGCGTTGTTGCTGCCGGCGCTGGCGCGTTTCATGCCTGCTTATCCGGCGTTGAGCCTCGAGTTGAGCACCTCGAATGACTTCGCCAACCTCAGCCGTCGGGATGCCGACATCGCGTTGCGACTGACCCGTACGCCGCCGGAGCATTTGGTTGGTCGCAACCTCGGCAATGTGACGTTCCGGGTATGTGCCGGTGCCACGTACCTGCGCCCGGCGAATGTGGATGACCTGGCCGCCATGACCTGGATCGCGCCGGACGATTTTCTCCCCGATCACCCCACCGTGGCCTGGCGTCGTCAGCATTTACCCGGCGTAGTGCCTGCCTATCGCTGCAACAGCATGCTATCGGTCACCGAACTGGTGCGGGCTGGTTTGGGGGTGGCGGCGTTGCCGGACTTTCTGATCGACGAAAACCAGGGCCTGATGCCAATCGGTGAGCCGTTGCTGGGATATGACACGGCTCTGTGGCTCCTGACCCGCCCGGATTGCCGGGCCTTGCGTTCGGTGGTGACTTTGTTCGATGAGTTGGGGCGCAATCTGCGGTGGCGCTGACTTTTAACGCGCAGGCTGTGCATGACTCAATGGATGACAATCCCCCAACGGTTATAGTGCCTTGAGCACCAGGCCCTGGCAGAGAACATCACGATGACGAAGTCTTCCCAAACCACTCCCTCCGCACCCGTTGACCACTTGCGTTTTCATCGCCCTCACGCCCATCTGGCGCCGACTTTTGGCAATGACCGTTTTGCGCTGAGGGCGGAGGCGTTCGCGCGTTTTTTCGGGACGCCGATGTTCCTCGGTGCGCAGACTTTGATCGTGCTGCTATGGGTCAGCCTGAACCTGACGGGGGTCTTTCACTTCGATGCTTACCCGTTCATCTTGCTGAACCTGGCCTTCAGCCTGCAGTCGGCCTATGCCGCCCCGCTGATTTTGCTGGCGCAAACCCGGCAGGCCGCTCGGGACAAGGCCCTGGCGGAAGCCGATGCGCAACATCGCGAAGCCTTGGCCGTCGCCAACAGCGAGCGCCAGGCTCAGGCCGCGCAGAACACGGCGCAGTTGCTTCAATTGTTGGAGCAGAACACCCGCCTGACGGAAATGACCAAGGCGTTGACCGAGCGTATCGACAGCTTGACCACCGAAATGCACCAGAAGGTTGTGCACAACCCATCGATGCAGTAGCCCTCATCCAGCGGGATGTGCCAGCCAATCAAGCCTGGTAACGACTCAGGAACATGTCGAGGGCCGATTCGATCACCCGGGCCTGCTCCTCCTGGGTCAGGCTCGGTTGTCCCATCGAAACCTGCGGCCAGAAGGCGAACGTCTTGAGTAGCCCATGCATTTGCTGGGCGGCAAATGCCGGCTCCACGGGCTTCAACCGACCATCGGCCTGGGCCTGGCGAATCCAGGCCGTCAGGCCTTCTTCACGCTGGCCCATGCGCGACACCATGTTCTGGGCCCGCTCCGGGGAATGAATCGTTGCGGCGATGGCGATGCGCGCCAGGTCGAGGAAATTCTCGTCCGCCAGCAGGTGCAGTTTGGCTTGCAGCAATGTTTGAAGCTGCTCCCCCAGCGGCGTTTGCGAGCTGTAGGGCATGTCCTGTTCTGCGGTAATGCTGTTCCATAACCGATTCAGAATTTCGGCAAACAGTTCTTCCTTGCTGGGGAAATGGTTATACACCGTGCGCTTCGATACGCCGGCAGTCGCCGCGATCTTGTCCATGCTGGTGATCTCGAAACCGCTGCTACGGAATTCAGCAATCGCGGCCTGGAGGATGGCTTCGCGTTTTCGCTCGGTAAGGCGCTGCGGTACGGTCATGGGCATTCGTCGGTTGAGAAGAGAGAACTTACACTCGGCAGTTTACTTGCTCCCGGCATTCATGCAATCTAGAAACTACACCGAGTGGTGTAGTTTCTGTGTCAAACGGCTGAGCGTGCATGCAACGGCCATCCAGCGTCCCACAACGGCGAAGCGCAATTGCGACGACGTCCTTGGAGTTATCGCACCATGACCATTCCCTCTTTTTCGACCGATAGCCCGTCTGCCCAACATTTATCCCGGCACGAACAGGGCAAGTATCGCAATCACGCCCTCACTCCGCGGCAAGGGTTCGGCACGACCCTGCGCATCATCTGGAACATGACCTTCCACAAGCCGCGCGCTACCCGGCCGGCGGGCGCCATCGAGGTTCAACCGCTGACGCGCGCCGCGTTGCTGGCCGCGCCGAATCACAGCGTCTTCCGTCTCGGTCACTCCACCGTGTTGCTCAAGCTGCGGGACAAGTTCTGGCTGACCGACCCGGTGTTCTCCGAACGTGCTTCACCCGTGCAATGGGTCGGCCCCAAGCGTTTTCATCAGCCGCCCATCAGCCTGGAAGAGTTGCCGCCGATTGAAGCGGTGATCCTTTCCCACGATCATTACGACCACCTCGATCATCAGGCCATCCTCAAGTTGGCGGCCAAGACTCGCCACTTCCTGGCCCCCCTTGGCGTGGGCGATACCCTGATCAAATGGGGTGTCGATGCCAGCAAGGTGCGTCAACTGGATTGGTGGCAAGGCACCGAGGTGGACGGCATCGAGTTCATCGCCACGCCCTCCCAGCATTTTTCCGGTCGCGGTCTGTTCGACAGCAACAGCACCTTATGGGCCTCGTGGGTGATGATCGACGGTGCCACGCGAATTTTCTTCAGTGGCGACACCGGCTACTTCGAGGGTTTCAAACGCATCGGCGAACAATACGGCCCCTTCGACCTGACGCTGATGGAAACCGGCGCCTATAACGTCGATTGGCCCCATGTGCACATGCAGCCGGAGCAGACCCTGCAGGCTCACATCGACCTGAAGGGCCGCTGGCTGCTGCCGATCCACAACGGGACGTTCGACCTGGCGATGCATGCCTGGTATGAACCCTTCGATCGCATCCTTGCCTTGGCCTGGGAGCGCAACGTGTGCATCACCACTCCGCAAATGGGCGAAGCATTCACCCTGGCGCAGCCGCAACGTGGCCGCGCCTGGTGGCTGGACGTAGAACCTTCGGCGTACCCGGACCGGGCCGGTATCGCCTAGCACCTGCGCAGACGGTGTTATTCGATCATCGCGTAATCGGGCCGCCCCATCGGGTCCGGCGTCGCGCCCTTGATGTTCATGCCGCGCCCCGGTGCGAAGCCGGGGAAGAACACCAGCCCCTCGGCCTCCAGGCGAAACGCCAGGGCCAAGCGGGTTACATCGAGCAGCTCGCCACCGGCCTCGAAGCGGCGGATGGCCTGGACCGAGACGCCGGATTGCCGGGACAGCTCCTCGACACTCCAACCCAGCATGGCTCGGGCCTGCGCACTGTGAGCAGGGGTGAATTGATAGACAGCGATGCGTTCCAGAGTGGTTTTGATTGCGAGAGAGGCCATGGGATGCTCCAAAGCTGTGGGATTCAAAAAAGTACTGTGTTTTTGTACAGTTGTTTTCGGCCCGGATCAATCCCAATTTTTTGATTGATGACCAGCGGTCACACCTTGGATCGGCCGGATACCGGATCGCCAAACCGTTGCTCAGAATGAAGCTTTATCGGCTCACGCTCGATACCTGACTCTCTACCGCCTGATGCGCAGTCGGGACAAGGACTTGGCGATGGAAAGCGACTTGCCTTCGGACGAGATCGAGGCCAGTCAATGGGGCGGGTGGCTCAACAGAATGATCAAGAGCATCAGGGGCCAAAAGGGTTACATCGTGCCGAACGAAGAGATGTTGATGCATTGGCTCAAGCACTATTGCGGTGCCAATGACGCCGATATCGTGGTTGCGCGCGAGCGATACAAGGCCATGGTGCGCGCAGACGCAGATTTTTGAGTCGCGGACGTCGAGCTTTCACTCGGCGGCCAACCCGGGCGCCTCCCGAATAATGAAGTGGTCCAGGTTCTCGATATTGGCACTGAACACCCCGAACGTCTGGTCGGGTTTTTTCTTGCTCGGCACCTGCTTGAACTCCGGTGTCACGCCATAAAAGAAGCAATACAACGACGCGTCACTGTCGATGGCGTGCTTGATTTCTTCCAGGAACGCTTTGCGCTTGCGGTAGTTGTCGATCAGCTTCTTGCTCAGGTAAACATTGACTGAGTAAGGCTTCTTCTTTGTTTCGTCCGGTTGCTTGAACCAGACCTTTGCTTCGAAATCGATGCGAAAACTCAGGGTGTAATCCTTGATCTCCTTGATCTTGCCCCAGTAGATCAAGCCCTTGTTGTCCTGCAAGTAGTCGATCTTCTTGAAGAACGATCCATAGGGCGCCGTGTGCTCGCCAATCTTCAGCGGCATGCGCTTGAGCAGATCCTTGTTATCGAAATTCGAGACGAAACATTCCACCGGGTGGGCGAAGACATGGGTCTTGTCCGGCGCCGAGTCACGGCCCGGGTGCTCGTCATGACTGGCGGCTGAAGGCAGGCGCTCATCGCGCATCACGTCCGCCGCCACCGTCGGGCTGGACGGCTTGCGCACATACTCACGCCGAGTCAGCAACAACTCCGAAGGGAAATGCTCCTCCCGCCCGTCATCCGCTTCCGCCCCATCCGCTTCCAGGCCCGACGCCGGTGCCTTCAGGCTGACATAAGGACAACCCTCGATATGTCGGGTGCTGGGGATGTTCTTGAAGTGCGGCGTGCGCACGTAATTCACATTCTTGGCGTTGAACGTCCCCAACACATTCGCCGCATTAAACGCCATTCGACAGGCATCGTTGGGGCACTGGAACTGTTCTTTCGCGGAATCGAACGCCACCGTCTCGTCGAAATTCAGATCGCGTACGTCATAGATCGACAGCTTGTCGTCGAGGCTGAGGCAGTAGGCGAGGTCGAATTTCATGACGGGCTCGGGTCCTTGAGGGGAGAAGGGTATTAATAGCGGGAGGCGGGGAGGGTTGCACTGACTGTTTTAAGATCAGAGCAAATTTGTAGCAATGCCCCGACTATGGACAGGGTCCGAGACGTTATTGATATTCCTCCAACTTGACGATGACCCTGTGGCGAGGGAGCTTGCTCCCGCTGGGCTGCGCAGCAGCCCCAAATTAATCAGTATCATAATACCGATTATTTGCAGGGTTCTTGATTAAATCAGAATTATATTGCCGGAAATAACGAATTTAGCCAGAATGCCGGCATCATAGTTCCGATTGCAGGACCCTACCATGTCAGGACAGCTGACCATTCAGACGTTCGTTGGAGGCCATTGGTGCGATGCAATGAAGCTTTCCACGTCGAATGTTCAGAACGTGGATGAGTCGCGATGCGCCCTATTCTACGACCAGCACTATCTGGTCGACTTCATCGACAAACTGGATACCCCATTTGAACTCGCCATCAGCGCTAACCTCCCGCTGAGCTGGACGCATATCGATAGCAAAGGGTATCCCCCCTTCATCTACGACATCATACCGGCGGGTGCCGCCCGTAAATCGTTGCAGCGGCGATTCGGTGGAGAAAGGCCAGAAGGCATGGACATGAGTTTTTTCCTTCTGAGCCGCTGCACCCCATCGCCCATAGGTCACTTGCGGATTAAGGAGTCTTTTGAACAAATCGATCAGACTCGCAAGGAGGCGTTTGCCCGCAAAGAGGTTGTAGACAGGACAAGTGACTTTCTCGAGTACGCCTACGAATCCGGCGCTGCTCTAGGTGGCGCCACGGGGGCCCAGGGAGAGGCGCCGAAGCTGATTATGGTCGAAGGAAAGGACGGAGCTCTGTACGCCGACGCCATGCTTCCCGACGAGCTCGCGCGCCGCCATTGGCTGGTGAAGTTTGCTCGCAACCAAGCCTCTGAGCGCGACAAAAACATCCTTCGAACGGAGTACCACTATTACAAAGCGATCTCTCAGCTTGGTTTGAACACGATATCAACCGATAGACTTGTACTCGAGGAAGCCGATAAGCCAAGCCTGTGGATGCCGCGTTTCGATCGGCGGGTCGCTGATGGCGTGGTGGAAAGAATTCCGGTCGAATCGATCTATTCGCTGTGCAAGAACACCGAACCGGGTTCGAGGATGAACCATGAGGATGTGCTTAACCGCCTGATCCAACTGTGGCGCGTGAATGGGCAGCATGGCGAGCTGGAGGAACTGATATTCGAGTACCTGCGTCGCGACCTGCTCAACCGTGTCCTCGGGAACTCCGACAACCATGGGCGCAACATGGCGATCTTCAGGTATCGGAACAGATTCGACCTGGCGCCGATCTACGACCTTGCGCCGATGGTGCTCGACCCGGAAGGCGTTACCCGTGCCACCAAATGGAAGTCCGAGCATATGGGAAATCCAGACTGGAAAGCGATCTGCGGCTACTTCCAGGACGTGGTAGGCGTTGATGTGCTCTTCGAACGTCTGCTCGGAGCTGCCGAAACGTTTCGAGCCTTGCCGGATCTGCTGGTCGATCTACCGGCGGAAGTGAGACGTGCTCAGTCTGTTCCGCTGAACAATCTGGATAAGCGCCTGGCTGAATGGGGGCTTCGATGAAAGAGGACACCCACGAACGGCGCAAGGAAATCATCGAGGACATCGCAATGCAACATGCGATGGGGAACGAAACCCTGGGAACCGCCGTTCGTCGGCTACGGCTCGAGGTGACCGGTTTAGACCAGGACACCTTTGCATTGATGTGCAAGATGTCGACCAAGGCCCTGTACCAGATCGAGAAGGACAAGGGCAATCCAACCCTCAGCACCATTGACTCCATCCTGAGGAAGTTTGGACTGCGCCTCGGGCTGACCATCGCGCCCCAAACTATTTATACGCCGCCGCTTGGGCAGGACAAGGCTGTTTCTAATGCGCCGATTCGTGGGACTAAGCCTCGGCGTAAGTAGGCGGGTTAGCTTGCGTAAAGAGGCCGCTCTGCGAGCCACTGGAAAGGTCAAGGATAGCGACAAGGGCTCAACCGAATGAGTGATGGCCCGTTCCAGATCCAGTAGCCAGATTCACTCGATCTGAGCAGGCGGGATTTCAAGAGGCGCCTCAGCAATACAGGCCTCGTCGAACACCCCCATGGTCGTCTCGTCGATAGCGCCGATCTTCAGCAGCGCTTCAGCCGAGTTGTGAATCGACTCGAAGGCCTCACTTTTGAATTCGTTAGTCATTAGTATCTCCAGTAAAAGTTGGACTCAAGCCTTACCCCATCCCCGTGGCGAGGGAGCTTGCTCCCGCTGGGCTGCGCAGCAGCCCCAATCCCATATCACCAACAAAAACCGCCGTCCAAACACGGACGACGGCATCTCATCACCAGGTCAAAACCCTCGCAAAACCCGCGACGCCTTCCGCCACCAGGATTCATGCTGATTAAACGGATCATCCACCAGCACTGCCGGCATATCCCGCAAGCGAATCCATGGCTCATCCTGCCAGTGCAGCATGCAGAGCGACATCTTCGGCCAATCCAGCACGCTCAACGTAGGACGCTCCACCTTATGTGAGCAGCGCTCATCCCGCAGCGTAGGCACTACCTGATGCGTGATCCACTCACGCAGCAACCGGTACTCGGGACAGTAGTGATAAACCAGCAACGCATAAACGCCCGACTCGCTCAGCATCAGACGTTCCTCGGTCAAACCGTGGACATGCACAAGCATCATCCGGCGCTGGTCAGGATCAAGCTTGCGGGTCATGCGCTCATCGAGGTGCTTGCTCATCAAGCGTCCCAAGTCGGAGGCGCTGAACCAAGCCTGGTTTTCAACCAATAGGGCATGAAGATGGAGGTTGTGACGGGTGAAAACCGCCGGAATGTAAGCATCAGGCATGATGGGTCTCCGAGGTATACGGAGACCAGAGCTGCGTTCTTGTGGGCATAACTACCTCTACGTTCGAAGGTTAGCGGCGCGAGCCCGACGTAGAGGATGTAAGAAAAATCCCAACAAGCTATTTCCTACACAGAATTGCTCATGTTCTTAGACAACATGCGGTTCTATGGTTGGCGATTAGCTACTACGTTGGGCGTTTCTTAGGCACCTGCAACTAAGATAGGTAACGAGGCGATACGGCGTCAATGCGGAAGGATTCTGAGTTTTTCGTAGGGCAGAGGTGGTGTGCCGGTCCTGAAGTTAAACGCGGCTTTGCTTCCGTTGAATACAAAAAACCCCGTTTTCACGGGGTTTTCAGTTACGCGTGCAACACAGGATTCTTCTTTCGAATCAATCCCAGCTCAAAGCCCCACCCGTCTGATACTCAATCACTCGCGTCTCAAAGAAGTTCTTCTCTTTCTTCAAGTCCATGATCTCGCTCATCCAAGGGAACGGGTTAGTCGTCCCTGGATACTCTTCCTTCAGACCAATCTGCGACAGGCGACGGTTAGCGATGAACTTCAGATAGTCTTCCATCATCGCCGCGTTCATGCCCAACACGCCGCGAGGCATGGTGTCGCGGGCGTATTCGATCTCCAGCTGCGTACCCTGCAGGATCATCTGGGTCGCTTCTTCCTTCATTTCGGCATCCCACAGGTGCGGGTTTTCGATTTTGATCTGGTTGATCACGTCGATGCCGAAGTTCAGGTGCATGGATTCGTCGCGCAGGATGTACTGGAACTGCTCGGCGACGCCGGTCATTTTGTTGCGGCGGCCCATGGAGAGGATCTGGGTGAAGCCGCAGTAGAAGAAGATGCCTTCCAGGACGCAGTAGTAGGCGATCAGGTTGCGCAGCAGCTCTTTGTCGGTTTCCGGGGTGCCGGTTTCGAACTTCGGATCGGAGATCGAACGGGTGTATTTCAAGCCCCAGGCGGCTTTTTTCGCGACCGATGGGATCTCGTGGTACATGTTGAAGATCTCGCCTTCATCCATGGCCAGCGATTCGATGCAGTACTGGTAGGCGTGGGTGTGGATCGCCTCTTCGAAGGCCTGGCGCAGGATGTACTGGCGGCACTCCGGGTTGGTGATCAGGCGGTACACGGCCAGGACCAGGTTGTTGGCAACCAGGGAGTCGGCGGTGGAGAAGAAGCCCAGGTTGCGCATCACGATGCGGCGCTCGTCGTCGGTCAGGCCTTCCGGGTTTTTCCAGAGGGCGATGTCGGCGGTCATGTTGACTTCTTGCGGCATCCAGTGGTTTGCGCAGCCGTCCAGGTACTTCTGCCAGGCCCAGTCATATTTGAAAGGTACGAGCTGGTTGAGGTCGGCGCGGCAGTTGATCATGCGCTTTTCATCGACGGCGACACGGGCGGAGGCGCCTTCGAGTTCGGCGAGGCCTTCGGCGACGTCGAGTTTGTCGAGGGCGGCCTTGGCGCGAATGATCGCGGCCGAGTCGCTGGCCGTCACGGCCCGGGCTTCGAGGGCGGCGGCACCGCCGGCGCTGTCGAGGCGGTCCATGTTGGCTTCAGAAGCGTGGCCGGCGTTGGCGCCTTTTACAGCAACTTCGCCGTCTTCTTTGTCGAATTCGTCCCAGCTCAGCATGACGTGTCGTCTCCTGCGTGAGGGCCAGATGCCCGATGAAGGCCTACTGGCCGCGGTGGATCTTGAAAAATCGTTTGTTGCAGCAGCTGACGCAGGCAATAAACAGAAAAATGTACGGGTCATTCCGGAGCTGCGGTGAACGCGAGGAGGCGATTGGCCTCTGCGTAGGCTCCAAGTAAGCGTGATCCCCTGTAAGGGAATATTGCAGGCCCGTTTAAGGCGGCATTATAAGGACTTTTTTGCCTACGTGGTGCGGCGAAATAGCTCACAGAAGGGGTGGCGGGTGACATATCCGCGTGGGAGCGAGGGTTTACAAGGCTTTGGCCGCTTAAGATTTTTTTTGCATGAAGCGGATCGCAGATTTTTTTGATCAAAAAACCAGCGTTTTTTGCGGTTTTGCACTACATGTTGTGTTTGTAGGGCGTTTTTGGTGGCTCCAGACACAACCAGGCCCGAGCGAAATCGGGCCATGGAAATTGCCAGTTGTGATCAGCCGTTGGAGCAGCCGTTACCCATGATGCTGTAGCGCAGGATATGGCGCTGGCCCTTGGAGTCGTCGTATTCCATCTTGGCTGGGACCACTTCGCAGACATTCGGGATGTCGCTCATGGAGATGACCTTGGCGATGTCCAGGTGGGTGGAGTAGGTGTACTCCTCAATGGCCGGTTTTTGCTGTGCAACATCGGTCGGGGCCTCATCCGCCATCGCGGTGGCGCACAGGCTGCCGAGGACCAGAACCCATAAAGCTTTCATCTGATTCACCTTTCTTGAGGTCGAGTGGGGTCACGCAACCTTTTTGGGGTTGCGTGTGGAACGTGTATTGGAAGTTGGATTAACGGCCTTCGTGGGGGCTGTGTTGCGTTAATCGTGTTTGCCGGTTGGCGAGATGAATTTTAGGGAGTGGGGCTGGGCGCAAAAAGCCTTGGTTTTGATAAACACTGTTGGTTGATCTGGTAATAATCGCTGCAGGTGAGGGGATTGTCTGCCGTATCTATGTTGGATGTGCTGCCGCCATCGCGAGCAAGCTCGGCTCCCACAGGCTCGGCTGCTACACAGGGAAAGCCTGGCGGGAGCGGGGTTGCACGTTAGTACCGACATTTTGTAGGGACTTGTTACTACCATCGTCGAATGGTTCTATAGGCCCGCCCCGGGCTACAACGGGACCATACAAAAACAACTATGTCTCCGAGGTAAGAAAGATGAGTGCGGCTTCTCTGTATCCCGTTCGCCCCGAGGTTGCGGCCAGTACGTTGACTGACGAGGCGACCTACAAGGCGATGTATCAGCAGTCGGTCGTCAACCCGGATGGCTTCTGGCGCGAGCAGGCCAAGCGCCTCGACTGGATCAAACCGTTCACCACGGTGAAACAGACCTCCTTCGACGATCACCATGTCGATATCAAGTGGTTCGCCGACGGCACCTTGAACGTGTCCTATAACTGCCTCGACCGTCACCTGGCCGAGCGCGGCGATCAAATTGCGATTATCTGGGAGGGCGATGACCCGTCCGAGAGCCGCAACATCACCTATCGCGAGCTGCACGAAGAAGTCTGCAAGTTCGCCAACGCCCTGCGTGGCCAGGACGTGCATCGCGGCGACGTGGTGACCATCTACATGCCGATGATCCCTGAGGCCGTGGTCGCGATGCTGGCCTGTACCCGGATCGGTGCGATTCACTCGGTGGTGTTCGGCGGCTTCTCGCCGGAAGCACTGGCCGGCCGGATCATCGACTGCAAATCCAAAGTGGTGATCACCGCCGACGAAGGCGTTCGCGCCGGCAAGAAGATCCCGCTCAAGGCCAACGTCGATGACGCGCTGACCAACCCGGAAACCAGCAGCATCCAGAAAGTCATCGTGTGCAAGCGCACGGCTGGCAACATCAAGTGGAACCAGCACCGCGACATCTGGTACGAAGACCTGATGAAGGTGGCCGGCACCGTTTGCGCGCCGAAGGAAATGGGCGCCGAGGAAGCGCTGTTCATTCTCTACACCTCCGGTTCCACCGGCAAGCCCAAGGGCGTGCAGCACACCACGGCCGGCTATTTGCTGTACGCGGCGCTGACCCATGAGCGGGTGTTCGACTACAAGCCGGGCGAGGTCTACTGGTGCACCGCCGACGTGGGCTGGGTCACCGGCCACAGCTATATCGTCTACGGCCCGCTGGCCAATGGCGCGACCACGCTGCTGTTCGAAGGCGTGCCGAACTACCCGGACATCACCCGGGTGGCCAAGGTCATCGACAAGCACAAGGTCAGCATCCTCTACACCGCGCCGACGGCTATCCGCGCGATGATGGCCTCGGGCACCGCCGCTGTCGAAGGCGCCGATGGCAGCAGCCTGCGCCTGTTGGGTTCGGTGGGCGAGCCGATCAACCCGGAAGCCTGGGACTGGTACTACAAGAATGTCGGCAAGGAACGTTGCCCGATCGTCGACACCTGGTGGCAGACCGAGACCGGTGGCGTGCTGATCAGCCCATTGCCAGGCGCCACGGCGTTGAAGCCGGGTTCGGCCACTCGCCCGTTCTTTGGTGTGGTGCCGGCGCTGGTGGACAACCTCGGCAACCTGATCGAAGGCGCGGCCGAAGGCAACCTGGTGATCCTCGATTCGTGGCCAGGCCAGGCGCGTACGCTGTACGGCGATCATGACCGTTTCGTCGACACCTACTTCAAGACCTTCAGCGGCATGTACTTCACCGGTGACGGCGCCCGTCGCGACGAGGACGGCTACTACTGGATCACCGGTCGAGTGGATGACGTGCTCAACGTGTCCGGCCACCGCATGGGCACGGCCGAGATCGAGAGCGCCATGGTCGCCCACCCGAAAGTCGCCGAAGCGGCGGTGGTGGGTGTGCCGCACGACATCAAGGGGCAGGGCATCTATGTCTACGTCACCCTCAATGCCGGCGAAGAAACCAGCGAGGCCCTGCGCCTGGAACTGAAGAACTGGGTGCGCAAGGAGATCGGTCCGATTGCCTCGCCGGATGTGATCCAGTGGGCACCAGGGCTGCCGAAGACCCGTTCCGGCAAGATCATGCGCCGCATCCTGCGCAAGATCGCCACGGCGGAATACGACGGGTTGGGTGATATCTCCACCCTGGCCGACCCGGGTGTGGTGGCGCACTTGATCGAGACGCACAAGACCATGAACGTTGCCTGACGGCGGTTTGTGACCTCAAGAAGCCCCGCCTGGCATTTGCCTGGCGGGGCTTTTTTGTGCGCGTCGCATGGCCTTTGTGGCGAGGGGATTTATCCCCGCTGGGCTGCGAAGCAGCCCCAAGATCCCCGACTCATTCTTCCTGATACACCGAGTTGCCTGGTTTTAGGGCCGCTTCGCAGCCCAACGGGGATAAATCCCCTCGCCACAGGTTGGGGGTTCGAACGACCGCGGTGCCTGGCTTTGGGGCTGCTTCGCAGCCCAGCGGGAGCAAGCTCCCTCGCCACAGGTTCGGCGAATGAATAAATATCGGCGTTTAAAGTAGGAGGTGTCCGAACGTTACCGGTGTTTCGAAATGTGTAACCAAAGGCGCCACAACGGGGCGATGTGAAACGCGAAGCCCCGTTACAGGGCGGCTCCGGGCGTTCCGGAAAATAAGCCGACACGCTGTGCTTGCCGGATTAGAAGGGTTTGCGAATAATGGGCCCGCTATTTGCAGCATAGATCGGTTTCCCTTCTTTTGCTCTTGCATGAATTTGCGGGGCTGTCAATGTGCTCGAACCGCTTTCTCGGTGCTTCTGTAATTTGTTGTCGCATTGAAGAAATATCGGCTTCGGGCCTGTCGTTAGAATGCCGATCACTCGCTCGTCGTGGCTCGCGTTGGATAAACCGTGAGCTTCCCAGGACGCAGCACCCACGTTCGTTCCACCCATTCGCATATTGGGCTGTTGCTCACTCTGCCGTTTTTGCCCTTTACCGATGGAGTCCCAAGATGAAGAAACTTGTGCTGCTTGGCGCCCTGGCACTGTCCGTGCTGTCCCTGCCGACCTTCGCTGATGAGAAACCCCTGAAGATTGGTATCGAAGCGGCTTACCCTCCGTTCGCCTCGAAAGCCCCGGATGGCAGCATCGTCGGCTTCGACTACGACATCGGCAATGCGCTGTGCGAAGAAATGAAGGTCAAGTGCGTATGGGTCGAGCAAGAATTCGACGGTCTGATACCGGCGCTGAAGGTGCGCAAGATCGACGCGATCCTGTCGTCCATGTCCATCACTGAAGATCGCAAGAAGTCCGTTGATTTCACCAACAAGTACTACAACACCCCGGCCCGTCTGGTGATGAAGGCCGGTACCCAGGTCAGCGACAACCTGGCCGAGCTCAAGGGCAAGAACATCGGCGTGCAGCGCGGTTCGATCCACGAGCGTTTCGCCCGTGAAGTCCTGGCCCCGCTGGGTGCCGAGATCAAGCCGTACGGTTCGCAGAACGAAATCTACCTGGACGTCGCCGCCGGCCGCCTCGACGGCACCGTGGCAGACGCTACCCTGTTGGATGACGGCTTCCTCAAGACCGATGCCGGCAAGGGCTTCGCATTCGTAGGTCCAGCCTTCACCGACGAGAAATACTTCGGCGACGGCATCGGTATCGCGGTTCGCAAGGGCGATGCGCTGAAAGACAAGATCAATGGCGCGATCACCGCCATCCGCGAGAACGGCAAGTACAAGCAAATCCAGGACAAATACTTCGCTTTCGATATCTACGGCAAGTAACGACGTCCCGCCACTCGTGCGAAATGGCGCAAGCAACAGGATCTCTGCGGTTTGCGCCATTTTTTCATCCCACTTTCGAGGACCTGAATCATGTTGAAAGGCTACGGGGCTGTCATCCTCGATGGCGCATGGTTGACGCTTGAGCTCGCCTTGTCGTCCATGGCCCTGGCCATCGTCCTGGGTTTGATCGGCGTTGCGTTGCGCCTTTCTCCGGTGCGCTGGCTGGCGTGGCTGGGCGACCTGTATTCCACGGTCATTCGCGGCATTCCCGACCTGGTGCTGATCCTGCTGATTTTCTACGGCGGCCAGGACTTGCTCAATCGCGTGGCACCGATGCTCGGCTATGACGACTACATCGACCTGAATCCGTTGGCGGCCGGTATCGGCACCCTGGGCTTCATCTTCGGTGCGTACCTGTCGGAGACCTTTCGCGGTGCATTCATGGCGATTCCCAAGGGCCAGGCCGAGGCGGGCATGGCGTACGGCATGAGTGGCTTCCAGGTGTTCTTCCGGGTGCTGGTGCCGCAGATGATTCGCCTGGCGATTCCGGGCTTCACCAACAACTGGCTGGTATTGACCAAGGCTACCGCGCTGATTTCCGTGGTGGGCCTGCAAGACATGATGTTCAAGGCCAAGCAGGCGGCGGATGCCACTCGCGAGCCTTTCACCTTCTTCCTCGCAGTGGCGGCGATGTACCTGGTGATCACCAGTGTCTCGTTGCTGGCGTTGCGTCACCTTGAGAAGCGCTACTCGGTAGGCGTAAGGGCGGCTGATCTATGATCTTCGACTACAACGTCATCTATGAAGCCTTGCCGCTGTATTTCAGTGGCTTGCTGACCACCCTCAAATTGTTGGCCCTGTCGCTGTTCTTCGGCCTGCTGGCGGCGTTGCCCCTGGGGCTGATGCGGGTGTCCAAGCAGCCGCTCGTCAACATGACGGCCTGGCTCTACACCTACGTGATCCGCGGCACGCCGATGCTGGTGCAGCTGTTCCTGATCTACTACGGGCTGGCGCAGTTCGCGATCGTGCGCGAAAGCTTCCTCTGGCCGTGGCTGTCCAGCGCGACGTTCTGTGCGTGCCTGGCGTTCGCCATCAACACCAGCGCCTACACCGCCGAAATCATCGCCGGCAGCCTGCGGGCCACGCCCAATGGTGAGATCGAAGCGGCCAAGGCCATGGGCATGTCGCGCTACAAGCTGTATCGCCGGATCCTGCTGCCGTCGGCCTTGCGTCGGGCGCTGCCGCAATACAGCAACGAAGTGATCATGATGTTGCAGACCACCAGCCTGGCATCCATCGTGACCCTGATCGACATCACCGGCGCGGCGCGCACGGTGAATGCGCAGTATTACTTGCCGTTCGAGGCCTACATCACGGCCGGCGCTTTCTACCTGTGCCTGACCTTCATTCTGGTGCGCCTGTTCAAACTGGCCGAGCGCCGCTGGCTGGGTTACCTGGCCCCGCGCAAGCACTGATAACGCATCGATCCGATCGACTGCTCAACGACTGACGTTTTGTGAGAACCGACCGCATGTACAAGCTTGAAGTCCAAGACCTGCATAAACGCTATGGCAGTCACGAAGTGCTCAAGGGCGTGTCCCTGAAGGCCGCCGCTGGCGATGTGATCAGCATCATCGGCTCCAGTGGCTCCGGCAAGAGTACCTTCCTGCGTTGCATCAACCTGCTCGAGCAACCCCATGCCGGCAAGATTCTGCTCAACAACGAAGAGCTGAAACTGGTCGCCGGCAAGGATGGCGCCATGAAGGCCGCGGACCCCAAGCAACTGCAGCGCATGCGTTCGCGGCTGTCGATGGTGTTCCAGCATTTCAACCTGTGGTCCCACATGACCGCGCTGGAAAACATCATGGAGGCGCCCGTGCATGTGCTGGGCGTGGCCAAGGCTGAAGCGCGGGAGAAGGCCGAGCACTACCTGAACAAGGTCGGCGTGGCCCATCGCAAGGATGCCTACCCGGGCCATATGTCCGGCGGCGAGCAGCAGCGCGTGGCGATTGCCCGTGCGCTGGCGATGGAGCCTGAGGTGATGCTGTTCGACGAGCCGACCTCGGCGCTGGACCCGGAGCTGGTGGGCGACGTGCTCAAGGTGATGCAGGCCCTGGCCGTGGAAGGTCGGACCATGGTGGTGGTGACTCACGAAATGGGCTTTGCCCGCGAGGTCTCGAACCAACTGGTGTTCCTGCACAAAGGCATCGTCGAAGAAAGCGGCAACCCACGTGAAGTGCTGGTCAATCCGCAATCGGAGCGCCTGCAACAATTTCTTTCGGGCAGCCTCAAGTAATCGCTCCCGTTACGCACCTGATTTGGGTCATGCTGCGCACCGCGCGCCAGATGGTCTAATTTGGTTGCAGCCGCTTTTGGCTTTAACACTGTTTTCGCTTCGGATCGCCCGCCATGACTGCCCATCGAATAGGTTTCCTGATTTGGCCCAGCACTAAAGCCTTGACGCTGGCGCTGGCCGAGGAGGCCTTGCGTGTCGCTCAGCGGGTGCATCCGGATGTGGTCTACGAGCTGTCGTTCCTGCAGGCCGAGCCACCGGCCGCCGGCGCCTGGCAATTGCCGGGCGAACCTTGGGCCGGCAAGCTCGAGGGGTTCCAGAAGCTGTTCCTGCTGGCCGATGAGCCGCCGACCGCACTGGCCTCGCCCCTGAGCAGCGCCCTCAAGCAACTGGTGCGTGCCGGTTGCGTGATCGGTGGTTTGTCGGCGGGTGTCTATCCCTTGGCCCAGCTGGGTTTGCTCGACGGTTACCGTGCCGCTGTGCATTGGCGTTGGCAGGACGACTTCTCCGAACGTTTCCCCAAGGTCATCGCCACCAGTCATCTGTTTGACTGGGATCGCGATCGCCTGAGCGCTTGCGGCGGCATGTCGGTGCTGGACCTGTTGCTGGCGGTCCTGGCCCGGGATCACGGTGCGGAGCTGGCCGGCGCGGTGTCGGAAGAGTTGGTGGTCGAGCGCATTCGTGAAGGCGGCGAGCGCCAGCGCATCCCGTTGCAGAACCGCCTCGGTTCCAGCCATCCAAAGCTCACCCAGGCGGTGCTGCTGATGGAAGCCAATATCGAAGAGCCGCTGACCACCGACGAAATCGCCCAGCATGTGTGTGTATCCCGCCGGCAACTGGAGCGGATCTTCAAGCAATACCTCAATCGCGTGCCCAGCCAGTATTACCTGGAGTTGCGCCTGAACAAGGCCCGGCAGATGTTGATGCAGACCAGCAAATCCATCATCCAGATCGGCCTGTCCTGCGGTTTCTCCTCGGGGCCACACTTCTCCAGCGCCTACCGCAACTTCTTCGGCGCCACGCCGCGGGAAGACCGCAACCAGCGACGCAGCAGCAGCCCGTTCGAATTGTCCTCGGTGCCGTCCGAGCGGGGCTAGGCTGGCACAACTTCCCGGCAGCAAGGGAATCTGTGGGAGCAAGGCTTGCCCGCGATGCAGGCGCCACATTTGTGCAGGCTAACCGAGTCATCGTTCATCGCGAGCAAGCTTTGCTCCCACAGGTAAGTCCCTTTGCCGCAAGTGCCTGGCAAGGGAAAGCTTCTGAATCAAATCTCGAGGCAGGCGCCTCAAATCCCTTGGCAACGTTTAAACTGCGCCTTTGCGACGCTATTTGTCGCATTGCCGTAAACCCGCGCAAAACGTGGGTTGGCGCTATAAGAAGTTGTCGCTTGGCGGCAAGGCCGGGCTGAAAACTGTCCTTACAATCCTTACCAAGCCCGCCAGTTCCAGGCGGGTGTTCCTCATCAGGAGACTCCGATGTCCGTTGAGCAAGCCGCGGTACAACGCGCCGATTTCGACCAGGTTATGGTTCCCAACTATGCACCTGCTGCCTTCATACCTGTGCGTGGTGCCGGTTCCCGCGTATGGGACCAATCCGGTCGTGAGTTGATCGACTTTGCTGGCGGCATTGCAGTCAACGTACTGGGCCACGCCCACCCGGCGCTGGTCGGCGCACTGACCGAACAGGCCAACAAGCTGTGGCACGTCTCCAACGTCTTTACCAATGAGCCGGCCCTGCGCCTGGCCCACAAGCTGGTCAACGCGACGTTCGCCGAGCGCGCGTTTTTCTGCAACTCCGGCGCCGAAGCCAACGAGGCCGCCTTCAAGCTGGCCCGTCGCGTTGCGTTCGATCGTTTCGGCAGCGAAAAATACGAAATCATCGCCGCGCTCAATAGCTTCCACGGTCGCACCCTGTTCACCGTCAACGTCGGCGGGCAGTCGAAGTACTCCGATGGTTTCGGACCTAAAATTACTGGCATCACCCACGTTCCTTATAACGACCTGGCCGCGTTGAAAGCCGCTGTCTCGGACAAGACCTGCGCCGTGGTGCTGGAGCCGATCCAGGGCGAGGGCGGCGTGCTGCCGGCCGAGCAGGCCTACCTGCAAGGCGCCCGTGACTTGTGCGATGCCCACGACGCGCTGCTGGTGTTCGATGAGGTGCAGACCGGCATGGGCCGCAGCGGTCATCTGTTCGCCTACATGCATTACGGCGTGGTCCCGGACATCCTCACCAGCGCCAAGAGCCTGGGCGGTGGTTTCCCGATTGCGGCGATGCTCACCACCGAAGCCCTGGCCAAGCACCTGGTGGTCGGCACCCACGGCACCACCTATGGCGGCAACCCGCTGGCCTGCGCAGTGGCCGAAGCGGTGATCGATGTGGTCAATACGCCTGAGGTGCTCGGTGGTGTCAAAACCAAGCACGCCAAGTTCAAGGCGCGCCTGGAACAGATCGGCGAGAAGTACGGCCTGTTCACCCAAGTGCGTGGCCTGGGCCTGCTGATCGGCTGCGTGCTGAACGATGCCTGGAAAGGCAAGGCCAAGGACATCTTCAACGCCGCCGAACAGGAAGGCCTGATGATCCTGCAAGCCGGCCCGGACGTGATTCGCTTCGCCCCGAGCCTGGTGGTGGAAGACGCCGACATCGACGCCGGCCTGGACCGCTTCGAGCGGGCTGCGGCGAAGCTGACCCAGTCCTGATCCCGAAAAGCTGAACCGGCTCCATGGGGAGCCAGGTTCTTGTGGGAGCTGAGCTTGCTCGCGATGGGATCGCCTCGGTTTGACAGGTAGAGCTCATTGCCTGCATCGCGAGCAAGCTTTGCTCCCACAGGGAGTCAGTATTTTTTTCTGTGTATCGACCCAATGGTCGAACCCTTTATTTCAAGTTAAGGAGTGACACCATGCTGGTGATGCGCCCCGCGCAAATGGCGGATCTGGGCGAGGTACAGCGTCTGGCTGCGGACAGTCCGATCGGTGTCACTTCCTTGCCGGATGACGTGGAACGCCTGAGCGACAAGATCGCCGCAAGCGAAGCCTCGTTTGCCGCTGAAGTCAGCTTCAACGGCGAAGAAAGCTATTTCTTCGTCCTCGAAGACACCGCGACCGGCAAGCTGGCGGGCTGTTCGGCCATCGTCGCGTCGGCCGGTTATTCCGAACCGTTCTACAGCTTTCGCAACGAGACCTTCGTTCACGCCTCCCGTGAGCTGAAGATCCACAACAAGATCCACGTGCTCTCCCAATGCCACGACCTGACCGGCAACAGCCTGCTGACCAGTTTCTACGTGGTTCCGGAACTGGTGGGTTCGCCATGGTCGGAACTCAATTCACGGGGGCGGCTGTTGTTCGTCGCCAGCCATCCGGAGCGGTTCGCCGATTCGGTGGTGACCGAGATCGTCGGCTACAGCGATGAGAATGGCGATTCGCCGTTCTGGGACGCCATCGGTCGCAACTTCTTCGACCTCAACTACGCCGCCGCCGAGCGCCTGTGCGGGCTGAAGAGCCGTACCTTCCTCGCCGAGCTGATGCCCCATTACCCGATCTACGTGCCGCTGTTGCCGGATGCCGCCCAAGAAGCCATGGGCCAGGTGCATCCGCGGGCGCAGATCACCTTCGACATCCTGATGCGCGAGGGTTTCGAGACCGATCACTACATCGACATCTTCGACGGTGGCCCGACCCTGCATGCCCGCGTCTCGGGCATCCGCTCGATCGCCCAGAGCCGCGTGGTGCCGGTGAAGATCGGCGAACCGGTCAAGGGCGCCGGCCGCCAATACCTGGTGGCCAATGCCCAGTTGCAGGATTACCGCGCCGTGCTGCTCGAACTCGACTACGCGCCGGGCAAACCGGTGACCCTGGATATGGAAGCGGCCGAAGCCTTGGGCGTTGGCGAAGGCGCCAGCGTGCGCCTGGTGGCGGTTTAATGAGTTTCGCGGGTGGCGCAAGCGGCCCGTTTGAGGAGATAGCATGATCGTTCGTCCCGTACGCAGCAGCGATTTACCCGCTCTGATCGCCCTGGCCCGCAGCACGGGCACCGGCCTGACCACCTTGCCGGCCAATGAAGAGCGCCTGGCCCATCGGGTCGGTTGGGCCGAGAAGACCTTTCGCGGCGAAGCCGGGCGCGGTGATGCGGACTACCTGTTCGTGCTCGAAGACGATGACGGTCGCGTGGTGGGCATTTCCGCCATCGCCGGTGCCGTGGGGCTGCGTGAGCCCTGGTACAACTTTCGGGTCGGCCTGACGGTCAGCGCTTCCCAGGAATTGAACATCTATCGGGAAATCCCGACCCTGTTCCTGGCCAACGACCTGACCGGCAATTCCGAGCTGTGCTCGCTGTTCCTCCACGCCGACTACCGCAGTGGCCTCAATGGCCGGATGCTGGCCAAGGCGCGGCTGTTGTTCATCGCCGAGTTCCCGCAGTTGTTCGGCAACAAGATCATTGCCGAGATGCGCGGCATGTCCGACGACAACGGACGTTCGCCGTTCTGGGAAAGCCTGGGCCGGCACTTCTTCAAAATGGAGTTCAGCCAGGCCGATTACCTCACCGGCGTGGGCAACAAGGCATTCATCGCTGAACTGATGCCCAAATTCCCGCTGTACACCTGTTTCCTGTCCGAAGGTGCCCGGGCCGTGATTGGCCAGGTTCATCCGGACACTGAACCGGCCTTGTCGATGCTCAAGAGCGAAGGTTTCAGCTATCAGGGTTACGTCGATATCTTCGACGCCGGCCCGGCGGTGGAGTGCGAGACCGGCAAGATCCGCGCGATTCGCGACAGCCAGGCGCTGGTGCTGGCCATCGGCACGCCGGGCGATGACGCCACGCCGTTCCTCATTCATAACCGCAAGCGCGAAGACTGCCGCATCACCGCTGCACCGGCGCGCTTCGCCGCAGGCACTCTGGTGGTCGATCCGCTGACCGCCAAGCGTCTTCAACTCAATGCCGGCGACCAGGTGCGTGCCGTTGCGTTGTCCGCTGCCCGGGAGTCGAAATGATGAATTCGTTGTACATCGCAGGTAGCTGGCTGGAAGGCCAGGGCGACCTCTTTGAGTCGTTGAACCCCGTGACCCAGCAGGTGTTGTGGTCGGGCAACGGCGCCACGGCGGCGCAAGTGGAGTCGGCGGTGCAGGCCGCGCGCCAGGCGTTCCCGGACTGGGCACGGCGCTCGCTGGATGAACGCATCCAGGTGCTGGAAGCTTTTGCCGCGGCCCTGAAAAGCCACGCTGACGAACTGGCCCAGTGCATCGGTGAAGAAACCGGCAAGCCGTTGTGGGAAGCGGCGACCGAAGTGACCAGCATGGTCAACAAAGTCGCCATTTCGGTGCAGAGCTACCGCGAGCGGACCGGCGAGAAGAGCGGCCCCCTGGGTGACGCCACCGCCGTGCTGCGCCACAAACCCCACGGCGTGGTGGCCGTCTTCGGCCCCTACAATTTCCCTGGTCACTTGCCCAATGGCCACATCGTGCCAGCGCTGCTGGCCGGCAACAGCGTGTTGTTCAAGCCGAGCGAGCTGACGCCGAAAGTCGCCGAGCTGACGGTCAAGTGCTGGGTCGAGGCCGGTCTGCCGGCGGGTGTGCTGAACCTGCTGCAAGGCGCGCGGGAAACCGGTATCGCCCTGGCGGCGAACCCGGGCATCGACGGGCTGTTCTTCACCGGCTCCAGCCGCACCGGCAATCTGTTGCATCAACAGTTCTCTGGCCGCCCGGACAAGATCCTGGCGCTGGAAATGGGCGGTAATAACCCGCTGGTGGTGGATGAGGTGGCGGACGTCGACGCGGCGGTCTACACCATCATCCAGTCTGCGTTCATTTCTGCTGGCCAACGCTGCACCTGTGCGCGTCGCCTGTTGGTGCCGCAAGGCCCGTGGGGCGATGCCTTGCTGGCGCGCCTGGTGGCGGTCAGCTCGACCCTTGAAGTCGGTGCCTTCGACCAGCAACCGGCACCGTTCATGGGTTCGGTGATTTCCCTGGGCGCGGCGAAGGCGCTGATGGATGCGCAAAACCATTTGCTCGGCAAAGGCGCCGTGCCGCTGTTGGCCATGACCCAGCCGCAGCCCCAGGCGGCATTGCTGACGCCGGGTATCCTGGATGTGACGGCGGTGGCCGAGCGTCCTGATGAAGAGCTGTTCGGGCCGTTGCTGCAAGTGATCCGCTACACGGACTTCGCCGCCGCCATCACCGAGGCCAACAATACGCAATACGGCCTGGCCGCCGGGTTGCTGTCCGATTCCCAGGCGCGTTACCAGCAATTCTGGCTGCAGAGCCGCGCCGGTATCGTCAACTGGAACAAACAGCTGACCGGCGCCGCCAGCAGCGCCCCGTTCGGCGGTGTCGGTGCCTCGGGCAACCATCGCGCCAGTGCTTATTACGCGGCCGATTATTGCGCGTACCCGGTGGCGTCCCTGGAGACCCCGAGCCTTGTCATGCCGGCTGCCCTGACCCCCGGTGTGCGCATGTCTTGAGACCGCCATCGCGGGCAAGCCTTGCTCCCACAGGCGTTATGCAAAACCTGTGAGAGCAAGCCTTGTCCCACAGGGCCTATGCAAAACCTGTGGGAGCAAGGCTTGCCCGCGATAGCCGCGACGCAGTAATTGATGCCTATAAAAAACAGATTCTCGTGGAGCCTCGCTGATGAAATCCTATGAAGTCAACTTTGACGGTCTAGTGGGGCCGACCCATAACTACGGCGGGCTCTCGTACGGCAACGTCGCGTCCCAGAGCAACAGCCAGCAGTCCTCCAACCCCAAGGAAGCGGCGTTGCAGGGCCTGGCGAAAATGAAAGCGCTGATGGACATGGGGTTCCAGCAAGGCGTGCTGGCGCCACAGGAGCGCCCGGACGTGGCGGCCCTGCGCCGGTTGGGCTTTGCCGGCAGCGATGCCCAGGTCATCCAGCAGGCCGCGAAAGAAGCGATGCCGCTGTTGGTCGCCAGTTGCTCGGCCTCCAGCATGTGGGTGGCCAACGCCGCCACGGTCAGCCCGAGCGCCGACACGGCCGACGGTCGCGTGCATTTCACCGCCGCCAACCTGAACTGCAAATACCACCGCAGCATCGAACACCCGACCACCAGTCGCGTGTTGGGGGCGATGTTTGCCGACCAGCAGCACTTCGCCCACCACGCCGCGTTGCCGGCGGTGGCGCAGTTCGGCGATGAAGGCGCGGCCAACCACACCCGTTTCTGCCGTGCCTACGGCGAGGCCGGCGTCGAATTCTTCGTCTTCGGTCGCAGCGCCTTCGACACCCGTTATCCCGCACCGCAGAAATACCCGGCGCGCCAGACCCTGGAAGCCTCCCAGGCCGTTGCCCGCCTGCATGGGCTGCGGGAGGAGGGCGTGGTGTACGCCCAACAGAATCCGTCGGTGATCGACCAGGGTGTGTTCCACAACGACGTGATCGCGGTGGGCAATGGCGAAGTGCTGTTCTATCACGAGGACGCGTTTCTCGAGACCGACAGGATGCTGGCCGAACTGAGCGGCAAACTCGCCAAGGTCGGTGGGAAATTTCAGTCGGTGTGCGTACCGCGTTCGGCGGTTACTGTCGATGACGCGGTACGTTCCTACCTGTTCAACAGCCAGTTGCTGTCGCGTCCCGACGGCTCCATGCTCTTGATCGTGCCGGAAGAATGCCGCGGCAACGAACGCGTCTGGCAATACCTGCAAGGCCTGACGGGCGCTGGCGGGGTCATTCGCGAAGTGAAGGTCTTCGACCTCAAGCAAAGCATGCAGAACGGTGGCGGCCCGGCTTGCCTGAGGTTGCGCGTGGCCCTCAATGAAACCGAGCTGGCGGCCGTCAACCCAGGGGTTATCATGACCGCGCCGCTGTACGATTCGCTGACCCAATGGGTCGAGCGGCACTACCGCGACCGCATGACCGAAAATGACCTGGCAGACCCGCAGTTGCTGCTCGAATGCCGTGCGGCACTGGATGAACTGACACAAATCCTTAAACTTGGCGCGGTTTATCCTTTCCAGATCAATTGAAAGCGCACGCGACCTGACTACAGTCAAAGCAGGGCGCGTTGCCTTATCCCCAGACGAGAACCTAAAGACATGAGCGATACCCTGCAGCTGATCCTTGAAGACACCGACGGCACCCAACTGGAAACCTCCTGCACCCGTGTCGCGGTGATGTGGCAAGGCAAGGAGTTGTGGATCCAGCAGGATGGCCGCGGTCAACTGCTGATCGGCGTCGATGTCGAGGAAGGGGACGAGGAATACGCCAACCTGTTGTTGCGTCCATTGGCGACCAACCTGGTCAGCCTGCAACTGGAAATGGAACCGGCGGACGTCGGCGACGATGACCATGTCCATGGCCCGGATTGCGGCCACGACCACTAAGGAAACCGCGCTATGCTCGCCCTCGGCAAACTGCTTGAACTGACCCTCGCCGGCCGTGAACCGGCGGAGAAGACTCAACTGACTGTCGAAGGCGTACGGATGCGCTGGTTGAGCGAGGGCGCGCTGGAGGTCAAGCCGCCCGAAGCCCGGGATAACGGCCTGGACCTGCTGCTGTCGGCCGGTATCCACGGCAATGAAACCGCGCCGATCGAATTGCTCGACCGCCTGCTGCACGACATTGCCCGTGGCGACCTGAAGCCGCGGGCACGCATTCTGTTCCTGTTCGGCAACCCCGAGGCCATCCGGCGCGGTGAGCGTTTCGTCGAACAGGACGTCAACCGGCTGTTCAATGGTCGCCATGAGCTCAGTGGCGGTCCTGAAGCGCTGCGGGCCTGCGAGCTGGAGCGGCTGGCCGCCAGTTTCTTCAGTCGGCCGGAACGCAGCCGCTTGCATTACGACCTGCACACCGCTATCCGCGGCTCGAAGATTGAGCAGTTTGCCCTATACCCATGGAAGGAAGGCCGCGCGCACTCACGCCATGAGCTGGCACGCTTGCGTGCCGCGGGCATGGAGGCGGTGTTGCTGCAGAACAAGCCGTCCATCGTCTTCAGTGCCTACACCTACGACCAGCTCGGCGCCGAGTCCTTCACCCTGGAGCTGGGCAAGGCCCGGCCATTCGGGCAGAACGACGGCGTCAACGTCAGCCTGCTGGAAAACCGCCTGCAACAGATCATCGAAGGTAACGAGCCGGCGCTGGATGAAGGGCTCGACGGCCTCCAGCTGTTCAGCGTGGCGCGGGAAATCATCAAGCACAGCGACAGCTTCCGCCTGAACCTGCCGGCGGACATCGAGAACTTCTCCGAGCTTGAAAAAGGTTATGTGCTGGCCGAGGACATCGCCCAGACCCGCTGGGTGATCGAAGAGGAGGGCGCCCGGATCATTTTCCCGAACCCCAAGGTCAAGAATGGCTTGCGGGCCGGGATCCTGATCGTGCCTGCTACGGACGAAAACCTGATCTAAAACCCACGCCGAACCATTGTGGGAGCGAGCTTGCTCGCGATAGCGGTGTTCCAGTCAAATGTTGAAGGTGACTGACACTCCGTCATCGCGAGCAAGCTCGCTCCCACAGGTTTTTTAGTGGCTTTTAGCTCGCTACCGCCCGCTGCTCACTGCGACGCAACGCCCGGGTCTTGTGCAAGGTATCGGCACAGGTCTTCGCCGCTTCCTGGCCCTTGTGCACGAAATGCTCGAAGAAAAACTTCTGATGCTCTTCCCCTGCATGGAAATGATGCGGCGTGAGCACCACCGAGAACACCGGCACTTCGGTTTCCAACTGCACCTGCATCAGGCCGCTGATGACCGATTGGGCGACGAACTCGTGACGGTAGATGCCCCCGTCCACCACCAGGCCGGCGGCGACGATGCCGGCGTAACGGCCTGACTTGGCCAGCAGCTTGGCGTGCAGCGGAATCTCGAATGCGCCGCCGACTTCGAAGAAGTCGATGTCGCTTTCCTGGTAACCCTGGGTGATCATTTCGGCGACGAAGCCTTTACGGCTCTGGTCGACGATTTCCTTGTGCCAGCAGGCCTGGATGAACGCGACGCGCTCGCCCGGATGACTTTTGCTTTTGCTGTCGATTGCAGTGGGTTGCATGTTCTGGTTCCTGTTTGTGTGAAAAACAGGGCGTCATGAATCGAAGGGGATTCGAGGGTACGCCGCGTACAAGACAGTCGCAGTCGGCCCTTGGGTACCAATCCCGTTCTCTCTTCATCCGGACTATGACCGTCGGCCCCGGGATCACACCGGGTCTGCTGACCTTGCCGCTACACCCCAAAAAGCGGTGTACCACCAAGCGCTCGCGGGCTATGCACGTTGCGTGCAATTACCGCCGGTGGGGAATTACACCCCGCCCTGAGAACGTTTTTGCCGCCATGGTTTTTGGCAGCGGAGGATTTTTAACACATAACCTACTGTGGGAGCGAGCCGTGGGAGCAAAGCTTGCTCGCGATAGCGGTGAGCCAGTCAACATCAATACAGCTGACCCGACGCTATCGCGAGCAAGCTTTGCTCCCACAAGGAAGGGGTTTGTTGCCCTTTCCGTCGACCAGGCTTGATTATTCCTGCCCATGCCCGCAGTAATTGCCCTTCGAAAGGGAATTCCCCCACCAGAGCCCGAGGCCAGATTCATGAGTGTTATCGATCTTCGCAGCGACACGGTCACCCAACCTACCGCCGGCATGCTGGATGCCATGGCCAGCGCGCCAACCGGCGATGATGTGTATGGCGAGGACCCGACTGTCAATCGCCTCGAAGCCGAACTGGCTGGGCGCCTGGGCTTCGCTGCGGCAATGTTCGTGCCCTCGGGCACGATGAGCAACCTGTTGGGGTTGATGGCCCACTGCGAGCGCGGCGATGAGTACATCGTCGGTCAGCAGGCCCACACCTACAAATACGAGGGCGGCGGTGCGGCGGTGCTCGGTTCGATCCAGCCCCAGCCTCTGGAGGTGCAGGCGGACGGTTCCCTGGACCTGGCGCACGTCGCCGCGGCGATCAAGCCCGATGACTTTCACTTTGCCCGCACCCGCCTATTGGCCCTGGAAAACACCATGCAGGGCAAGGTGCTGCCCCTGGAATACCTGGCCCGGGCCCGGCGTTTCACCCAGGAGCATGGCCTGGCCCTGCACCTGGACGGGGCGCGGTTGTACAACGCCGCGGTCAAGCTGAATGTCGATGCCCGGCAAATCACGCAACATTTCGATTCGGTGTCGGTGTGCCTGTCCAAGGGCCTTGGCGCTCCGGTGGGCTCGGTCCTGTGCGGCAGCGTCGAACTGATCGGCAAGGCCCGCCGGCTGCGCAAGATGGTCGGTGGCGGCATGCGCCAGGCCGGGATCCTCGCGGCGGCAGGGCTGTATGCGCTGGAACATCAGGTCCAGCGCCTGGCCGATGACCACGCCAATGCCCAGCGGCTTGCCGAGGGCTTGCGTGGGGCGGGTTACGAGGTCGAGCCGGTGCAAACCAACATGGTCTACGTAGAAGTGGGCGAGCGGGCCGAGGCGATCAAGGCGTTTGCCGATGAACGGGGCGTCAAGCTCAGCGCGGCGCCACGCCTGCGAATGGTGACGCACATGGACGTGAGCGCGGCGCAAATCGACCAGGTGGTCGCCACTTTCGTCGAATTTTCTCGCCAATGACCCGCTAACCGGGGCAATTGACAGTTTCTATCGTATAAACACGCTGTACCCCACGCGCAGGGCCGATATAATGCGGCCCTTTGCCGTTGCTTCGTCTGTTGACGTTTTGCACAGGCCTTTGGCCGCAGCCTCCGTGGAAGAACCTAATGAAAAGCGCAGAAATCCGTGAAGCCTTCCTTCGCTTCTTCGAAGAGCAAGGCCACACCCGAGTAGCCTCCAGCTCTTTGATTCCGGGCAACGACCCGACCCTGCTGTTCACCAACGCGGGGATGAACCAGTTCAAGGACTGCTTCCTGGGCCAGGAAAAACGTGCCTACACCCGTGCGGTAAGCAGCCAGAAGTGCGTGCGTGCCGGCGGCAAGCACAACGACCTGGAAAACGTCGGCTATACCGCACGTCACCACACGTTCTTCGAAATGCTGGGTAACTTCAGCTTCGGTGACTATTTCAAGCGTGACGCCATCACCTTCGCCTGGACCTTCCTGACGTCCGACAAGTGGTTGAACCTGCCCAAGGAAAAGCTTTGGGTAACGGTCTACGCCACCGACGACGAAGCCTACGACATCTGGACCAAAGAGGTCGGTGTCCCGGCAGAGCGCATGGTGCGCATTGGCGACAACAAAGGCGCGCCTTACGCCTCCGATAACTTCTGGACCATGGGCGACACCGGCCCATGCGGCCCTTGCACCGAGATCTTCTACGATCACGGCGCCGACATCTGGGGCGGCCCACCCGGCTCGCCGGAAGAAGACGGCGACCGCTACATCGAGATCTGGAACAACGTATTCATGCAGTTCAACCGCACCGCCGATGGCGTGTTGCATCCGCTGCCAGCGCCGTCGGTGGACACCGGCATGGGCCTGGAGCGGATCAGTGCGGTGCTGCAGCACGTTCATTCCAACTACGAAATCGACCTGTTCCAGAGCCTGCTGAGCGCGTCGGCCAAGGCCATCGGTTGCACCAACGACAACCAGGCCTCGCTGAAAGTGGTCGCCGACCACATCCGTTCCTGCGGCTTCCTGATTGCCGACGGCGTGCTGCCTTCCAACGAAGGTCGTGGCTATGTGCTGCGCCGAATCATCCGTCGCGCCTGCCGCCACGGTAACAAGCTGGGCGCCAAGGGCAGCTTCTTCTATCAGATCGTCGCGGCATTGGCGGCCGAGATGGGCGACGCCTTCCCGGAACTCAAGTCCCAGCAGGCGCATATCGAACGCGTACTCAAGGCTGAAGAAGAGCAATTCGCCAAGACCCTGGAGCAAGGCTTGAAGATCCTCGAGCAAGACCTGGCCGAACTCAAGGGCAACGTGGTCCCGGGCGACGTGGTGTTCAAGCTGTACGACACCTATGGCTTCCCGATGGACCTGACCGGCGACATTGCCCGCGAACGCAACCTGACCCTCGACGAGGAAGGGTTCGAGCGCGAGATGGAAGCCCAGCGGGTGCGTGCGCGTTCCGCCAGCTCCTTTGGCATGGACTACAACAGCCTGGTCAAAGTAGACGTGGCCACCGAGTTCACCGGTTATGCCGGCACCACCGGCTCGGCCAAGATCGTTGCCATCTATAAGGACGGGCAATCGGTCGACATCCTGAGCGAAGGCCAGGAAGGCGTGATCGTGCTGGACAAGACCCCGTTCTACGCCGAATCCGGCGGCCAGATCGGCGACAGCGGTTACCTGCAGGCGGGCAGCTCGCGTTTCGACGTGCGTGACACCACCAAGACCGGCGGCGCGTTCCTGCACCACGGCGTGCTGGCGTCGGGCAGCCTGATGATCGCCGCCCCGGTGGCCGCCCATGTCGACGCAGAGGTGCGCCATGCGACGTCGCTGAACCACTCCGCCACGCACTTGCTGCACGCGGCGTTGCGCCAGGTGCTGGGCGAGCATGTCCAGCAGAAGGGCTCGTTGGTGGACAGTCAGCGCCTGCGCTTTGACTTCAGCCATTTCGAAGCCATCAAGCCTGAGCAACTCAAGGCGCTGGAAGAGATCGTCAACGCCGAGATTCGCAAGAACTCCCCGGTGGAAACCGAAGAGACCGACATCGAGACCGCCAAGCGCAAGGGTGCGATGGCGTTGTTCGGCGAGAAGTACGGCGACAGCGTGCGCGTGCTGAGCATGGGCGACTTCTCCGTTGAACTGTGCGGTGGTATCCACGCCAACCGGACCGGCGACATCGGCCTGATGAAAATCATCAGCGAAGGTGGCGTGGCATCCGGTGTGCGCCGGATCGAAGCGGTCACCGGCGCCGCGGCCCTGGCGTACCTCAACGCGGCCGAAGAACAACTCAAGGAAGCGGCTACCCTGATCAAGGGCAGTCGCGACAACCTGATCGACAAGCTGTCGGCTGTGCTGGAGCGCAACCGCCTGCTGGAAAAGCAACTCGAGCAGTTGCAGGCCAAGGCCGCCAGCGCCGCGGGCGACGATCTGTCGGCCCAGGCGGTGGACGTCAAGGGCGTGAAGGTGCTGGCCGTGCGTCTGGACGGCCAGGATGGCAAGGCGCTGCTGGCGCTGGTCGATCAACTGAAAAACAAACTCGGCCGCGCAGTGATCCTGCTCGGCAGTGTCCATGAGGAAAAGGTCGTTCTCGTCGCAGGCGTGACCAAAGACCTGACTGGCCAACTCAAGGCCGGTGATTTGATGAAGCAGGCCGCTGCGGCAGTGGGCGGCAAGGGCGGTGGTCGTCCGGACATGGCGCAAGGCGGTGGTACCGACGTCGGCGCCCTGGACGCGGCACTGGCCCAGACCGTTGCATTCGTAGAGCAGGGTATTTAAGGCAGCGTCGCCGGGCTCGTGGTCTAGTGACGAGCCTGGCCGCTGTTTGAGTGATTTATTGGGCGCCCTTCATGGGCAGAGGCGGCTTTGAAATGGCTTTGATCGTACAGAAATTTGGAGGCACCTCGGTCGGCACTGTCGAGAGAATCGAACAAGTCGCCGACAAGGTTAAGAAATTCCGTGAAGCGGGCGATGACCTGGTGGTTGTGCTGTCGGCAATGAGCGGCGAGACCAACCGTCTGATCGATCTGGCCAAGCAAATCAGCGGCGACCAGCAACCGGTTCCCCGTGAGCTGGACGTGATCGTTTCCACTGGCGAGCAGGTGACCATCGCCTTGCTGGCCATGGCGCTGATCAAGCGTGGCGTGCCGGCGGTGTCCTACACCGGCAACCAGGTGCGTATCCTGACGGACAGCGCGCACAACAAAGCACGTATCCTGCAGATCGACGACCAGAAGATTCGCGGCGACCTGAAGGCTGGCCGTGTCGTGGTTGTCGCCGGTTTCCAGGGCGTGGACGAGCAGGGCAATATCACCACCCTCGGCCGTGGCGGTTCCGACACCACGGGCGTAGCACTGGCGGCGGCTCTCAAGGCTGACGAATGCCAGATCTACACCGATGTGGACGGTGTCTACACCACCGACCCACGGGTGGTGCCTGTGGCCCAGCGCCTGGACAAGATCACGTTCGAAGAAATGCTGGAAATGGCCAGTCTCGGCTCGAAGGTGTTGCAGATCCGGGCGGTCGAATTCGCCGGCAAGTACAACGTTCCGCTGCGCGTCCTGCACAGCTTCAAAGAGGGTCCGGGCACCCTCATTACTATTGATGAAGAGGAATCCATGGAACAGCCGATCATTTCCGGCATCGCTTTCAACCGCGATGAGGCCAAGCTGACCATCCGTGGCGTGCCAGACACCCCCGGCGTGGCGTTCAAGATTCTCGGCCCGATCAGTGCCGCGAACATCGAAGTCGACATGATCGTGCAGAACGTCTCGCACGATAACACCACTGACTTCACCTTCACCGTGCACCGCAACGACTACCAGTCTGCCGAAGCGATCCTGAAAAAGACCGCTGGCGAGATCGGTGCCCGGGAAGTGGTGGGCGATACCAAGATCGCCAAGGTCTCGATCGTCGGTGTCGGCATGCGTTCCCACGCAGGCGTGGCCAGCCGCATGTTCGAATCCCTGGCCAAGGAAAGCATCAACATCCAGATGATCTCTACTTCGGAAATCAAGGTTTCCGTGGTGATCGAAGAGAAATACCTGGAACTGGCCGTGCGCGCCCTGCACACGGCTTTCGAGCTCGACGCTGCTGCCCAACCGGGCGAGTAAAGCGTTATCCAGAGGGCGCGGCTGGACCGCGCCCTTTGTTTTTCTGAATGGCGCGTCCCAAAACTGTTCTTTTGCCCGCGCTGGTCAATACTAGGCCTGTAGGCTTCGACCGTTTCGGTTGTAGGTCCAATGCCTTTTTTTTGCAGACTGTTGTCCCTTAAGTGAATTGCGTGAGGAGAAAGGTATGCTGATTCTGACTCGTCGGTGTGCAGAAAGCCTGATTATTGGCGATGGCGAAATCACCGTGACCGTGCTCGGCGTCAAAGGAAACCAAGTGCGTATTGGCGTCAACGCCCCGAAAGAGGTTGCTGTACACCGGGAGGAAATCTACCTGCGTATCAAGAAAGAGAAGGACGACGAACCAAGCCATTAATTTTTATCGATTTTTATGTTTGCAAACGGGGATGAAGGTGGTTAATATACGCCCCGTGTTGCGGAGAGCTGGCCGAGTGGCCGAAGGCGCTCCCCTGCTAAGGGAGTACACCTCAAAAGGGTGTCGGGGGTTCGAATCCCCCGTTCTCCGCCATTATTCGTTTAGTGCGTCAGAACCTGGCTTGATCAGTAAGTGATTGAAATTACTGAAAAAAGCGCTTTACAAAAGGATTTGACGACCTATAATGCGCGGCAACAAATGCACTCGTAGCTCAGCTGGATAGAGTACTCGGCTACGAACCGAGCGGTCACAGGTTCGAATCCTGTCGAGTGCACCATTTAAGAGTTGTTTGCAGCAATGCAAATAACTTGGCTTCAACCAGTTGTGATCTGGTATAAAACCACAACTTGCACTCGTAGCTCAGCTGGATAGAGTACTCGGCTACGAACCGAGCGGTCACAGGTTCGAATCCTGTCGAGTGCACCAAACACCAAAAAGCCCGCGTTTAACGCGGGCTTTTTGCTGTCTACGATTTGCCTTTCACGCACCCCCTTTCATCGAACACGACCTCTGCGCTGCGACCTTTCTTCGCCTTGTAGGTATACCGTGTGCTCGAATTTCGAATCTTGATTGAGTCTGGCTTGCCCAGGGCGCTCTCGACGTCCTGTTGGCTCATGCCGACGACGATTCGTCGTTCCAGGATGGCGTCACGGCGTTGCCTGGCATCGATGAGGTTCCCGCAGCGGTCCTGGAACTGGCCAACGACGGTCGGCTCCTTGCGTGTGGTTGTGTTGCCGGATGTTTGCCGATGCTCCGCTTCGGGCAGCATCGCCTCGGTCGTCGGCTCGATCGAACCTGGGCTGTAGGGATGGATCTGCTGGAGTGACAGGGCTTCACCCGGGCCACAACTCAAGGTGGTGAATGTCACGTGCCCCGCGCTGCTTTCGCAGCGATGCACGGTTTGCCCGGCGGCCCACAAAGGCAGGCAGGGCAGGCTGGCGAGCAGGATCAGGTAGTGGTTGATGGGCATCCGGTCGTCCTCCTTGACGGTGCAGGAGAACAGGGTAGTCGCCGCATTCCTGTCGAGGCGTGTGTTTTCTTTTCCGGATAAGTCGTCGTAGAGGGGAAGGTTCAGCTTGCGTTCAGGTTTGTCTCGCAAGCGCTTGTTCTTGCCATGATTTTTTAGCGTTTTAAAGCGTCAAGCGGTGTATGATTGCGCCCGTCAGCCCCGCCGGGGCTTTGGAATATCTCCATGGACTTACCCAGTAGTTACTCAATATTTAGTTTTGCCAATCATGAATTAACTGATTGATCCTTCCGGCGTGCTCCACTGCTGGGAGTGGAGTTCGCCTATGACCCAAGTAGAAGTAAAAAAAACGCAGGAAAGCCTTCAGGATCGTCTCGCTCAAGTCGTTGAGCTGCTGCAGCGCCAGCGGGTCGTCGAAGACCTGACGCATCGCCAGGAAGGCCCGAATCATGACCGGGTCGAGAACCTGGTCCACCGGCAGAATCTCGTCGAACTGCAACGCAAGCTCGATGACCTGCACTCCGCCGACGTCGCCTACATTCTTGAAGCCTTGCCCCTGGAAGAGCGTCTGACGGTCTGGCAGTTGGTCAAGGCTGATCGAGACGGTGACATCCTGCTCGAAGTGTCGGATTCGGTTCGCGAAACCCTGATCGCCGACATGGATGATCATGAGTTGCTGGCGGCGGCCAAGGAAATGGACGCCGACGAACTCGCCGACCTTGCGCCCGAACTGCCACGGGACGTTGTCCATGAACTGATGGAAGCCCTCGACGGCCAGCAACGTGAGCGTGTGCGCTCGGCGTTGTCCTATGACGAGGAGCAGGTCGGTGCGTTGATGGACTTCGAGATGGTGACGATCCGCGAGGATGTCAGCCTTGAAGTGGTCTTGCGCTACCTGCGTCGTCTCAAGGAGCTGCCCGGCCATACCGACAAGCTTTTCGTGGTCGACTACGACGGCGTGCTCAAGGGCGTGCTGCCCATCAAGCGTTTGCTCGTCAACGATCCGGAAAAGCAGGTGGCCGAGGTCATGGCCAGCGATCCGGTGAGCTTCCACCCGGACGAAGACGCCTACGATGCGGCCCAGGCATTCGAACGTTATGACTTGATTTCCGCGCCGGTGGTCGACAAGAACGGCAAGTTGATCGGCCGTCTGACCATCGATGAAATGGTCGACTTGATTCGTGAGGAAAGCGAAAGCGAAGTCCTCAACATGGCCGGTCTGCGCGAAGAAGAAGATATCTTCGCCTCGGTCTGGAAGTCCCTGCGTAACCGCTGGGCCTGGCTGGCGATCAACCTGATCACGGCGTTTGTCGCTTCCCGGGTCATCGGCCTGTTCGAAGGCTCCATCGAGAAGCTGGTGGCGCTCGCGGCGCTGATGCCCATCGTCGCCGGTATCGGTGGCAACTCCGGTAACCAGACCATCACCATGATCGTCCGTGCCATGGCGCTGGACCAGGTCAGCACCGGCAATACATCGCGATTGATGCGCAAGGAACTGGCGGTCTCCTTGATCAACGGCGTGATTTGGGGTGGGGTGATTGGTGTGGTGGCTTATCTGCTTTATGGCAGTTGGTCGCTGGGAGTGGTCATGACGGCCGCAATGACGCTCAACCTGCTGCTGGCGGCATTGATGGGGGTCTTGATCCCCATGACCCTGGCCCGCATGGGGCGCGATCCTGCCATGGGTGCCAGTGTCATGATTACCGCTGTGACCGACAGCGGCGGGTTCTTCATTTTCCTGGGGTTGGCGACGATTTTCCTGCTCTGAGTCGCTCATCAAGAAACCCGCCTGTTTGGCGTGAAACTGTTCACTTGGAAAAAACGGCGCTTCTTTCAGAAATGGGAAGCGCCGTTTTTTTGAGTTTCTTTCGATTGATGGGGCGCCGGGATCAAGCGTCCAAAGCAAGAGCAGCTGGCAGGTCCAGCCGCTATGCAATGGCACTACCGCTATCACGAGCAAGCTCGCTCCCACATGGGGTTGCGGGTGATTGACCGATATGAGGTCACCAGCAATTGCTTCTATCGGGCCAGGGCAAACGCCAGGCAAAAAAAAGCCAGCACGAGGCTGGCTTGAGTGTTTTGGCTGTGATCAGGTCGCTTCTGCGGCCATCTCTACGTCATGGGCAATCAGCGAAACGAGCGCGTTCTGCTGACGGTGGGAGAGTTGTCGGAAGCGTTGAAGCAACTCGCGTTCATGCAAAGACAGCTCTGGGCTGTCCAGGCGCATGCTCAACTCTTCACCCAAGGCGCCTTCCTGAATCAGGCTTTGCTCCAGGCGCGCAATGATTTCGGAGTTCATGCTGCGATGATGATTACGAGCCACCTCGGCAATGCGTTCCCGCATTCCGTCTGGCAGACGCACGACGAACTTGTCAGCCGTACGGCTGGAATAAATTGCCTTTGTCATTGGGCGCATATTTATTTAACCGGTTAGTTCAGGGGAGCGGTTCTCGGGATTGGCCGCAGGATGTCGATAGGACAAGCTCCACTGCCAAATGTTCAACCTGAATTGTTAAGAGGCCCGCATCATGCCTCAAAATTGCCAGATCATTGGCGCCAATTCTGTGACAAATTCTGATCCGGGTAAAGGCGTTATGCCAGCACCTTTCATCAAAAAATGCGGACTGGTTGGAAAAAAACAACAGGTTCGCATTTTGTGACCGTCGAATTGTGTCGTTGTGCCATACCGTCTGGCGGATAACGGAAATGGACCAAAACGCGTGTCGTCCCTGTCTTGTATAGGATAGTGGCAAATGGCCGATTTACTAGGATAAACACGCCAGGGGCAGATGAATGGCGGCCTGGGCCAGCCGCTTGGCCTTGTCAGCCTTCCGAGCAGTACCATTTGCCTACACTTAAAAAACAGCGACGACATGACAAACGCAGGGCAGGTCGTTACCATGCACGCCGTCCCGCGCACCGCGTTTCTTGTGGTCGACTCGTGTCTCAGTAGCTCAATTGGATAGAGCATCCCCCTCCTAAGGGGAAGGTTGGCAGTTCGAACCTGCCCTGGGACACCATTATAAACAGTGGGTTAGCGCACATGCCGCTGACTTTTCCTGGTTGCATTGCCCCTCTCCAGATGAACGACCCCGGCTTGAGCGCGTCGTTCCTGCCTCGCACAGCTCCTCAATTCTCCCAAGCTGTGACCAACTGCCCATTTTTACCCATTTGTATCGAGCATATTTCGATACCGCGAAACTTTCTCCCCACTCTGCTATCAGACCGTTTCGGTACGTTGTAGGACTTTTCCTTCGTTTCCGATGGATTACGTACCTTGTTATTTATCTGCGTCAGTGCCAATGCCGCTTCCGGCGAGCCTGACTTACCGTGTCTTCGATTCAGGCCACAAGGATGTGACATGCAGCCAGCCGCACCCTGCCGAACGCGTAAACCGAGTAGCCCTCGCCGTTGTGCTGGCGGAACCCGTTCATCCGCACAGAACGCCAAGCGTCTCGCCCTGCTGCTGATGGCGGCCTGGATGACGGGCGCGTGGAGCGCTGCGCAGGCGGCCGGACCTGAAGAAGAACTGCTGCGCCAGCAAGAGCGCGAACGGGTTTTGCGCGATCAGTTGGAGTCCCGGCCCGACGTGCGCCTGCAGGCAGCACCCGTGGGTGAAGGTGCCGAGCGCTTGCCCGCCAAGGAAAGTCCCTGCTTTGCCATCAATGACGTCCGCCTGATCGGCGAGGCGTCGGAAAAATTCCAGTGGGCGTTGCGCGCCGCCAATCCCAAGGATGATCCCGCCATCGGTCGTTGCCTCGGCGGCGGCGGGATCAACCTGACGATGAAACGCATGCAGAATGCGATCATCGAGGCCGGCTACGTCACCACTCGCGTACTTGCCGAAGCCCAGGACTTGAACAGTGGGGTGCTGGTGTTGACCCTGGTGCCAGGGCGCATTCGCGAGATTCGTTTCGAGGAGGGTACCAGCGCCCGCGCCAATGCCTGGAACGCGATGCCGGCCAATCCTGGCGATCTGCTCAACTTGCGCGACATCGAGCAGGCGCTGGAGAACTTCAAGCGCGTGCCGACCGCTGAGGCCGACATCAAGATCGCGCCAGCCCGTGCCGTCGACGCCAGGCCCGGTGAGAGCGACGTGGTGATCGCCTGGAGCCAGCGGTTCCCCGCCCGGGTGAGCCTGTCGGTGGACAATTCCGGCAGCAAGAGCACGGGCAAATACCAGGGCAACGTATCGCTGTCCTTGGACAACCTGCTGTCACTCAACGATTTGTTCTACGCCAGCGTCAACCATGACTTGGGCGGCGGCGAGTCCGGGCACCGCGGTTCCGATGGCAGCACGCTGCATTATTCGCTGCCGTTCGGTTACTGGCAGTTGGGGTTCACCAGCAGTGAATACAACTACGAACAGTCCGTTGCCGGCGCTAACCAGTCCTATCAGTACCGAGGCGAGAGTCGTAACAACGAGGTGCGCCTGTCGCGCCTGCTGTACCGCGACGCCGTTCGCAAGACCACCGCCTGGGGCAGCCTGTGGACGCGCTCGTCGGAGAACTTCATCGACGACACCGAGGTCGGCAACCAGAAGCGCCGCATGGCTGGCTGGCAGTTGGGGTTGGACCATCGGGAGTTCATTGGTGCTTCGATTCTTGACCTGGGCGTCGCCTATCGTCGCGGCACCGGTGCCCACGACGCGCTCAGGGCACCTGAGGAAGATTTCGACGCCGGTACGTCGCGCTCGCAGATCATCACCGCCGATGCCCAATTGCAGGTGCCGTTCCAGGTCGGCGATCAGCGCCTGCGCTACATCGGTGGCTGGCGCGCGCAATGGAACCGTACGCCGTTGGTGCCCCAGGATCGCTTCTCCATCGGCGGGCGCTACAGCGTGCGCGGCTTCGATGGTGAAAACATTCTTTCCGCCGACCGTGGCTGGACCCTGCGCAACGAAATAGGCCTGTCCCTGGGGCAGACCGGCCAGGAGCTCTACACCGGCATCGACTATGGCGAAGTCAGCGGCCAATCCAGTGAGTTCCTGATCGGCCAGCGCCTGGCGGGGGCCGTGGTGGGTATACGCGGCGGTTACAAGGGCCTGTCCTATGACTGGTCGGTAGGTACGCCGTTGAAGAAACCCGATGGTTTCGAGACGGCCAACGTGACCAGCGCGTTCACCGTCATCTGGTCATTCTGAGGTGATCCCATGCAGTTCGAGACGCTAGACATTATCGCTCCTGGCCTGATCGACGAACCCTGGAGCGAAGCCGCGGTGTTCGGCTCCGCCACCTGGTTGTGGATGCATTCCAAGGCCCATCGCGATGCGCCGTTGCACACCTTGCCGACATTGCTGTTGCCGGCGCTCAAGCATCGCCAGTTCGTGCTCGGCTCCGAACACGGCAAGCCGGTGTTCTACCTGTCCTGGCTCAACCTCGACGAGGCGGCAGAGCAACGTTACCTGCGCCAGTCGCCGCTGGCGCTGAGCCAAGAGGACTGGAACAGCGGCGAACGTCTCTGGCTCAACGACTGGGTCGCCCCCTTTGGCCACACGGCGGTATTGAGCCGCCTGTTGCAACGTCACCTTTTCATCGATCGCTGCGCCCGAGCCCTCTATCACCGAGGCGACGAGCGTGGCCTGCGGGTCAAGACATTCCAAGGGATCGGGGTCATCCCCGAACAGGCCCAGGCCTGGTTTGCCGCTCACCCGCTGGCAGTCGAAGCGTAACTCCAACCACTGGTCGTGCGGGCAGGCTCCGCAAATGGAATTGCTATGAACAAGCATCTGTACCGAATCGTTTTCAACAAGGCCCGCGGGCTGTTGATGGTCGTGGCCGAGAACGTCACCAGCCAGGTCAAGGCGCCGGGGACCCGCTCCGGGCCGACGACGGGCGCAGCGGCCTGCACGGCGACACTGGGGGCGTTGCGCTTTGCCGTGATGACAGCGATTGGCCTGGTGTCCTTGAGCGTGGCACCGACCTGGGCCGGCACCATCGTCGCCGACCCAGGCGCTCCGGCGGGCCAACGACCGACGGTGATACAAAGCGCCAACGGCACGCCGCAGGTGAATATCCGCGCGCCCAGCGCCGGCGGTGTCTCGCGCAACACCTACAACCAGTTCGACGTCGATAGCCGGGGGGTGATCCTCAACAACGGCACGGGCAACAGCCAGACGAAACTGGGCGGTTGGATCGAAGGCAACCCGATGTTGGGCAATGGCAGCGCGCGGGTCATCCTCAACGAAGTCAACTCCAGCAACCCCAGCCAATTGCGCGGTTACGTCGAAGTCGCCGGCCAGCGTGCCGAAGTGGTCATCGCCAACCCATCCGGTATCACTTGCAACGGTTGCGGCTTCATCAACGCCGACCGGGCCACCCTCAGCACCGGCCGGGCGCAGTTGGAGAACGGGCGCATCACGGGCTACACCGTGCAGGGCGGCGCGATCAACATCGAAGGCAAAGGCCTGGATGCCCGCGAGGCCGATTACACGGACCTGATTGCCCGCTCGGTGCAGGTCAACGCCGGGGTATGGGCCAACGACTTGAAGGTCACTGCCGGACGTAATCAGGTCAATGCCGACAACACCCAGGCCACGCCGCTGTCAGGCGCCGAGGGAGAAAAACCCACTGTTGCCATCGACGTTGCCAAGCTCGGCGGCATGTATGCCGGGAAGATCATGCTGGTGGGCACGGAGTCCGGCGTGGGTGTGCGCAACGCCGGGCAGATCGGCGCCATGGCTGGCGAGGTGGTGATCAGCGCCGACGGCAAATTGCAAAACCAGGGCGCGATCAGCAGCGCAACGGCAACGCAAATCACTGCCGCCAGCGTTGAAAACAGCGGCACGCTCTACGCCAAGGGCGACCTGAGGCTCGACAGCGTCGGTGATATCGACAACAGCGGCACCGTTGCCAGCCAGAACCACACCACACTCACCGCCAAGACCATTCGCAGCACCACGGCCTCGAGCCTGGCGGCGGGCGTTGGTGCGGACGGCAAGCTGGGCAAAAGTGGCAACCTCGCGCTACGGGCCACCACGATCAAGGCGCAGGGCCAGAACCTTGCCGGCGGCGATCTCGGCGTCGGGGCCGCTGACCTGGACCTGAGCGACAGCCAGACCCTGGGCCGCAACGTCACTCTGACGGCCAGTTCCGGCGATGCCAACCTCAGTGCTAGCCAAGTCGATGCGACCCAGGTGCTGACCGCCAAGGCGGCCAAGACCCTGCGTACCGATGGGGCCAAAGTCAGCGCTGGCAACCTGCAATTGAGCGCGCGGGATGTGTCCAATGCCGGCGGTGAACTGGTGCAGATGGGGACCGCCGACACGTCGATCAGCGCCGCCGTCACGCTCGACAACAGCAATGGGCGGATTGCTTCCAACGCCAGCAACCTGAAGCTTGGCGCCAATCGCCTCGACAACAGCAAAGGCAAGGTCGAGCACGCTGGCAAAGGTACCCTGGACATCCAGGCCAACCAGTTGGCCGGCAGCAAAGGTACCCTGGCGAGCAATGGCAAGTTGAGCGTCAAGGCCAGTGAGGTGGTGGTCGATGACGGCCTGACCCAAGGCCAACAGATCACGCTCGACACCACGACCCTGTCCAACCAGCGTGGACGCATTCTCCAGACCGGCGCGCAACCGTTGCAGGTCACTGCCCGTGAACGCTTCGACAACCAGGCCGGGCAAGTCAGCGCTCCGGCAGCGGTGGTCTTGAAGGTCGGCACGTTGAACAACCAGGGCGGCAAAGTCCTCGCCACCGATAACGGTGCGTTGACCGTCACGGCCGACAAAGAGATCAATAACGGCGGCGGGACACTGGCCGCCAGCGGTACGACTAAGGTCAGCGGCGAGGCGCTGGATAATACCCAAGGCACGGTGAGTGCCGGCGGTGAGCTGGACGCAACCTTCGATCGCTTGAACAACATCGGTGGCACGCTGGCCGCGACCCAGCGCATGCAGATCATCGCCGGGCAGTTGAATAACACCAACGGCGTGCTGGGCTCGGTGAAGTCCGGGTTGCTGGTCAGTGTCTCGGCAGATGCGCTGAACAACAGCGGCGGGCGCCTTGAAGCACTGGGCGATATCACGCTGTCGGCCCAAGGTTTGAATAACCAGGGCGGGGTGATCAGTGGCCAGGCCTTGGACCTGAACAGCCACGGCCTGCTGATGGACAACAGCCAGGGCACGTTGAATGCCGGCGCGACCCTCGACCTGCGCAGCGGTGAGTTGCGCAACGCAGCGGGCCTGATCCAGGCCAAGGGCAAGCTGTTCATCGACACCGGCAGCCAGGCGCTGAACAACCTTCAGTCCGGCACCACCCAAGGCATCAGCGGCCAGGACGCGGTGGAAATCCACAGCGCCCATTTCAACAACAGCGCCGGTTTCCTCGGTGCCAAGGGCGCGCTGGTGCTCAAGGCCACCGATCTTACCAACGGCAGTGGCGGCCAGATCATTGGCCAGAAGAGCGTTCAGATCGAAGGCGCCCGGGTGGATAACCGCGGCGGTCAGTTGCAGGGCCTCGGCGATGTCCAGTTGGTGCTGGGTGAGACGCTCAACAACCAGGGCGGACTGGTGCGCAGCGCGGGCACCCTGGGCGTGACTGCCGACGTGCTCGACAACAGCGCCACCCAAGGTGCTAATCAGGGGCTCGAAGGCCGCGCCATGAGCTTGGCGCTCAACACCTTCGGCAACCAGGCCGGTGCCGTGCGCGCCGACCAAGGGTTGTCCATCGGCGTCAGCCAAGCGTTGGATAACCAGGGCGGCCTGATTTCCTCGGGGGCCGGCCTGACCATCACCGACCGCGATCCGGCGCAACGTCGCCAGTCGGTGCACAACCTCGACGGAACCTTGCTCGCCGGCAGCCTGTTGTCCCTCAACGCCGCCTATTACGCGGGCACCGGTCGGGCCCTGAGCCTGGGCGACCTGACGTTCAGCCTGCAAAGTGGCCTGGACCTGAGTGGACAGATCCAGGCCAATAACAAGGTTGACCTGAGCACCGATGGGGCTTTCAACAACAGCGGAAAACTGCTGGCGGGCAATCTCCTGCTGGTGCACTCGCAGACGCTGGACAACGCCGCCAACGGCGAGATCAGCGCCGGTCAGGTTCGCCTGAACATCAACGACAGCCTGACCAACCGTGGCCTGATCGACGGCCAGCAAGTGCGTGTGCAAGCGCTGTCGCTGAATAACCTGGGCACCGGGCGCCTGTACGGTGATCGATTGGCGATCGCCACCTCGGCACTGAGCAACCGCGATGAAAACGGTGTCGCCGCGACCATCGCCGCCCGCGAGTCGCTGGACATTGGCACCGGCACCCTGGACAACCGTGAACAGGCGCTGATCTTCAGTGCCGGAGACCTCGCCATCGGCGGAGCGCTGAGCGCCACTGACAAGGCCCAGGACCGGGCCCAACTGTTGACTAACGCCAGTGCGACCATCGAGGCCCTCGGCAACCTGTCGCTCGATGTGCAAAGCGTGCGCAACACCAATGAACACTTCAGCACCCAACAGGTGGAAGTCAGCCGCACGGCCTTGCAGGAGTTCCAGCTCAGCGGTTCGCCGAACCGCTACCAGGGCGACCAGATTGCCCTGAGTCACGATGAGGTCTATTACCTCAACACGCCTGAGGGCCGCAAAGACAACTGGAACCGCTACGACTACACCCGCGTGGTCCAGGAAACTCAGATCGCCACCTCGGCGCCGGCGCAGATCCTCTCTGGCGGGACGATGCAGATCAACGCAGGCGATGTGCTCAACGACAAGAGCCGCATCATTGCCGGTGGGTTGTTGCAGGCCAACATTGCCAGCCTGACCAACACCGAATTGACCGGCCAGCGCACCACCACTGACAGTGGCACCGCTACGAATTTCTATCGTATCCAGCGCAAGGGCCGGGACCGCCAAGGAACAGCCGTCACGGCCTACACGCCTGCCCCCTTGATCCAGGACATCACCCTGCAACCGACCGTGTTCGCCCAGAACGCCGCTGGCAATGGTACCGGCACCCAGATCAGTGCCCGCGCCGCACAGGGCGTCAGCGAGCAGATAGCCGCCACAGGCACGGTCAGCGCCCCGGTCGACAGGACCTATCAAGTGGCGCCCATCGTTCAGGTCGCGGCCCAGACCACCCTGAACAGCAAGGGCGTCGCCGAGCAGATCCGCAGCGGCGGGCCATCCCTGGCATTGCCGAACAACAGCCTGTTCAGCACCAACCCCCAGAGCACCAGCAGCTACCTGATCGAAACCGACCCGCGTTTTGCCAGCTATCGCACCTGGCTGTCGTCGGACTACATGCTGCAGCGCCTGCAAGTCGACCCGGCACTGACGCAACAACGTCTGGGCGACGGTTTCTATGAGCAGAAGCTGATTCGCGAGCAAGTGGCGCAACTCACCGGCCGGCGTTTCCTCGACGGCTACGCCAATGACGAAGCGCAATACCGTGCCCTGATCGACAACGCCGTGACCGTCGCCAGCCAATGGCAACTGGTGCCCGGCGTGGCCCTGACCTCCGCGCAGATGGCCCAGTTGACCAGCGACATTGTCTGGCTGGTGCAGAAGCAGGTGACCCTGGCCAACGGCGACACCCGCAACGTGCTGGTGCCGCAAGTGTACGTACGGGTCCAGGAGGGCGACCTCAACGGTTCCGGCGCCCTGATTGCCGGGCAGCAGTTGAACCTGAACATCGCCGGCGACCTGGTCAACAGTGGCAGCCTCGCCGGGCGCAGCGTCATGGCGATCACCGCGCAGAACATCGAGAACCTCGGTGGGCGTATCCAGGCCGACAAGGCATCGCTCACCGCGCGGGAAAACCTCAACAACCTCGGCGGCCTGATCGGTGCCGTGGACAGCCTGTCGGTCAAGGCCGGGCAGGACATCAATGTCATTTCCAGCAGCCGGGACAGCAGCAGTGCCCAAGGCACCCGGACCAACCTGTCGCGGGTCGCCGGGCTGTTCGTCAGCGGCGACCAGGGCACGATGGGGGTGAGCGCCGGCAACGACCTCAACCTCACCGGGGCCCAGGTGGTCAATGCCGGCAAGGGCGGCAGCACGTTGCTGGAGGCGGGCAAGAACATCAACCTGGCCACCGTCGGCGAAGCGCACGAGCAAGGGCTGACCTGGAACAGCAGCAACTGGCGCAAGGACGCCAGCCGGACCGAAGTCGGCTCCCTGGTCCAAGGGCAGGGCGACGTGCGCTTGAGCGCGGGCCAGGACCTCAACGCCCGCGCCGCCCGTGTCACCAGCGAGCAAGGCGCAGTGTTTGCCGACGCCAAGCGCGACGTCAACCTGACCGCCGGCCAGAACTACCAGTTCGCCGATGAAGCGCACAAGGTCAAAGGCAGCAACGGGATGTTCTCCAGCAAGACCACCACCACCCGTGACACGATCAGCCAGACCTCGGTCGAAGGCTCCACCCTGAGTGGCGAGCAGACCTATGTGCAGGCCGGTCGCGACATCAACCTCAAGGGCAGTAACGTGGTGTCCACGACCCAGACGGTTCTGGTGGCGGACAACAACGTCAACATCGAAGCCGACACTGCCAGCAGCAGCGAGCGCCACGACAAGTCCGTGAAGAAAAGCGGCCTGTTCAGCGGCGGTGGCATCGCCGTCACCCTGGGGACCCAGCAACAGAGCGTCAAGGACCTCACCACCGAACACACGGCTGCGGCCAGCACCGTCGGCTCGACCGCCGGCGATGTGTTGATCGAAGCGGGCAAGGGCTATCGCCAGGTGGGCAGCCAGGTGTCGGCGCCACAAGGCAACATCGACGTCACGGCGCAGACCATCGACGTCGTCGAGGCGCGCAACACCCGCGAACGCGAGCGTGAAACCCTGTTCAAGCAGACCGGGTTCACCCTCACCGTGACCAACCCGGTGATCAGCGCGATCCAGACGTCCCAGCAAATGAAACAGGCCTCGGAGAAAACCGACGACGGGCGCATGAAGGCCCTGGCCGCCGCCACCGCCGTGCTGGCCGCCAACAACGCGGCGACTGCCGTGGCGATGGACCCGGGTTCGGCGGGTGGGATCAACATCAGCCTGTCGCTGGGCACCAAGAAGAACGAAAGTACGACCACCTACACCAGCGACAGCGCGGCCGGCTCGACCATGACCGCCGGCAATGACATCCGCCTGCGTGCCACGGGCGCCGGGGCCGCCAGCAACATCACCGTGCAAGGCAGCGAGATCAAGGCCGGACGCAACGCCAGCCTGCTGGCGGACGGTGACATCAACCTGCTCGCCGCGCGCAATACCGACAAGCAGGAAACCGACAGCAAAGGTACCAGCGCGAGCATCGGCATCGGCTTTTCCCTGGGCGGCACCCGCAACGGTTTCACCCTGGACCTGGGGGCATCCGGCAGTCGCGGCCAGGCGGATGGCGATGGACTCACCCACACCAATACCCATGTCCAGGCCGGCAACCAGTTGCTGCTGGCCTCCGGCGGCGACACCAACCTCAAAGGCGCGGTGGCCAGCGGCAAACAGGTCCTGGCCGACATCGGCGGCGACCTGAACATCGAAAGCCTGCAAGACACCAACACCTACGTGGTCGATGAGAAGAGCCTGGGCTTTGGCATCAGCCTGTGCATTCCGCCGTTCTGCTACGGCATGAGTTCGGTCAGCGGTGCCAGTGGCAGCTTCGGTGCCACGGATATCGATTCCAACTACGCCAGCGTGACCGAGCAATCGGGCATCAAGGCCGGGGACGACGGCTTCGACATTCGCGTGGGTGGCAACACCGACCTGGTTGGCGGCATCATCGCCAGCAGCGACAAGGCGGTGCAGGACGGCAAGAACCGCTTGGTCACCGCCAGCCTCACCAGCCGCGATATCAAGAACAAGGCCGAGTACGACGCCAGCACCGTCAGCGTCGGTGGCGGCTATCGCGAAGTCGGCAAGGACCAGCAGGGCAACGCCACCAGCGGCGGCACGCAAACCCCTGGCACCGATTTGCCGAAGAACGATAACGACCTCAGCGCCACCATGCCGATTGCCATCAGTGCCAGCGACGACGCCAGCAGCGTCACCCGCAGCGGCATCAGCGGCGGCACCATCGTCATCAGCAACGATGCCGAGCAACAGAAGCGCACCGGCAAGAATGGCGAGCAAACCGTCGCCAGCCTCAACCGTGATGTCTCCAGCGACCGCGACACCACCAACACGCTCAAGCCGATCTTCGACGAAGACGAAATCCGTGCCGGTTTCGAGATCGTCGGAGCGTTCGCCAACGAGGCCAGCACCTTGCTCGCCAACAAGGCCAAGGAAGTCGACCTCAAGCGTAAACAGGCCGAGGCGGCTCAGGCAGCGGCCCTGGACCCCAACGCCCAACTCACCGACACCGAACGCCTGGCGCTGCTCGGCAACGCTCAGCGCCTCAATGCCGAAGCCAGCGGCATCGCCGACAAGTGGGGCGCGGGCGGTACCTACCGGCAGATCACCACTGCCCTGGTGGGCGCGGCCAGCGGCAATATCAGTGGCGGCAACAGTGCGTTCGTCCAAGGGCTGGTGGTCAATTACGTGCAACAGCAGGGCGCCGGCTACATCGGCGACCTGGTGGCGGACGGCAAGCTCACCGAAGGCTCGCCGCTGCACGCCGCCCTGCACGGCATCGTCGCCTGCGCGGGTGCCGCCGCCAGCAGCCAGAGCTGTGGCAGCGGCGCCGCGGGCGCGGCGGCATCGAGCCTGCTCACCGGCCTGTTCTCCGAAGCCAGCCCCGATGAAAGCGAATCCCAGCGTGAAGCCAAGCGCAACCTGATTGTCAGCATCGTCACTGGGCTGGCGGCCACCAGCTCCTCGCTGGACCCGGCCACCGCCACCAGCGCGGCCGGCGCCGCGGTGGACAACAACTGGCTGGCGACCCAGCAATTGGTCCAGGCCGAGAAGGAATACAGCGAGGCCGATGGGCTGCTGGCGAAGGCGCAAGTGATCGCCAAATGGGGGTACATCAACCAGAAGCAAGACGTACTGACCCGCTTCGGCGTGGGCAAAGGCCTGGTACAAGCGGGCTGGAGCGACGTCGAGGGTCTGGCGCAATTCCTCCTCCATCCGGTTGACGGAATCAACGGCCTCAAAGCCCTGATCAACGACCCCGAGGCCCGCAAGCAGTTCGGCGATGGCGTGGTCAACGAACTCAACGCCAAACTCGACCGCGTGAAAGACGCTCTGGAAAACGGCGGCGACGACCGCGCCGTGCAACTGGGCCAGGATATTGGCGAGCTCGTCTGGCAGGTTGGCAGTATTGCTACGGGCGTAGGTACGGCGGCCAAAGGCGGCGTGGCACTGGCAAAAACCGGAATCAAGGTGGGGGCGGAAGGGCTTGAAAAGATGGCCGATATGGCCAAAATTGCCAAAGCCGAAGTGTCGGCTGGTAAGCCGGTGCAGTGGACCAGCGTGGAGGGGGCGTATAGCGGGAAACTTGAGGGGGGGTATGGCCCTGGCACGACGACCGTTAATGGGAAGGTTGTTGAGAATCCGGGGGAGTATAGTGTTGGGGCAAAAGGGCCTGGAAGTAAGGCCGATGACTTACTGCCAAACCTCAATACCCGGGTACTTACCGAGACTGAGGCAAGAGCCTTGGGGGGTGAAAATAAAGGCCTGATTTATGTTGCTGAAGGGCCGAAAGGAAAACCAGATGCACAGGACTTTCAGGCGGGTACCAATGGTGCGTTTACTGATTTAGCTACCGGTAAAGGAGGGGTGCCAGCTCTGCGCTACACCAACCCTAACGAAAAAGGTGTCAATTTTGTTAAGTTTGACGGAATTGAGAAGGCTGCTGATGGTTCGTCTGTTATGTTAATTGATGCTAAGACAAAATTGGCTATTTGGAGCCCTTCAACACAGAAGTCGGTTATGGATACTTTGCAGCGTGTGAAATCTGCCTTGGATCAGAATCCAGGATATAAAGTTGTATATGAATTTCCGAATCCCAAGGTTGAGGCGCAGGCCAAGGCTTTCATTAGATCCAATGGTTTCGACAAAATTATTAGTACTAGGACAAGAACCCCATGAGTGCAGCAGATATAGAACTATGGATTTATGCGCGTCCTGACGGAGCTCTAACTATAGATCAGCGACATGCTGAGGTCATGGATAGGATGTCTCGGATTGGTGCTCCTTTAGGCTTTGCGGGTCTTGAACTTCCGGCTGCGCCGAGTTGCGGTGATGGTTTGGTTGCTACCTATACAGTTAAACTTCCCATCAGAGGGCTTAGATTTGTGGGGGACTATGCGTATCGTGGTGAGCGATACATATATAAGGATAGGGCCTCCTATGACGAGCATTTGCGTTTTGGGTTTAAGGTGTCAAATAAGGCTATTGATTATGGTCTTGTTGTGAATGAGTATTTGCCAAAAGTGGTTGAGGCATTTAAAGGATATAAGGCTCAAGTATCCTATGATCTTTATGGTCTATATTATCAGGGAGGATTGAATGATGATAACTCGATTTATAATCGGTTGCGTGAAGACGAGGCAGTAGATGTTGATGGGCGCAACAATATTTATACGTTATACCCCGCGCAGTTCTGGGATGCAGCGCTTTGCCAGCGTGCCCTAGGCTATGGCCCCGATGAAGTAATTGCACGATTGCAAGGTAAATGTCTTATGGCCGAACGGCTGATGGATGGGGTCTATTTGGTGCTCAACGATGACCCGAGTATCTCCTATGAAGCCTTTGTAGAAATGAACGAGCGGATCAAGCCGATCTTGGGGCTGGTTTAGGGAAAGGGGACTAGGCACTGTACGAAAAATACTGTCTCAAACACCGCATGGCGCGATCCAGTGAGACCATCGCCGCATAACTTTTCGCGAGCTTGTCGAAGCGCGTGACGATGCGGCGGTTCTCCTTTGAGGGAAAAGGGGACGGATTTATTTGATTGCTCTGTCTGTCCCCTTTCTTTTCAGAACTACTCAAAGGAGCGCCGGCAAGTTGAGGGATGAAGATTTCCAGTATTTCATCAGCGTGATGGGAGAGGCCACATCTCATCGACAGGTGTCTGACTCCCAAATTGCGAAGTACCGTAAAGTGCTGCCTGACGCGCTGCTTGACTATTGGCAGGAGGAGGGTTGGTGTGGATATGCCAATGGCCTTTTCTGGACAGTGAACCCGGATGATTATAAATATCTGCTCGATATGTGGCTCGCGGGTACTGAATTTCCACAAATAGATAATTACCACGTTATTGCAAAAAGCGCGTTTGGGACTCTTTATGCTTGGGGGGAGAAATACAATCAGAAAATTGTAGTTTCATGTCCGACGGGGTCTATCGTCGCGTTGATGAATAAGCTGAAAACGCCTAATAAAGATCCGGATCTCGCCCTTCAGACATTTTTCGCTATGTCTGATAAGGAACGTTATGATCTGGAGGATCATCAAGGTGAGTTTCTATTTGAGCGGGCGCTGGAGAAGTTGGGTGCACTTGGCGAGAGTGAGGTCTATGGCTTTGAGCCTGCATTGTTTTTTGGAGGGACGGCTTCGCTGGATCAGTTGGTTAAGTGCAATTTAGAGGTTCACTTAACGATCCTTCGACAGATGCGGTCCTGAGTGAGCACGGTGAGCGGAAGGACGTCGTACTGGTGTAAAAGGAGTGTATCGAAATGGATGAAATCAACGTCCGGCTTGATCGGCACCGTCGTTGGCTTTCCCAGTCGGTAGGCCTGACGGCTCAAGAGCTTGGCTATATCGATGAGGATCTTGCCAGCGACTCATTAAACGGATTGAACAATGTGGCTGACTCGTTGGGGATTCTGGCGACATATTACGGCATTCGGGGCGAAGTCGCGGTCAGTGATGGAGAGGCTTCTGGTTGGGAAGACGTCTCGCGCTCGATGATGTACCGTTATTGGGCGCTGATGCTCAACGCCAAGACTTTCTCAAAAACGAGTTTTCTTCAAGGCATCAAAACCATCCCCAATTTGACTAACCAATTGAGCATTGCTGGATGCTTGCTGGCCGGATTGATAGTGGCTGATCGTCGAGATCTGGCCGCGTCCGTGGCCGATGTGCTGGCCGGAATGCTGACTATCAATGGCGCCGTGGATTCCAGCTATCTTGAACAGCGTCGATTCGAACCTTTCATGCTCTGGCTTTATTCAGTCTATTCGCAAGGAGAGACGCTTCCAGAGATCAAGTCGATGGATCTGGGGATTTATCAAAACGTGATAGACGAATGGACAGATGAGCAAGGGCTTGCTCATGCACTGCAAGAGCTATGTCAATATCACTTAACCCACGCTGAAGACGCCGGCGGGACCTGGGACCCTGAATTCAAATATGCGCCTTTCGATTTGTTGCCTGTGGAGGTCCACGCGATTTTCCAGGTCCGACAGCAGCTAGGTTTAACTGTTCCGGCGGTGTCGAGCCCTTTATTGTCCGCAGAGACGGCTGCGCTAGAACACCTGGTCATCATTTCTGATCAGCTTGCTGTCCAGGTGGAGACGGCCTACGAGCGTTTCTTCGGGCTTTAGACGCAGGCGCGACCCTTTTTTCAGTTAAGCAACGACACGCGGTGAGCTGAAATGAAGTATTACTTGTTGCGGGAAGATGTGCGGTTTCCTGAACGCTGGTATTTGGGAGATATAAAGCACTGCAACAACTGGCTCTTCATCGACCCCCCTTCTGAGTACATGGAGCCATGTACTTACGCCCTTGAGGTTCGTGAGGAAGGTGTGAGTCTGGATTTTTCCTTGGCTGGCTATGCCTCTGTGCCGGTCTTGAGTGAAAAAGCCAGGGATGCATTGTTGGGCGTTCCCGACGTTGATGAACCGTATATGAATGTCGTGCTCGAGCCTGTGGCGGTTGCAGGCGAGCAAGCTCATGATCGTTACTATGTGATGATTGTCGAGACCCAATTGGATTGCGTAGACGAATCACGCTCCGCTTACAAAAAATATGAGGTCAATGATCCCGTACGACCTGATCGAGCTGGCGAATACAGCGTTTTTCTGAATCTCGTCATTGATCCTGCCAAGGTCCAGGGAAAACATATTTTTCGTATCAAGAAACACTTGGGGGCATTGATCGTTAGCGAGGATGTGAAGCTTCGGCTGGAGCGCGCGGGTCTCAGAGGGATGCTATTGGAGGGGGTGAATGGTGAGGGTGAAGTTATTTGCTGATTGTTTGAGGGATGAAGCCTGACATCATCCTTTGTGGCGAGGGAGCTTGCTCCCGCTCGGTTGCGCAGCAGCCGCCAAAAAACAGGTCCGCTGCGCGGCCCAGCGGGAGCAAGCTCCCTCGCCACGGTCTGATTCTCTGCTCTCGGTTTTCCCCACACCTTCCCTTAACGGAACGCCATCTGCTGCCGATAACCCGATGAGCCCGGTTGTCTCCTGCGTTTTGGCTCGCAATGTGCGTCACGACACAGCCAAACCAAGCGATTGCTGAAATCCCTTGAACGTTGCTGGCTGGTGGCTATCATCTGCGCGCCTCGGGGTTGTGACACGGCGTTTCGTTGTTATGCCATTGGGTTATTTTCTTACTTGCCTGGACATCCTCGATGCTGGCGTACCACCAAAAAAGTTTTCTGATCGTCGATGATTTCTCGGATTTCCGCAGTTCGATCCGGTCCATGCTGCGTGAGCTGGGCGTCAAGGACGTGGACACCGCCGACACCGGTGAAGTGGCGCTGCGCATGTGCTCGCAGAAGCGTTATGACTTCATCTTGCAGGACTATCACCTGGGCGATGGGCGCAAGAATGGCCAGCAGGTGCTGGAAGACCTGATGGTCGAGAAGCTGATCAGCCATGAAAGTGTGTTCCTCATGGTGACCGCCGAGACCAGCCAGGCGATGGTGCTCAGTGCCCTGGAGCATGAGCCGGATGCCTACCTGACCAAGCCGTTCAACCGCTCTGGTCTGGCCCAGCGGCTGGAGCGGCTCGAGCAGCGCAAGACCCTGCTCAAGCCGATCCTGCAAGCCCTCGATCGTGGCAAGCCGATGGAAGTGCTCAATGCCTGCATCGCCTTGTGCAAACAGGACCCGCGCTACGGGCCGTTGTGCCTGCGTTATCGGGCCGATGCGTTGCGCGACCTGAATCAGAACGAGGCCCTGGAGCGGCTGTACAACTCCATCCTGGCGGATCGCCCGTTGCCGTGGGCCTACGCGGGGCTGGGCAAGTTGATGTTCAAGCGCGGCCAGGTGGGGCAGGCCAAGGCCGTTTATGAAAAAGCCCTGAAAGTCTTTCCAATGATGCCGGCGTTGTACGACGGCATGGCCGAAGTGTTGATGGCCGAAGGTGACACCAAGCAGGCGCAGCATGTGCTGGAAGAGGCGGTGCGCCTGTCGCCGCTGGCCGTGCGCCGGCAGTCGTTGTTGGGCAAGTTGGCGATGACCAACGAAGACTATGACACGGCTTCCCGGGCTTATCGCCAGGCGGTCGGGCAGGGCGCGCAGTCGCGCTTCAAGGATCCGGAAAGCAACCTTGGCCTGGCCCACGCGCTGATCAGCAAGGGCAGCGAAAAAGGCCTCGATACCCGCACCCGGCTGGAGATCAACACCACCCTCAGCGCCGTGGCGAAGGAGAACCTCAACGACCCGGGGTTGCAGGTCCGGGCACGGCTGATGAAGGCCACCAGCCTGTTGCTCAACGATGCCGAAACCGCCGAGAAGCTCACCGAACAGGCCTTGCAACGCCTCGATGGCATGGAGCAGTTCATGAGCGCCGAGGCCGCGTTGCTGGTGGCCAAGCAGTTGCAGATGCTTGGCCAGACCAGCGCCGGGGAGTCGATGCTCAAGAACTGCGCGGAAATCTACGGTGATGACCCGGCGGTGATGCAAGGCATTGCCAAGCTCACCGACGACCCGAACATCCTCAATCAGGGCAATGCCGCCGCCGAGTTGAACCGCGAAGGCGTGCGGGTCTACAAGACCGGCGCATTGCCGGAGGCGCGGGAGCTGTTCCGCCGTGCGCTGAAGATGCAACCGAAGAACATCAGTATTGCCCTGAACATGGCGCAATCGCTGCTGCATGGCACCGACACCAGCGTGGAGTCGGAATTGCTGCAGGAGTGCCGCGACTGCCTGAAACTGGTGGGCATGATGCCCGACTCCGATGCGCGTTTTGCGCGTTATCAAAAACTGCGAAGCAAGGCATTTGGCGATGAATGACAGCGAACAGGCCCTCGACTTTTCCACGGTGATCGCGTCGACCGTGCACGACATGAAAAACTCCCTGACCTTGCTCATGCAGGCACATGGGCAATGGCTCGAACGCCTGCCCGAATCCGAGCGACAGACGTCGGAGCAGGGTGTCATCGAGTTCGAGTTCGCCCACCTCAATGGCCTCATGGTGCAGTTGCTGGGGCTGTACAAGCTCGGCGTCAACCAGTTGCCGTTGCACCCGGCCTACCACGAGCTGGACGATTTCATCGAGGCGCAACTGGCCGGCCATCAGGATGTGTTCCGCAGCCGCGGAATCATGGCCACCTACGATGTCGATCCCCTCAGCCCCTTGGGCTTTTTCGACCGCGAGCTGGTGGCCTCGGTGCTCGACAACTGCATCAACAACGCCATTCGCCATGCGCGCCAGGCGCTGCTGATCAGTGTGAGTGACGAAGCCGGGCAACTGGTGCTGACCATCAATGACGACGGCGAAGGTTACCCGCCAGAGATGATCGAGCGTCAGGCCGAGTATGTGCAGGGCATCAACCACAGCAGCGGCAGCACCGGGTTGGGCCTGTACTTCGCCGCACGAATCGCCGGGCTGCACCAGCGCGGCGGCGTGAGCGGGCGGACCGAGATTGCCAATGGCGGTGTGTTGGGCGGCGGGGTGTTCCGGCTTTACTTGCCCTGAACAGGCTCTCCTGAGTATCCCTGGCAACACAAATCCCCTGTGGGAGCGAGCTTGCTCGCGATAGCGGTGTATCAGTCAACTCAATATTGGCTGGGCCGACGCTATCGCGAGCAAGCTCGCTCCCACAGTCGTATTGCATAAGATTTTAATTGCCTCCGGGCGCTTGATATTCCGAACAGCCGGAGCCTATTTTGTACGGGTTGCCGTTCGCGGCTCGCACATAACAAGGATTGCGTCATGACGACCGATGGCCAGCGTTCACTCGCGCAGCGACTGACGGGCATTGATGAGATTGAATGTGTCACGCCGGATTTGAATGGCGTGCCGCGGGGCAAGGTGATGACCGCCGAAGGTTTCCTCGAAGGGCGGCGGTTGCAGTTGGCGCGAGGTGTGCTGCTGCAATGCATCATGGGCGGTTATCCGCCGTCGCGTTTCTATGGCAGCGATGACGGCGACCTGGCGCTGGTGGCCGACCCGAAACAGATCCACCGCCTGCCCTGGAGCCAACAGCCTCGTGCCCTGGCGATCTGCGACGCCGACGAACTGACCGGTGAAAGCTCCCGGCTCTCGACGCGCGGCCAGCTCAAGGCAGTTGTCGCGCGTTATGCCGCCCTTGGCCTGGCGCCGGTGGTGGCGACCGAGCTGGAATTCTTCGTATTCGCCCCCAACCCGGACCCGACCCAGCCGTTCCAGCCGCCGATGGGCCTGGATGGACGTCGCGAAGACGGCCACTCGGCGTTCAGCGTCAGCTCCAACAATGGCCTGCGTCCGTTCTTCAGCGAAGTCTATGCCTGCATGGCGGCGCTGGGATTGCCGCGCGACACCTTCATGCATGAAATGGGCGTGAGCCAGTTCGAGATCAATCTGCTGCACGGCGACCCGCTGCTGCTGGCCGACCAGACTTTCCTGTTCAAGCACCTGCTCAAGGAAGTGGCCCTCAAGCACGGCCTGACCGTGGTCTGCATGGCCAAGCCCCTGGCTCACACGCCGGGCAGTTCGATGCATATCCACCAGAGCGTCGTCGAGGCGGACAGCGGCCGCAACGTCTTCAGCGACGAAGCGGGCGAACCGACGGCCGCGTTCCGGCATTTCATCGGGGGGCAACAGGCTTGCCTGGCGGATTTCACCGCGTTGTTCGCGCCGAACGTGAATTCCTACCAACGCCTGTGCCATCCGTTCGCCTCACCGAACAATGCCTGTTGGTCCCATGACAACCGTTCGGCCGGGCTGCGGATTCCCGCCAGTTCGCCAGTGGCCCGACGGGTCGAGAACCGCTTGCCCGGGGCCGATGCCAACCCCTACCTGGCGATTGCCGCCAGCCTGGCCGCCGGGTTGTACGGGATCGAACATCGCCTGGAGCCGAGCGCGGCGATCCAGGGCGAATTCGAAGTGCCGGATAATCTGTCGCTGCCATGTACCTTGCATGCCGCCCTGGAGCGTCTGAAGCGTAGTCATCTGGCGAAGGAACTGTTCGGCACGGAGTTCATCGAAGGCTACATCGCTTCCAAGACCCTGGAGCTGACCAGCTTCTTCGATGAAATCACGCCCTGGGAGCGACGTGTCCTGGCGGCCCAGGCATAAAGAACCGCTGCATTCGGGCTATCTTCAACGGATAGCCCTTACTCACCTCAAGGAGCCGCTCGGAACGCCGATGCGCCAAATCTGGAAACCTTTTCGAGCGCTTTATTTCGCCTCGCTGATGATGTTGATCGGCTCGGGCCTCTTGAGTACTTACCTGGCCTTGCGCCTGGCCGCCGACCATGTGGACAGCCTCTGGGTCGGTGCGCTGATGGCCGCCAACTACTTCGGCCTGGTGCTGGGCGGCAAGATCGGCCACCGGCTGATCGCCCGCGTCGGGCACATCCGCGCCTATTCGGCCTGCGCCGGGATCGTCGGGGCAGCGGTGCTGGGCCATGGCCTGGTGGACTGGCTGCCTGCGTGGATCGTGCTGCGGATGATTGTTGGCCTGGGCATGATGTGCCAGTACATGGTCATCGAGAGCTGGCTCAATGAGCAGGCCGATGCCAAGCAGCGTGGGGTGGTGTTCAGCGGCTACATGATCGCCTCGTACCTGGGGCTGGTGCTGGGGCAGTTGATCCTGGTCATGCACCCGGCCCTGGGCTTGGAGCTGCTGATGCTGGTGGCGCTGTGCTTCGCCCTGTGCCTGGTGCCGGTAACGCTGACCCGGCGAATTCACCCGGCGGCGCTGCATCCGGCGCCCATGGAGCCGCGTTTCTTCATCAAGCGTGTGCCGCAGTCGTTGAGCACGGTGTTGGGGTCGGGGCTGATCGTCGGCTCGTTCTATGGTTTGGCACCGCTGTACGCGTCCCAGCAGGGCCTGTCGACCGAGCAGGTCGGTTTGTTCATGGGGAGCTGCATCTTTGCCGGATTGTTGGTGCAGTGGCCGCTGGGCTGGCTCTCTGACCGCTACGACCGGGCGCTGCTGATCCGCTGCTTTGCGCTGGTCCTGACGATTTGTGCGCTGCCGTTGGCGATCCTTCCGGCGGTGCCGCTGGAGGTGCTGTTTGTCGCCGGGTTTTTCTGTTCGCTGGTGCAGTTCTGCCTGTATCCGCTGGCGGTGGCGTTTTCCAACGACCACGTCGAAGCGGATCGAAGGGTGTCCCTGACCGCGATGCTATTGGTGACCTATGGCGTTGGCGCCAGTATCGGGCCGCTGGTGGCGGGTGTGCTGATGAAGATGTTCGGTAGCCAGATGCTCTACGGCTTTTTTGCCTTCTTCGCCTTGGTGCTGGTGTGGCGGATCCGGCCGAAAGCGGTGACCAACCTGCATCAGGTCGATGACGCGCCACTGCATCACGTGGCGATGCCGGACAGCATGTCGAGTTCGCCTCTGGTGGCGTGCCTCGATCCACGGGTGGATGAACAAGTGGTGCAGGAGCAGATGCAGGCACCGGCCAGCCCGGAGATGGAGCCCGAGCCCGCCACTGAGAGCGCGGCTGAAGCTGACGCCGAGGCGCCTGAGGCCCCTAGCTTTACCCAGGCCAGGCCTTGAAACGGGCATAAAAAAACGGGCAGTCACCGCAAGGGACTGCCCGTTTTTTCATGACTCGACGATCAGAGGTCGTCTTTATCGAAGCGTCGGGCTTCACGCTGGAGCTGGTAGACGAACCGCTCGACCTGCCGTTGCACCAGGCCGCTGATGTTGTGGAAGCGTACGCCAGCGAAGGTGGTGTTGAATCTTTCTTCGAAATGCAGGTAACGCAGCTCGACCGGGGCGATCATGTTGCCAAACGGCAGGGCCGCGATGAAGCGCTCGTACACCTGGCCCAATTGCAGGCGTTCGGTGATGTCGCCGTCGAAACGCAGCTTGCAACCGGTGGCGGAAATGTCCAGCAGCTTGCCGTCCACGGGGGACTTGAGCTTGTCGCCGCCCAGTTCAACGCTCACCAGTTGGGCCAGTTTCAGGGCGGCGCGGAAGGCGTTGCGACGCTGGTGGTAGACCACTTCGTCGGGCAGGGCGCCGCGATAGCAGCGACCGTCGCTGGATTCATCGATGGTCAGTGGGCCCTTGCCATCCCAGGCGATGCGTACACCGTCATGGAAACCTTCGACGCGAAACGGCTCGCCGGCCAGCAGGAAACGCTCGCCGTCCCGGGGAATCATTTCATCCAGGGCGATGGAGTTGGTCTCGCGATCGACATTGACCAGATAGCTCTGGAAGCGCTGGGTACGTTCATGGAAGGTAATGATCAGCGGGTCATGGCTATCTTGCAGCATCCGCAGGTTGCCAGAAATTTCCAGGGGCGTGGTGAGGACCTTGGGGGGCTGCGGAGCGTCATCCGCGTTTGAGGCATTGAACACGGTGGGTCAATCTCCAGGCAAAATACGACTACGAATGGCCGGCATTTTGCCAGCATGTATCGCGCGTTGATAGAGCGAAGGCATTGTTCGTTTCATGCCTGGCTGAGCGGGCGGTGCTTGACCATTCTGGCCGTCGAACCGCTCGCGTCGTACAGCGTCGGGATCTCGCCACCGTTGAGAATGCGCAACTGGTTGGCGGTGGCGGCTTGCTGCATCAGGATCGACTGGCCGTTGCGGGTGTTGGTCGCCTGGCATTGGGCGAGCAGGTCGTTGAGCACTTTGCTCTGGGCCCGCAGCTGATCGCCGATGGTCGACTGGGCAGCCAACTGCTCAAGGCCGTCATGACTGGCGGGCAGGTTGAGGCTGGCGAGGATCTCGCTGCGCTTGCGGCCATGCTGGTCGAGCAAGATGATCAGTGCCTGTTTCTGCGCCAGGATGGTTTCCAGCAAAGGCATGTCACGACCGTGCAGGGCCACGGATTCGGCCTGCAATAACTCCAGCAATTGTTGCGCTGGAACGAAGTCGTCGATGATCAGTTGCAACAAATGAGTGTCGTGCATGGCTGGCCTTGGGTCTTAGCGTCCAAAAGCCTGGCGCAGGCGGCGGCCTAGCGCTGGGCTTCGAAGTTGAGCAGTTTGCTGGCTACGCGGTTGCTGTCGACTTTGTAGCTGCCATCGGCGATGGCTGCTTTCAACTCGGCCACGCGGGCGTTGTCGACGACAGGTTGATCGCGCAGCTTGTCAGTGAGCTTCTGCAACTGCTGAGCCTCATTGCTGAGGTGTACCGACTCCCCGTTGCTGACCTTTTCGGCTGGCGTGGACACCGGTGCGGATTTGTCGGATTCGACGGTTTCCTTGGCGGCGCTGGTACGCGTAGTGCCTGTCAGCGGTGAAGAGCTGTTTAAACGATTGAAATCGATGACCATGGTAAAAAACCTCTGGGTATTTGGACGCTTGCCATGTTTTCGGCCATCCCCAAAAAAACTTTAGGCTCATTTATTCAATGAACGTGCGCACGTCTGCGCTTGCCTTGGCGTAAGGCACAGTCTAGGGAACACCGGGATCAAGCGCCAGCTTTCTACCTCCTCTATCGGGTCATTACATCGCCACTTCCACTTGGCCTGGAGCCATCACTTGCGCCTTGATGACGCGTTGTGAGTTGAGGTTTTTTACCCGTATCTGTTCACGCATGCCGCCGTTGGACAGGGCCTCGCCGGGCATCCGCACGGCCAGTGAGCCGCTGCGGGCGGTGATGACCACCTGGTCGCCCTTGCGGACCACCTCGGCCTGTTCCAGGTGCACCAGCGTCACGACCTGATCGGCGACCATTGGTCGGACAAGTTTCTGCCCGATGGCCTGATCGACAGAGGTCAGGAAGCCCTGGGTGATCTGGCTGATGTCCCGTTCGCGCAACATCACGTCCTGGGGCTCGACGATGCCGGCCCGCTTGAGTGGACGCGTGGTGGTGACAATTTCCCGGAACAGGCGCACTTGAGCGGGCACGAACACCGTCCAGGGCGCGGCGCTGTCGCAGCGAACCTTCACCGTGACGCGGCCCAGGGGCCGGGCCGGGCTCTCCAGCGAAGCAGTCAATTCCTTGTCACACATGGGCATGCGCAGGCGCGGGTCGAGCTGGTTGACTTCGATTTCGTAACGACCTTCGGTTTGACTGGTTGCCAGGTAGTCTTCTACGGTGAATTCAAGAAAGCCCTGAGTGACGCCGATAAGGAGATCAGGCAAGGTAACCGGAGCCGCCGCAAGGGCAGGACCGCCCGAAGTGCACAGGCAGACAGCCAGCAGTGCACCGAGCCAGTGGCGGCAGTGAGTGGTCAGGCGTCGAGAAAATGTCGTTTGTGCGTTCATGCCGGTTCAATAGCAAGCCCCGTGCCGTTTAGTGATGAATGCGCGTCGGGCACATTAGCGTTAGGTAGGAGTCAGGGCATGGCGGGAGTAATGGATTCGGTGAACCAGCGCACTCAGCTGGTCGGTCAGAATCGCCTGGAGCTGTTGTTGTTCCGTCTCGACGGCCAACAGATGTACGGGATCAACGTATTCAAGGTCCGCGAGGTGCTGCAATGCCCCAAGCTGACCCTGATGCCCAAGTCCAGCCCCGTCGTGTGCGGTGTGGCCAATATCCGGGGTGCGACCATCCCGATTCTCGACCTGGCGATGGCGACCGGTTCCGGTCGGTTGCTGGACCAGAGCAATCCGTTCGTGATCATCACCGAGTACAACACCAAGACCCAGGGGTTCCTGGTGCGTTCGGTGGAGCGCATCGTCAACATGAACTGGGAAGAGATCCATCCGCCGCCCAAGGGCACCGGCCGCGATCACTACCTGACGGCTGTGACCCGGGTCGATAATCAGTTGGTGGAAATCATCGACGTGGAGAAGATCCTCGCCGAAGTGGCGCCCACGCCGGAAGCGATTTCTGCGGGTGTGGTGGACGCCGAGACCCAGCACAAGGCGATTTCGCTGCGGGTGCTGACCGTCGATGATTCGTCGGTGGCGCGTAAGCAGGTGACCCGTTGCCTGCAAACGGTCGGGGTGGAAGTGGTGGCGTTGAACGATGGGCGGCAGGCGCTGGATTATCTGCGTGCGCTGGTCGACGAGGGCAAGAAGCCCGAAGAGGAGTTCCTGATGATGATCTCCGACATCGAGATGCCGGAGATGGACGGGTACACCCTGACCTCGGAAATTCGCAGCGATCCGCGCATGCAAAAACTGCACATCATCTTGCATACTTCGTTGTCCGGGGTTTTCAACCAGGCGATGGTCAAGAAGGTCGGTGCCGACGATTTCCTGGCGAAATTCCGTCCCGATGACCTGGCGTCCCGGGTGGTCGATCGGATCAAGGCAGCAGAATAAAGTAAAGGTCGGGCGCGTTGTGCGCCCGGCAAGTCAACACGATGAAAGAGGCGGTATCTTGTCTACGGGTAATTTGGATTTCGAACAGTTCCGGGTCTTCCTGGAAAAAGCCTGTGGCATCTTGCTTGGTGAAAACAAGCAATACCTGGTGTCGAGCCGTCTCAATAAATTGATGGAGCAACAGGGCCTCAAGTCATTGGGCGAGCTTGTGCAGCGTATCCAGACCCAACCGCGCAGCGGCTTGCGCGAGATGGTGGTGGACGCCATGACCACCAACGAAACCCTGTGGTTTCGGGACACCTATCCGTTCGAGGTGCTGAAGAACAAAGTGCTGCCGGCTGCCATCAAGGCCAGCCCGGGCCAGCGCCTGCGGATCTGGTCGGCGGCCTGTTCGTCGGGGCAGGAACCCTATTCGCTGTCGATGTCCATCGATGAGTTCGAGCGCTCCAACCTGGGCCAGTTGAAAGGCGGCGTGCAGATCGTCGCCACCGACCTGTCCGGGACCATGCTCAATAACTGCAAGACTGGCGAGTACGACAGCCTGGCCATCGGCCGTGGTTTGTCGCCGGACCGCCTGCAACGCTACTTCGACCCGAAAGGGCCGGGCAAGTGGGTGGTCAAGGCACCGATCAAGAGCCGGGTGGAGTTTCGCTCGTTCAACCTGCTGGACAGCTACGCCAGCCTGGGCAAGTTCGACATCGTGTTTTGCCGCAACGTGCTGATCTACTTCTCCGCCGAAGTGAAGAAAGACATCCTGCTGCGTATCCACAGCACCCTCAAGCCGGGCGGCTACCTGTTCCTTGGCGCCTCCGAGGCGTTGAACGGGTTGCCGGATCATTACCAGATGGTCCAGTGCAGCCCGGGGATCATCTACCAGGCGAAGTGATTCGCGGGTGTTGTCAAAAAAACGGGAGCCCTCAGGTCTCCCGTTTTTTTTTATTCCATCCTGCTTCCCCCTCCATTATCCCTGTGGGAGCGGGCTTGCTCGCGAATGCGGTGTGTCAGTCGAAATAAATGTCACTGTCACACCGCATTCGCGAGCAAGCCCGCTCCCACAGTTTGAGTGCCGTTGCCCTTGAGAAGCGGCAGAAAAGCGGCAGGTAAGCGGAAACTCGTTGCCGCTTTTCTGGCATTGCCGCTTTGCCGGTGCCCGCAAAGCCCCGGTTTATGGGCTTTTTGGAAATGGCACGGCGCTTGCTTTAGCCGTCGTACGTACATTCTGGTCACCCAAAGGTTTCCGACATGAGCATCAGCTTCGATAAAGCGCTCGGTATCCACGAACAGGCCCTGAGCTTCCGCGCCCAGCGTGCCGAAGTCCTGGCTAATAACATCGCCAACGCCGACACCCCGAACTACAAGGCGCGGGACCTGGACTTTTCCAAGGTGCTCGCCGAGCAGAACGACAAGGCCAAGAACGGCCACTTCGCCTTGAACATGACCAACAACCGTCATATCGAAGCCGAAGGCCTGGGTAATGGCGACGAGTCGCTGATGTACCGCACGCCGATGCAACCGTCGATCGACCAGAACACCGTGGACGCTCAACTGGAACAGTCCAACTACGCGGAAAACTCCGTGAACTTCCAGGCCAGCTTCACCCTGCTCAACAGTAAGTTCAAAGGGCTGATATCGGCCCTGCGCGGAGAGTAAGCCATGTCGATTGCTAGCGTATTCAACATTGCCGGCAGTGCCATGAGTGCCCAGACCACTCGCCTGAACACCGTCGCCAGTAACATCGCCAACGCCGAGACCGTTTCGTCGAGCATCGACCAGACCTATCGCGCCCGCCACCCGGTATTCGCCACCATGTTCCAGGGCGGCCAGTCCGGTGGCAGCGACTCGCTGTTCCAGGATCAGGAAGCGGCCGGGCAAGGCGTACAGGTGCTTGGCGTGGTCGAGGACCAGAGCAACCTCGAAGCACGTTATGAGCCAAACCATCCGGCCGCGGACGCCAAGGGGTATGTCTACTACCCGAACGTCAACGTCGTCGAAGAAATGGCCGACATGATTTCCGCCAGTCGTTCGTTCCAGACCAACGCCGAAATGATGAACACCGCCAAAGCCATGATGCAGAAGGTCCTGACCCTCGGTCAGTGATAAGGGGCGAGTCACATGAGCGTTACCAACACTACAAGCGGTTTGAGCCTCAACGAGATTCTGGCCAACTCCTCGGTCAAGACCAACAACACCTCCGATACCCTCGGGGCAGTGACAGGTGCGGCGACCGGCAAGAAGGAACTGGGCAAGGATGCGTTCCTGCAACTGCTCGTTACCCAGCTGAAAAACCAGAACCCGCTGGAGCCACAGGACAACGGTGAGTTCGTTGCCCAGTTGGCGCAGTTCAGCAGCCTGGAAGGCATCACCACCCTCAACGAGACGGTGAGCGGCATCGCCGGCAACTACAACTCGTCCCAGGCCCTGCAGGCCTCGTCGCTGGTGGGCCGCTCGGTCATTGCCCCAGGTGACAAGGCTGTGGTCGATACCTCCAAGAGCCTCAACGGTACGGTGGTGGTACCGGCATCGGTTTCCTCCGTCGCCGTCAAGATCGTGGACAAGGACGGCAAGACCGTTCGCACCATCGACCTGGGCAGCCAGAACGCCGGCAACTCGGCCTTCATCTGGGATGGCAAGAACGATGCGGGCACGGTCGTTGAATCGGGCACTTACACCTTCGCCGCTTCGACCACCATCGACGGCAAGGCCACGTCGCTGATCACCAACCTGCCGGCCACGGTCAGCAGCGTGACCATCAGCCAGACGGGCGGCGAGTTGATGCTCAACCTGGCCGGGCTGGGCAGCATTGCCCTGTCCAAAGTACAAACTATTGGTATGTAGAGCCGACTAACCGGCAAAAGGAGTCAACATGTCTTTTAACATCGGCCTTAGCGGTCTCTATGCAGCCAACAAACAGCTGGACGTGACCGGCAACAACATCGCCAACGTGGCGACCACCGGTTTCAAATCGTCTCGCGCGGAATTCGAAGACGTCTACTCGGCCACCAAGCTGGGTTCGGGCAGCAAGACCGTCGGTAACGGCGTGCGCCTGGCCAACGTGTCCCAACAGTTCGGCCAGGGTGACGTGAACAATACCGGCAACGTGCTGGACATGGGCATCCAGGGCCAGGGCTTCTTTGTCTTGAGCAACGACGGCTCCCTGAGCTACACCCGTGCCGGTACGTTCAAGACCGACAAGGAAGGTTTCATCACCAACAGCGATGGTACTGCGCGCCTGCAGGGTTATGGTGTGGACGCCAACGGCAAGATCCAGAACGGTATCCTGACCGACCTGCGCATCGACACCTCGAACCTGCCGCCGAATGCCACCAGCTTGGTTTCGTCGACGATCAACCTGAACTCGACAGCGACGGCGATCACTGCGGCGTTCAATCCGAACGACACCGCTACGTTCACCAAGCAGTTCACCACTCCGGTCTACGACACCCAGGGCAACCAGCATTCCATGGACCAGTACATGGTCAAGACTGCCGGCAACACCTGGAACGTCTATACCTTGATCGATGGTCGTAACCTGAACGGCACCTTGCCGACCACGACCGGTGCGACTGCGCCGATCCCTTCGACCATGAACTTCGATTCGAACGGCAAGTTGACCACGGTCACCACTCCGCCAGCGACGGTCAATAGTGATCTGGTACTGACCGGCTGGGTTCCCGGCACCGTGACCAACGGCGTATGGGCCGCCAACGGCGCCGCGAGTGCGCCAACCATCACGATTTCCATGGGCAATACCACCCAATTCAACGCCGACACCGCCCGCTCGATTCCAGCCCAGAACGGCTACGCCACCGGCCAGATTACCAACCTGACCATCGACGGCAGCGGTGTGTTGCTGGCCAACTTCAGCAACAACCAGACCAAGCCGATCGGCCAGCTCGCGCTCGCCAGCTTCACCAACGAGCAAGGTCTGCAGCCGGTAGGCGGCACCAGCTGGAAAGAAACCTTCGCGTCGGGCATCCCGGGCTACGATGCCCCGGAAACCGGCACCCTGGGTTCGATCGTCTCCAACTCCCTGGAAGAGTCCAACGTCAACCTGACCAACGAACTGGTCGAGCTGATCAAGGCCCAGAGCAACTACCAGGCGAACGCCAAGACTATCTCCACCCAGAGCACCATCATGCAGACCATCATTCAGATGGCCTGATAGCTGGCTGTTGCAAAAAAACCGACGTCTTGGGCGTCGGTTTTTTTATGGGTGAGTTTTGAACGGATGACCGTTTGTCGGGTAGCTGGTGCGGAATTTGCACTTCAGTCCAAATCGCTCAAAGAGCGTCAAGTTTCCATACGACTGTCATCAAGCCTGTATTGACTGACGACAGGGATGTCACGAAGAACCAAGGGACGGATACCAGTTGAAACCTCATAACGCGGTCAGTGCGCCTGTCGTCGCGCCTTCATTGAAATTGCTACTGCGTCGGGGGCTGCTCGGCGCTGCCCTGTTTTCCGGTGTGATCAATATTCTGGCGCTGATCGGCCCGGTGTTCATGTTGGAAGTGTATGACCGGGTGATTCCCAGCCAGAGCGTGCCGACATTGGTGGCGCTGGGCTTGCTGGCGCTGGGGGTCTATGCGCTTTCGGGCCTGCTGGATGTCATTCGTTCCCGGGTCATGGTGCGAATCGCTTCTTCGCTGGATCTGGCGCTGTCCACCAAGGTGTTCAATGTGATTGCCGGTGCGTCGCTGAAAACGCCCATTACTGGCGATGCCCTGAAACCGGCCCAGGAACTGGACCAGATCCGGAACTTCATAGGCGGTCCGGGGCTGGTGGCATTTTTCGATTTGCCCTGGATGCCGGTTTACCTCGCGGTCTGCTTTTACATTCACCCGTTGTTCGGTCTTTTAGCCGCCGGCCTGATGGTCATCCTCATCGCGCTGACCGTGACCACTGACCGGCAAACCCGCAAATTGATGCAGGCGTCAGCCGAGGCGTTGAACAAGCGCAATCATCTGGGCCAGCAAGCCCACCAGAACGCCGAAGCCCTCAAGGCCATGGGCATGTTGGCTGACACGTCGAACATCTGGCAGAAGAATCACAGCACCTTCATCACCCTGCAACGACGCTCGATCGACATCGGCGGCTTTTACGGTGGCATTTCCAAAACCCTGCGCCAGATCGTTCAATCGGCCGCCCTGGCCCTGGGTGCATGGCTGGTGATCAAAGGCGACTTGAGCGGCGGCACGATGATTGCGGCCTCGATTATTGTGGCGCGAACCCTGGCACCGGCGGAGCAGGTCATTGCCACGTGGCGCAGCCTGTTGGGTGCCCAGGTCGCCTGGAAGAAGCTGTTGGAAGTGTTCTCTCTGTTCCCGGATACCCAGAGCAAGACCGAACTGCCCGCTGCCCATCGCCATTTGCAGGTGGAAAGTGTTTTTGCCGCGCCGCCCGGCGCGCAGCGCCTGACTTTGCAAAATATCAACTTCATGGTCGCCGCAGGCACCGCTGTCGGTGTGGTGGGGCCGAGTGCATCGGGCAAGTCGTCATTGGCGCGAGTGTTGGTCAACGCATGGGTGCCGGCGCGGGGGCATGTCCGGCTCGATGGGGCGCCGTTGGACCTGCTGGCTGAGCAGGCTCGAGGCAAGTTGATTGGTTATCTGCCGCAAAGCGTTGGCCTGTTTACCGGAACCGTCGCCCAGAACATCGCCCGGTTGGATCCTTCAGCACAGGACAGTGCGATTGTCAGCGCCGCGCAATTGGCCGGCGTCCATGAGCTGATTCTGCAACTACCCCAGGGTTATGAAACCCAAGTGGGCGAGGGCGGGGTCAACCTTTCGGCGGGGCAACGGCAGCGGGTGGCATTGGCCAGGGCGCTGTTTGGTGATCCGTTCCTGGTGGTGCTGGACGAGCCGAATTCAAACCTCGACGCCGACGGCGAGCAAGCGCTGGCCAAAGCGATCCTGGCGCTCAAGGCTCGCGGCGCAATCGTGGTGGTGATTGCCCATCGCACCAGCATTTTGGCGGTGATCGATCAGGTACTGATTCTCGAGAACGGTGTGCAGGCGGCTTTCGGCCCCAGGGATGTCGTCCTTAAACGACCGCCTGCAGCGGCCCCCCGTCCCTCCAGTAATGTCGTGGAATTGGGAGTATCCAACTGATGCACACCGATCAAGAAGCCAGCCTGACCCATTCCTTGTCCCGTCATTTGCGTTGGGGGAGCCTCTCGTTGGTGGTGCTGCTCGGCGGCAGCCTGACGTGGGCGTTGTGCACCCAACTGTCCGGCGCTGTCGTCGCCACGGGCGTGGTGGCCGTGGAGGGTAGCGTCAAGACCATCCAGCATCCCACTGGCGGCGTGGTAGCCGAGTTGCTGATCAAGGAAGGGCAGAGCGTTGCGGCGGGAGATGTGTTGCTGCGCCTGGACGCAACCTTGCCGGCCGCCAGCCAAGCCATCGTGAGTAAATCCTTGAATCAGGCCTGGGCCCGTCTGGCTCGCCTGGAGGCCGAGCGGGACAACGCCAGCGAAGTCCCGCTGCCCAAAGAGTTGCTGACTCGCATGAATGTGGATGAGGCCAAGGCTGTGATGGCCATCGAGCAGCAATTGTTTTTCGACCGACGCGCCTCCCGAGACGGCCAGAAGAAGCAACTGCGCGAACGCATCCAGCAACTCAATGAAACCATTGCCGGCCACGACATCCAGCAGAAAACCAAGCAAGAAGAAATCGAGCTGATCGACAGCGAATACCAGGCCGTCAAGAAACTGTTCGACAAAGGCATGATGACCCTCGACCGGGTCAATGCCTTGGCCCGGGGGATTGCCCGCTTGCGCGGAGAACGGGGCCAGCTCATGGCATCGATTGCCGAGGCGCGGGGCAAGATCGCCGAAACCGAGTTGCAACGACTCCAGGTTGACCAGACGTTCCGCAGTGAAGTGTCCCAGGAACTGCGGGATCTGCTGGCCCGGCAAGGTGAACTGATCGAGCGGGAAATCACTGCCAGCGACCAGCTTAAACGCATCGACATCACCTCTCCCATCGCCGGTCGTGTGCAGCAATTGGCGGTGCATACCATTGGCGGCGTGATTTCTCCCGCTGAAGGACTGATGCAAATCGTACCGGCCGATGATGAGTTGCTGGTGGAGGCGAAGATCAGTGCCCAGGACATCGACCAACTGACGGTCGGGCAATCGGCGATCTTGCGCTTGAGCGCCTTCAACCGCAGCACCACCCCGGAACTGACCGGCACCGTGGTGCGCCTGTCAGCGGATTTGATTCAGGATGAGCGTACCGGGATTGGGTTTTACCGGGCGGGTATCAGGATTCCTCAGAGCGAGTTGGCAAAACTTCAAGGGCTCGCCCTGGTGCCGGGGATGCCCGTGGAATCGATGATCCAGACCGGCTCCCGGAACGTCATGTCTTATTTGCTTAAACCGATCAGCGACCACGCCCAGCGGGCCTTCCGGGAAGGATGAGGCTTTGCTGTTCCACTGACGCACAACCGATTCATCAACAGGGCAAGGAAGAAAAAATGGCAGTGATTAATGGGACATCGGGTGCGGACACGCTGGTAGGGACCACGAGTGCGGATCAGCTGTATGGGTTGGAAGGGAATGACTCGCTGAGTGGCGGAGATGGCAATGATTGGCTGGAGGGTGGCGCGGGTGCGGACACCCTCAACGGTGGGACAGGTATCGATACGGCGTCCTACGCGAATTCGACCGCTGGGGTGACAGTCAGCCTGATCACGGGGACTGGCCTGGGCGGGGACGCTCAGGGCGATACTTTGACGGCTATAGAAGCCGTGGTGGGCTCGTCCTTCAACGACACGCTGACCGCCCAGACCAGTGGGCATTCCCTTCAGGGTGGGGCTGGTGATGATGTGTATATCGTCGGCGGAACGGGCGTGACGGTCTCCGAGTTGGTTGACGGAGGCAACGATGAAGTACGCACGACGCTGGGCGACCTGACGTTGGCAGCCAACGTTGAGCGCCTGACCTACACCGGTGCGGGCAACTTCGTCGGTCGTGGCAACGCCTCGGACAACATCATTACCGGCGGCGCGGGTAACGATGTGCTGATCGGTGGCAATGGCGCGGACCAATTGATTGGCGGTGCCGGTGCGGACATCGTCAGTTACGAGGATGCCAGCAGCGTCACCCTGAATCTGAAGACCGGCGTACATACGGGCTTCGCCGCGGGCGATACATTCAGTGGCATCGAAACCTTCCGTGGCTCGACCGCTGGCGACACGTTCTACGCCAGTGCCGCAGCTGATAGCCTGGATGGCTACACGGGCACCGACATGCTCTCTTATTCGCAGTCGGAGCAGGGCGTCAACATCACGATGACGTCTGCCACGGCGGGGACTGGGCTGGGCGGCGACGCCCAAGGCGACACCTTCACGGCCTTCGAGAGAATTACCGGTTCCAACTTTGACGATGTGTTCACCACTGCCCTGGGCACCACCGAATTCTATGGCGGTAATGGTAACGACGTGTACGTCATCAACGGCACGGCCAGCCAGCTCGTGCGGGAGTTTGCCGGTGGTGGTGACGACGAAGTTCGCACCAATCAGGCCAGTGTGACCCTGGCCACAGAGGTCGAGCGCCTGACCTTCACCGGCACGGGTAGTTTCCGTGGCGTTGGCAACGCCTCGGACAACATCATTACCGGCGGCGCGGGTAACGATACCTTGATCGGTGGTGCGGGCGCGGACCAATTGATTGGCGGTGCCGGTGTGGACATCGTCAGCTACGAGGACGCCAGCAGCGTCACCCTGAATCTGAAAACCGGTGTACATACCGGGTTTGCAGCGGGCGATACATTCAGTGGCATCGAGACCTTCCGTGGCTCGACCGCTGGCGACACGTTCTACGCCAGTGCCGCAGCTGATAGCCTGGATGGCTACACGGGCACCGACATGCTCTCTTATTCGCAGTCGGAGCAGGGCGTTAACATCACGATGACGTCCGCCACGGCGGGGACGGGACTGGGCGGCGACGCCCAAGGCGACACCTTCACGGCCTTCGAGAGAATTACCGGTTCGAACTTTGACGATGTGTTCACCACCGCCCTGGGTACCACCGAATTCTATGGCGGTGCGGGTAACGACGTGTACGTCATCAACGGCACGGCCAGCCAGCTCGTGCGGGAGTTTGCCGATGGCGGTGACGACGAAGTTCGCACCAATCAGGCCAGTGTGACCCTGGCCACAGAGGTCGAGCGCCTGACCTTTACCGGCACGGGTAGTTTCCGTGGCGTCGGCAACGCCTCGGACAACATCATCACCGGCGGCGCCGGTAACGATGTGCTGATCGGCGGCAATGGTGCGGACCAATTGATTGGCGGTGCCGGTGTGGACATCGTCAGTTACGAGGACGCCAGCAGCGTCACCCTGAACCTGAAGACCGGCGTACATACCGGGTTTGCGACGGGCGATACATTCAGCGACATCGAGACCTTCCGCGGTTCGACCGCCGGCGACACGTTCTACGCCAGTGCCGCAGCCGATAGCCTGGATGGCTACACCGGTACCGACATGCTTTCCTACTCGCAGTCGGAACAAAGCGTCAACATCACCATGACGTCCGCCACGGCGGGGACTGGGCTGGGCGGCGACGCCCAAGGCGACACCTTCAGTGCCTTCGAGAGAATTACCGGTTCGAACTTTGACGATGTGTTCACCACTGCCCTGGGCACCACCGAATTCTATGGCGGTGCGGGTAACGACGTGTACGTCATCAACGGCACGGCCAGCCAGCTCGTGCGGGAGTTTGCCGGTGGTGGTGACGATGAGGTTCGTACCAATCAGGCCAGTGTCACCCTGGCCACAGAAGTCGAGCGCCTGACCTTCACCGGCACGGGTAGTTTCCGTGGCGTCGGCAACGCCTCGGACAACATCATCACCGGCGGCGCGGGTAACGATACCTTGATTGGTGGTGCGGGCGCGGACCAATTGATTGGCGGTGCCGGTATTGACGTGGTCAGTTACGAGGACGCCAGCAGCGTCACCCTGAATCTGAAGACCGGCGTGCATACGGGCTTCGCCACGGGCGATACATTCAGCGACATCGAGACCTTCCGTGGCTCGACCGCTGGCGACACGTTCTACGCCAGTGCCGCAGCCGATAGCCTGGATGGCTACACCGGTACCGACATGCTCTCCTACTCGCAGTCGGAACAAAGCGTCAATATCACCATGACGTCTGCCACCGCGGGGACGGGGCTGGGCGGCGATGCCCAAGGCGACACCTTTACTGGTTTTGAGAGAATTACCGGTTCGAACTACGACGACGTATTCACCACGGCTGTGGGCACTAACGAGTTTTATGGTGGTGCGGGCAACGACGTGTATGTCATCAACGGCACGGCCAGCCAGTTCGTGCGGGAGTTTGCCGGTGGTGGTGACGATGAGGTGCGCACCAATCAGGCCAGCGTGACCCTGGCCACGGAAGTCGAGCGCCTGACCTTCACCGGTACAGGTAATTTTCGCGGTAATGGCAACGCTTCAGACAACATCATCACCGGCGGCGCCGGTAACGATTTACTGACCGGCGGCAATGGTGCGGACCAGTTGATTGGCGGTGATGGTGTTGATATCGCCAGTTACGAGGATTCGGGTGGCGTCACCCTGAACCTGAAAACCGGCGTGCATACCGGGTTTGCGGCGGGCGATACATTCGACGGCATCGAAACCTACCGGGGTTCGACAATCAACGATACGTTCTACGCCAGTGCCGCAGCCGATAACCTGGATGGCTACACGGGCACCGACATGCTCTCTTATTCGCAATCGGAGCAGGGCGTCAACATCACCATGACGTCCGCCACGGCGGGGACTGGGTTGGGCGGCGACGCCCAAGGCGACACCTTCACGGCCTTCGAGAGAATTACCGGCTCGAACTTTGACGATGTGTTCACCACCGCCCTGGGCACTACTGAGTTCTATGGTGGTGCGGGTAACGATGTTTACGTCATCAATGGCACGGCCAGCCAGTTCGTGCGGGAGTTTGCCGGTGGTGGTGACGATGAGGTGCGCACCAATCAGGCCAGCGTCACCCTGGCCACAGAGGTCGAGCGCCTGACTTTCACCGGTACAGGTAATTTCCGCGGTAATGGCAACGCCTCGGACAACATCATCACCGCCGGCGCCGGTAACGATATTTTGATCGGCGGCAATGGTGCGGACCAGTTGATTGGCGGTGATGGCGTTGATATCGCCAGTTACGAGGACTCGGGTGGCGTCACCCTGAACCTGAAAACCGGTGTGCACACCGGGTTTGCGGCGGGCGATACATTCGACGGCATCGAGACCTACCGGGGCTCGACAATCAACGACACGTTCTACGCCAGTGCCGCAGCCGACAGCCTGGATGGCTACACCGGTACCGACATGCTCTCCTACTCGCAGTCGGAACAAAGCGTCAATATCACCATGACGTCCGCCACGGCGGGAACTGGGTTGGGTGGCGACGCCCAAGGCGACACCTTCACTGGCTTCGAGAGAATTACCGGTTCGAACTACGACGACGTGTTCACCACGGCTGTGGGCACTAACGAGTTTTATGGTGGTGCGGGTAACGACGTTTACGTTATCAACGGTACGGCCAGCCAGTTCGTACGGGAGTTTGCCGGTGGCGGTGACGATGAGGTGCGCAGCAATCAGGCCAGCGTGACCCTGGCCACGGAGGTTGAACGCCTGACCTTTACCGGCACGGGTAACTTCCGTGGCGTTGGCAACGCCTCGGACAACATCATTACCGCCGGCGCCGGTAACGATATTTTGATCGGTGGCAATGGTGCGGACCAATTGATTGGCGGTGCCGGCATCGACACCGTCAGTTACGAGGATGCGAGCAGCGTAACCCTGAACCTGAAAACCGGCGTGCATACCGGGTTTGCAGCGGGCGATACATTCAGCGGAATCGAGACGTTCCGAGGCTCGGCAATCGACGATACGTTTTACGCCAGTGCCGATGCTGACAGCCTGGATGGCTACTCAGGTACCGACATGCTTTCTTATTCGCAGTCGGAACAGGGCATCAATATCACCATGACGTCTGCCACCGCGGGGACGGGGTCGGGCGGCGATGCTCAAGGCGACACCTTCACTGCCTTCGAGAGAATTACCGGCTCGAACTATGATGATGTGTTCACTACTGCACTGGGCACTACCGAGTTCTACGGCGGTAACGGCAACGACGTGTACATCATCAACGGCACGGCCAGCCAGTTCGTGCGGGAGTTTGCCGGTGGCGGTGACGATGAGGTGCGCACCAATCAGGTCAACGTGACCCTGACTTCGGAGGTCGAGCGCCTGACCTTCACTGGCACGGGTAATTTCATCGGTCGCGGCAACGCCTCGGACAACGTCATCATCGGCGGTGCGGGTAACGATACCCTGTTCGGTGGCGCTGGCGCGGACCAACTCATCGGCGGCGCGGGCACCGATACAGTCAGCTACGCTGACAGCGGTGCGAGTGTCACCATCAACACCCAAACGGGTATCCATACCGGCATCGCGGCAGGTGATACCTACAGCAGCATCGAAGCGATTACGGGCTCCAATTACAGTGACGTATTTGTCGGTGATGCAGGGGCCAATATCTTCAACGGCGGCACCGGCCTGGACTTGTTGAGCTTCGCCAGTGAGAGCTCGGGTATCACGCTGGACCTGAGTGCGCCTCTGGTGACGGGTGTCGCGGCCGGCGATAGCTACACCTCCATCGAGATTTTCCAGGGGACCGCCCAGGCCGATGCCTTCACCGGCAGTACGGGAGCTGCGGAAAACTTCATCGGAGGGGCGGGCGCTGACACGCTCAATGGATTGGGCCGTGGCGACGGTGCCTGGTATCTGACCAGCAACGATGCGGTACAGGTCGATCTGTTGGCGGGAACCGCGTCGGGAGGTGATGCGCAAGGCGACGTGCTGGCCAATATCGATAATCTGATCGGCTCGCAATTCAACGACACCCTGACGGGCAATGCCTACTCGAACAAGCTGGAAGGTGGGGCGGGTAACGACTTGCTTTACGGCGGCGATGGCGATGACTTTATCTATGGCGGTACCGTCACGGATATCAGCACCCTTGCATTGACGCCTTCCTCGGGCGCCCAAGCCGATACGCTGTATGGCGGCAATGGCAATGACACCATGATGAGCAGCGGCAACGATGTTGGCAGCGTGCTTTACGGCGAGGCCGGCAGCGATACGTTGACGGTCTCCTCCGGCATTGCTCATGGCGGCGATGGCAACGACATCCTGACGGGAACCGGTTACGCCTATGAGCTTCATGGTGGCGCGGGTTTCGATACCTTCAATATGAATGCGTCTGGCGATGCCTATGGTGGGGAAGGTGGTGACGCCTACATAGTCAACTCCAAGAGCATGGTCGCCATTGAGGACACCGGGACAACCGGTGTCGACACTGTCAGGTTGAAAAATATCCAGAGTGTCAACGACGTGCAGGTGATCAAAACCGATGCGGGCGCCTACATCTTCAACGTGGCCGATTACCAGAGCGGAAACCTGGACTCCGGTGTTTTCCTGAAGGACTGGTACGCAGGAAGCAATACCATCGAGACGTTCTTCACCAACAACGGTGACTCTTTCACCCTTCCGGTCTAAGCGTCACCTGGCCACCGCGGCATCCGTCGATTTTCGGCGGATGTTGCGGTGAGATGAAACACCAACGGCAAAGCCCGCAATCAGGCCTTGCCGTTTTTTTTACCCGGCTTTTCTCCACACAAAAGAAAACCCCCGATAAACCAGCGGTCTATCGGGGGCTTCTTTCAGCAGGCGCCTTTACGCGCCCACCCGCTCAGCTTATTGGCAAGCTTCGCAATCCGGCTCGTCGATCGCACAGGCCTTTGGCACTGGCGCAGGTCCTGCTGGCGCTGCCAGGACCGAATCGTCACCGTGGTTGCCGCCGCTGGAAACCGCGTTCAGCTTGCCGGTGTTGATGGTCGACTTCTCGGTGCTGGTGGCGGCCAGGGCACGGAGGTAGTAAGTGGTTTTCAGGCCACGGTACCAAGCCATGCGGTAGGTCACGTCCAGCTTCTTGCCCGAAGCGCCGGCGATGTACAGGTTCAGCGACTGAGCCTGGTCGATCCACTTCTGGCGACGGCTGGCGGCGTCGACGATCCACTTGGTGTCCACTTCGAACGCGGTAGCGTAGAGCGCTTTGAGCTCTTGCGGGATGCGCTCGATCTGCTGCACCGAACCGTCGTAGTACTTCAGGTCGTTGATCATGACCGAGTCCCACAGGCCGCGAGCCTTGAGGTCGCGAACCAGGTACGGGTTGATCACGGTGAATTCGCCCGACAGGTTCGATTTCACATACAGGTTCTGGTAGGTCGGTTCGATCGACTGCGACACGCCGGTGATGTTGGCGATGGTGGCGGTCGGTGCGATGGCCATGATGTTGGAGTTACGGATGCCTTTCTGCACACGGGCGCGAACCGGTGCCCAGTCCAGGGATTCGTTCAGGTCGACGTCGATGTACTTCTGGCCGCGCTGGGCGATCAGGATCTGTTGCGAGTCCAGCGGCAGGATGCCCTGGGACCACAGCGAACCCTGGAACGTCTCGTAGGCGCCACGCTCGTCGGCCAGGTCGCAGGAAGCCTGGATCGCGTAGTAGCTGACCGCTTCCATGGACTTGTCGGCGAACTCGACCGCGGCATCGGAACCGTACGGGATGTGCTGCAGGTACAGCGCGTCCTGGAAGCCCATGATGCCCAGGCCGACCGGACGGTGCTTGAAGTTGGAGTTCTTCGCTTGCGGCACCGAGTAGTAGTTGATGTCGATCACGTTGTCGAGCATGCGCACAGCGGTGTTCACGGTGCGTTGCAGCTTGGCGGTGTCCAGCTTGCCGTCGACGATGTGGTTCGGCAGGTTGATCGAGCCCAGGTTGCAGACCGCGATCTCGTCCTTGTTGGTGTTCAAGGTGATCTCGGTGCACAGGTTCGAGCTGTGGACCACGCCCACGTGCTGCTGCGGGCTGCGCAGGTTGCACGGGTCCTTGAAGGTCAGCCATGGGTGGCCGGTTTCGAACAGCATCGACAACATTTTGCGCCACAGGTCTTTGGCCTGGACGACTTTGAACAGCTTGATCTTGTTGTACTCGGTCAGGGCTTCGTAGTACTCGTAGCGCTCTTCGAAAGCCTTGCCGGTCAGGTCGTGCAGGTCCGGCACTTCGGATGGCGAGAACAGGGTCCACTTGCCGTCATCGAAGACACGCTTCATGAACAGGTCGGGGATCCAGTTGGCGGTGTTCATGTCGTGGGTACGACGACGGTCATCACCGGTGTTCTTGCGCAGCTCGATGAACTCTTCGATGTCCATGTGCCAGGTTTCCAGGTAGGCACAGACCGCGCCCTTGCGCTTGCCGCCCTGGTTGACCGCAACGGCGGTGTCGTTGACCACTTTGAGGAACGGCACGACGCCCTGGGATTTGCCGTTGGTGCCCTTGATGTACGAGCCCAATGCGCGAACCGGGGTCCAGTCGTTGCCCAGGCCACCGGCGAATTTCGACAGCATGGCGTTGTCGTGGATGGCGCCGTAGATGCCCGACAGGTCGTCCGGAACGGTGGTCAGGTAGCAGCTCGATAGCTGTGGACGCAGGGTGCCGGCGTTGAACAGGGTCGGGGTCGACGCCATGTAGTCGAAGGACGACAACAGGTTGTAGAACTCGATCGCACGGTCTTCGCGCTGCTTCTCTTCGATTGCCAGGCCCATGGCCACGCGCATGAAGAAGATCTGCGGCAGTTCGAAACGGATACCGTCCTTGTGGATGAAGTAACGGTCGTACAGGGTTTGCAGGCCCAGGTAGGTGAACTGCTGGTCACGCTCGTGGTTGATCGCCTTGCCGAGTTTTTCCAGGTCGAATTCGGCCAGGACCGGGTTCAGCAATTCGAACTCGATACCCTTGGCGACATAAGCGGGCAAAGCCTTGGCGTACAGGTCGACCATTTCGTGGTGGGTCGCGCTCTCGGCGACTTCCAGGAAGCTCAGGCCTTCGGCACGCAGGGTGTCCATCAGCAGGCGGGCGGTCACGAAGGAGTAGTTCGGCTCGCGTTCCACCAGGGTCCGGGCGGTCATCACCAGCGCGGTGTTGACGTCCTTGAGGGCGACGCCGTCATAGAGGTTCTTCAGGGTTTCGCGCTGGATCAGGTCGCCATCGACTTCTTCCAGGCCTTCGCAGGCCTCGGTGACGATGGTGTTCAGGCGGCCCATGTCCAGCGGCGCCAGGCTGCCGTCGGCGCGTGCGATGCGGATCGACGGGTGGGCCTGGACCGGAGCGTCGGCCGGGGAGCGGGTAGCACGTTCCTTGGCGCGGGAGTCACGGTAGATCACGTAGTCGCGGGCCACTTTCTGCTCGCCGGCACGCATCAGGGCCAGTTCGACCTGGTCCTGGATTTCTTCGATGTGGATGGTGCCGCCCGAAGGCATGCGACGCTTGAAGGTCGCGGTGACCTGTTCGGTCAGGCGGGCCACGGTGTCGTGGATTCGCGACGAAGCGGCAGCGGTGCCGCCTTCAACTGCGAGAAACGCTTTGGTGATGGCGACGGTGATCTTGTCATCGGTGTAAGGAACGACAGTGCCGTTACGCTTGATCACACGCAGTTGGCCCGGCGCGGTGGCGGACAGATCCGGGCTCGAATCGGCGGCCAGCGGCGCGGTGCCCTGCGGGTTCTCGCGAGTTGTGTCGGTGTGCATGGGTGTCTCCACGTTCTCTATGTTTGTTTGGGCACCATCACGGTGCCCACCGTTCCGTCCTGAAGCACTACAACCGACTGGCGCCGGGCATAACAACTTCGGGACAGTAGGAAGCAGGCGTTTAATGCCGCTTCCATCCGAAGTTCTCAGGTTGCGAGCGAGGCTCGAAACCGGGTTGTCGGGGTGGCAGCAATTGACTGCAACACCCGTACCGTTTCGGTCGTTTTCGACCTAGAAACAGCTGCCATCCGCAGGGGCGGTCTGGGCTTGGGGAAATGCGATGTTTCAGTTGGACAGAAGCAAGAAAAGCGCTTGAATTCTCTGCCCGACTTGTGTTTGGTTTTTGGCCTGAAACCCTACATGTAGGGTTTTTTACGCGGCGGGCTACAAGATAATGCGTTTTTGGGGGGTATGCAACGTACTACCTGTGGATAAGCCTGTGCGTAATTTGTGTGCGAAACGTGGAACTGCTCTGTAGGCCGCGACCTAGCTGGAGTGGACCTTTTTTCACCGGTTTCGACGATCCGAAAACAGCCTGAAGATTTTTGCGGGCGCGGACGTTACCACATAAAACCCACCCGACCGAAACGCATTTGTCCGCTTGTTTTATGTGCAGGCGGCGTTTATACAATCGGCCCGTGCATGGGTGTGTTTATCCCCCTTTAACATGACAAAAAGACGGGGAGGCGCAGGACCCAACCTGTGGGAGCGAGCTTGCTCGCGATAGCGTCGGAGCAGCAGCATGGAGGCTGACAGACACACCGCCATCGCGAGCAAGCTCGCTCCCACAGGGTTCGTGCCTTGTCAGTGAGATTGGCAACACGCCTCTCCTTATTTAGCTAATCAGCCAAAAGGTCCCCCAGTGGAACAAGAAGCCTGGCAGGTATTGATCGTCGAGGATGACCAGCGTCTGGCCGAGCTGACCCGGGAATACCTCGAAAGCAACGGGTTGCGTGTCGCCATCGAAGGTGACGGTGCGGTGGCGGCGGCGCGGATCATTGCCGAGCAGCCGGACCTGGTGGTCCTCGACCTGATGCTGCCCGGCGAAGACGGCCTGAGCATCTGCCGCAAGGTGCGCGAGCACTATGACGGGCCGATCCTGATGCTCACCGCCCGCACCGACGACACCGATCAGATCCAGGGCCTGGACCTGGGCGCCGATGATTACGTCTGCAAGCCGGTTCGCCCGCGTCTGCTATTGGCGCGGATCCAGGCCCTGCTGCGACGCAGCGAGCCGGAGCCGAGCGTGGCGCAGAAGCAGCGGCGCCTGCAATTCGGTCCGCTGGTGGTCGACGACGCCCTGCGCGAAGCCTGGTTGCAGGGCAACGGTATCGAGCTGACCAGCGCCGAATTCGACCTGCTGTGGCTGCTGGTATCCAATGCCGGGCGCATCCTGTCCCGGGAAGAAATCTTCACCGCCCTGCGCGGCATCGGCTATGACGGCCAGGACCGCTCCATCGATGTGCGTATTTCGCGCATCCGGCCCAAGATCGGCGACGACCCGGACCATCCCCGGCTGATCAAGACCATCCGCAGCAAAGGCTACCTGTTCGTTCCCGAAGCTTGCGCAGACTTGGCACCGTGAATTCGATCTTCCTGCGTATTTATGGCGGCATGTGCGCGGCGCTGGTGCTGGTGGCGGTCCTCGGCGTACTGGCCCTGCACCTGCTCAACCAGACTCGCGGCGAGCAATACCGCGAGCGCCTGGCCCACGGTACGTTTTCGTTGATGGCCGACAACCTGCGGCCAATGAACGACACCGAGCGCCGTCGGGCATTGGCCGTGTGGGAGCGTCTGCTGGGCATTCCCCTGGCCTTGCAGACGTTCTCCCAGACCGACCTGGACCTCGGCCAGCGCACTCGCGTGTTGCGCGGCCAGGCGTTGGTCGAGCAGACCGGGCCCCATGCGGCAAAAGTCTATCGGCTGGTCAATGACACCGAGCAATTGATGTTGGTCGGGGAAGTCCAGCAGATCAGCGAGCAACTGGCCCGCGCGACCATTTACCTGTTGGCCGACGAACTGGTGCGTTACCCCGTGGCCGAGCAACCCAAGCGGCTGGCGCAACTGGAGCAGGAAAAAGGGTTTGGTTTCGACCTGCGACTGATGACCGCCGAGCAGGCCGACATGGACGAAGACCAGCGCCGTCGCGTGTCCGAGGGCGATACGGTGATGGCGCTGGGCAAGGGTGGCGATTCGATCCGGGTCTTCGCCGGCATGGTTGGCACACCGTGGGTCCTGGAGATCGGCCCGCTGTACCAGATGAACCCTTATCCGCCGCAATGGCTGGTACTGATCGCGGCGCTGGGGTTGAGCCTGATCGGGTTGATCGTCTACCTGTTGGTGCGTCAGTTGGAGCGGCGCTTGCGGGGTCTGGAGTCGGCCGCCACCCAGATCGCCCAGGGCAGCCTGGAAACCCGGGTGCCGGCCCGAGGCGCCGACTCGGTCGGGCGATTGGCGGCGGCGTTCAATGGCATGGCCGAGCACTTGCAGCAACTGTTGGCGATCCAGCGCGAGCTGGTGCGGGCGGTGTCTCACGAATTGCGCACCCCGGTGGCGCGCCTGCGGTTTGGCCTGGAAATGCTCGGCAGCGCCACCACCCCCCAGGCCCGGGACAAATATCTGGCGGGCATGGACCACGACATCGAAGACCTGGATCGGCTGGTGGACGAAATGCTCACCTACGCGCGGCTGGAGCAGGGTTCACCGGCCTTGAATTTTCAGCGGGTGGATCTGGATGCGCTGGTTAATCAGGTGATCGATGAGCTGGGGCCGTTGCGGGCCGGGATCACGGTCGAGCGCGGTCTATGCCTGTCGGCCGCCGATTGCGACGGCGCCTGGGTCGAGGCCGAGCCACGCTTTCTGCATCGAGCCTTGCAGAATCTGGTGGGCAATGCCATGCGCCACGCCCATTCCAAGGTCACGGTCAGCTACCAGGTGGGTCAGTTGCGCTGTCGGGTGGACGTGGAAGATGACGGGCCCGGCGTGCCGGAAGCGGCGTGGGAGCGGATTTTCAAACCCTTCCTGCGCCTGGACGACAGCCGCGCCCGGGCGTCGGGCGGTCATGGGCTGGGGCTGTCGATCGTGCGTCGGATCATCCATTGGCACGATGGCCGGGCGTTGATCGGCAAGAGCAAAAGCCTGGGTGGTGCCTGTTTCAGCCTGAGTTGGCCGAGGCATCAGGATAGGTCTTGAGAGGTGCGGTGCCTGATCGACCGCCATCGCGGGCAAGCCTTGCTCCCACAGCAAACCACACTTAAATGAAGGTGCACTGACCTGTGGGAGCAAGGCTTGCCCGCGATGAGGCCTTGAAAAGCAGCACAGTTCTCAGGCCTTGACCCCCACCAGGCTCAACAACTGCCCATCCTTCACCCCAAACTGCGCCTGCAGCTCACTGCCATGGCGCCATTCGGTCGACAGGTCTGTCAGCAAGCGCAGCCGCACCTGTCCGTCGTGTGTCCAGTCCAGCACCTCGGCATGTTCGAAATAAAAACGCTGCCTGACGATGGGATACAGCGCCTTGAACAAGCTTTCCTTCACGGAAAAGGTCAGAGTCACCAGCAAGGCCTGGTCATCTCGCCCAAGCGTGGCCATGCGCTGCAATTCGGGCGGCGTGAGGATCTCACCGGCCAGGCGCTCGGCGCGCTCGGGGTCGAGCAGGTTCTCCACGTCCATGCCCAAGCCTTGCCAGTGGTCTTTTTTCGCGACGATGGCCGCTGCCCGGCCCGTGCTGTGGGTGATCGAGCCGCTGATATGAGCTGGCCACACCGGGGCGCGGTCTTCGCCGATGGCCGGCACGCAGGCTAGGCCGTCGAGCCGCTGCAACGCCGCCCGGGCGCAGATCCGCCCGGCCAGGAATTCTGCCTGGCGCTTGGCCACCGAGCGCTGGATGCTCGCCGGTGGTTCGATGGCGCTGTCGGGAAAGTCGGTGCCAGCCAGCAGCAACGGGTCGAAGCAGGTGCTCAGCAGCACCGTACCGGGCAGGGCGTCGGGCAATAGCCAGTGCTCATCCAGGGGCGAGCAACAGGCGGGCAGGGTGGGAAGTGTCTTCATGCCCGGCATTTTGCCGGGTTGGCGGGAGGCTGGGTAGAGGGGGGCGCTTCATGGATAGACGGGAGAGGGCTTTGGTGGCGAGGGAGCTTGCTCCCGCTCGATTGCGCAGCAATCGCAAAAAAGCCGGGGCCGCTGCGCAGCCCAGCGGGAGCAAGCTCCCTCGCCACAGGGTTATGCGTCAGCCAAAGATTTTCTTGAAGAATTTCTGCATGTCCGCCCACGACTTCTCGTCGGCTTCCTTGTTGTAGCCAATGTCCGGCCCGCCATGTTCGCCGTGGCTCAAACGGTCGGCGTCAGGGTTGCTGAAGCCGTGCTTGGCGCCTTCGAGGCTGACGAATTTATAGTCGGCGCCAGCCTTGTCCATCTCGCTCTTGAACGCGGTGACGTTGTCCTGGGTGACCATGCTGTCCAGGGCGCCATGCTCGACCAGCACCTTGGCCTTGACGCTGCCCGGGGTGGCCGGGGTGTTGGTCACCAGCGCACCGTGGAAGCTCACCACGCCGGCCAGCGGTACACCCTGGCGCGCCGCATCCAGCACCACCTTGCCGCCGAAGCAGTAGCCGATGGCGGCGAGTTTGTCCGGATCGGTCTGGGGCTGTTTCTTCAGCAGGTCGAGACCGGCCTGGAAGCGGGCGCTGGCGGCTTTGCCGTCCTTGAGTGCTGCCTGCATGAAGGCCAGGGCGTCCTTGGGGTGCTCGGTGTTCTTGCCGTCGCCGTACATGTCGATGGCCAGGGCGCTGTAGCCCAGGCCCGCGAGGTCACGGGCGCGGCGCTTGGCGTAATCGTTCAGCCCCCACCATTCGTGCACCACCACCACACCCGGGCGCGGGCCTTTGACGGCGTCGTCATAAGCGTAGTAACCGATCAGCTTGGTGCCATCGGCACTGGTGTAGGGAATCTCCTGGGTCTGGATGGCGGCGTGGCTCACGCCGCTCATGGCCAGAAGTACAACAGCAAGCAGCCTGCGCATGACGGATCTCCTTATGAAAGTGGTCCGCACAGATTAGCCGATTCATTCAGCGCAGGTTCAGAGAACGTTCAAGGGGTGTTCAGGGAGCGCTGGTTAACGTGACAGCGACTTCACACACCACCCATGCTTCAAAGGAGCTCGACCATGACTCAGATGAAAAAACTGTTGCTGGCTTTCACCGTGCTGGGCGCCAGCGCCTTGGCCCACGCCGATGACAACTTCGCCAGCCTGACCCTCGGCCAGACCAGCGACAAGGTCAAGAAATCCGACGCCCTGGATGCCAACCTGAACCATCCGAACGCCGACGGCATCATCGGCAAGGACACCACGTATGGCCTGCGCCTGGGCAAGCAGAACGACCAGGGCCGCTACTACGCCACCTACGACAACGTCTCGGGCACCCACAACGGCATCAAGTTGCGCCAGGAAAACCTGCTGGGCAGCTACGATGTGTTCCTTCCGGTCACCAGCAGCACCAAACTGTTCGGTGGCGGCACGGCGGGCCTGACCAAGCTGACCCAGGACTCTCCCGGTTTCAGCCGCGACAGCGACATCGGCTACGCGGTAGGCCTGCAGGGCGGCGTGCTGCAACAAATTTCGCAAAACACCTCGGTTGAACTGGGTTACCGTTACCTGCGCAGCAACGCCAGCACCGAGATGAGCCCGCACGGTGGTGACAAGGTCGGTTCGCTGGACCTGACCAGCAGCGCCCAGACCTACCTGTCCGCCAACTACACGTTCTAAGCGGGCCAGGGTGAGTGCATCCAGCCGGATCGGTCGAAGACGATCCGGCGCCTTTCGTTGAGGTGCGCCGCGCGCGATTGTTTGATTTGCCTGGGGAGAGGCTCCATGAAATTACTGGTCGTCGAAGACGAAGCGCTGTTGCGTCATCACCTGCAAACCCGTCTCACTGACAGCGGCCATGTGGTGCAGGCTGTGGCCAATGCCGAAGAGGCCTTGTACCAGGTCCGGGAATTCAACCACGACCTGGCGGTGATCGACCTCGGCCTGCCGGGTATCAGCGGGCTGGAGCTGATCCGCCGGCTGCGCGCACAGGACAAGACGTTTCCGATCCTGATCCTGACCGCCCGCGGCAACTGGCAGGACAAGGTCGAAGGCCTGGCCGCCGGCGCCGACGACTACGTGGTCAAGCCGTTTCAGTTCGAAGAACTGGAGGCCCGGTTGAACGCCTTGTTGCGTCGCTCCAGCGGCTTCACCCAATCGACCATCGTCGCCGGGCCGTTGCTGCTGGACCTCAACCGCAAGCAGGCGTCCCTCGACGAGGAGCCGCTGGCGTTGACGGCCTACGAATACCGCATCCTCGAATACCTGATGCGCCATCACCAGCAGGTGGTGGCCAAGGACCGCTTGATGGAGCAGCTTTACCCCGATGATGACGAGCGCGATCCCAATGTCATCGAAGTGCTGGTAGGGCGCCTGCGCCGCAAACTGGAGGCCCCGGCCGGCTTCAAGCCCATCGACACCGTGCGTGGCCTGGGTTACCTGTTCAACGAGCGCTGCCAGTGATTCGTTCGCTTCGGCTGCGGCTGATGCTGGCCGCGATGACCCTGGCGGTGCTGTTCATGCTGGCCTTGTTGCCGGCCATGCAAGGCGCGTTCAGCCTGGCGTTGCAGGAATCCATCGAGCAACGTCTGGCCTCGGACGTGACCACGCTGATTTCCGCCGCCCGGGTGGAAAACAACCGCTTGAAGATGCCGACGCAGTTGCCCGATGAGCGCTTCAACCTCGCCGATGCCCGCCTGCTGGGCTACATCTACGATCGTGAGGGGCGGTTGGTCTGGCGGTCGAAGGCCACCCAGGAAGAAAACATCAATTACACGCCGCGCTATGACGGCCAGGGCAACCAGTTCGCCCGCATTCGCGAGAACGACGGCCAGGAGTTTTTTGTCTATGACGTCGAGATCAAGCTGCTTGGCGGCCAGAACGCGGCGTTCAGCATCGTTACCTTGCAACCGGTGCGCGACTACGAAGTGACCTTGCAGGGGCTGCGGGACAATCTCTACCTGGGTTTTGGCGCGGCCCTGGCGGTGTTGCTGGCGCTGTTGTGGATCGGCCTGACCTGGGGCCTGCGGGCGCTGCGACGCCTGAGTCAGGAACTGGATGAAATCGAAAGTGGAGCGCGGGAAAGCCTCAGTACCGAGCACCCCCGGGAACTGTTGCGCCTGACCGGTTCCCTCAATCGCTTGCTCTACAGCGAACGGGAGCAGCGCAGCCGTTACCGTGATTCCCTCGATGACCTGGCCCACAGCCTGAAGACCCCGCTGGCGGTGTTGCAGGGGGTCAGCGAAGACATGGCCCGGCGCCCCGAGGACCGTGGCCAGGCCTGGGTGCTGCAAACCCAGATCGAGCGTATGAGCCAGCAGATCGGCTACCAGTTGCAGCGCGCCAGCCTGCGCAAAAGCGGGTTGGTGCGCCATCAGGTGCGCTTGCGCCCGGTGCTGCAAAGCCTGTGCGACACCTTGGACAAGGTCTATCGCGACAAGCGGGTCAATGTGAGTTTCGATTTGCCGGAGCACTGCCAGGTGCCGATCGAACAGGGTGCCTTGCTGGAGATGCTCGGCAACCTCCTGGAGAACGCCTATCGACTGTGCCTGGGCGAGGTGCGTGTCAGCGTGCACCAGACCCTCGGCGGCACGGAGTTGAGCGTCGAGGACGACGGGCCGGGCGTGCCGCCGGATCAACGTGCGCGGATCCTCCAACGGGGCGAACGGCTGGACCGTCAGCATCCGGGGCAGGGCATTGGCCTGGCGGTGGTCAAGGACATCATCGAAAGCTACGGCGCCCGGTTGAACCTGGGGGATTCGGAGCTGGGCGGGGCGGCGTTCCGGATTCATTTTCCGGTGGTTTGACTGAAGTTTTTCGCTGTGTCGGCGGGGCCCTGTGGCGAGGGAGCTTGCTCCCGCTCGAGTGCGCAGCGCTCGCAAGTTCTTGGGGCCGCTTCGCAGCCCAGCGGGAGCAAGCTCCCTCGCCACAGGGGCCGGCAGGCTCCCCACAGAAGTTGGATGTCACCACTCAGTTCTCCAACTCCCTGTAGGCCCCCGGCGTCAGCCCCGTCCACTTCTTGAACGCCCGATGAAACGCCGACGGTTCGGAGAAACCCAACTGCTCGGCAATCTGCTGCAACGACAAATCCGCACGTCCCAAGTGGTAGATGGCGATATCCCGCCGCAACTGATCCTTGAGCTCCTGGAAGCTGGTGCCTTCCTCCCGCAGATGCCGGCGCAAAGTCTGCGGGCTGATGTGCAAGTGGGCGGCGACGGTGTCCAGGTCGGGCCAGCGTGCCGTGTCGCGGCTGAGCAGGCGGCGCAGTTGGCTGCTCAGGCTATGGCCATCGTCCGGGCGTGACAGCAGGTCGGCGGGGGAGTGTTCGAGGAAATGCTTGAGGGTGCGTTCGTCCTGCAACAGCGGCATTTCCAGATAGCGGCTGTGGAACAGCAGGCTGCTGTCGGGCGCGTCGAACACCAGCGGGTAGGGGAACAATAAGTCGTATTCGGCCCCGTGGGCGGGCCTGGCATAGCCGAAAGTCACCTGCTCCAGGCCTATCCGCTGGCCGATCAGCCAACTGGCGAGGCGATGCCAGACCACCAGCAGGCTTTCAGTCAGGAAGTGATCGGGGTCCCACAACGTCGAGTCGTCCAGCACCAGCCGCACCCGTTCGCCTTCGGTTTCCAGCGTCAGGCGCGGGGCGTCGGGGAACAGACTGTAGAACAGCAGGCCGCGCTGAAGGGCCTTGCCCAGGGTCCGACAGTGGATCAACGCATGACACATCATGGCAAACGTCCCGGGTTTACTCGGCGCCTGGCCGAATCCCAGGTATTCGTCCTCCATTGCCAGCCACAACGCTTGCAACAGGCGGGCGAACTGCTCCGGCGCGATGCGCGCGCGCGGTTCATCCAGCAGTTCAGGGCTGATGCTCAATTGTTGCAGCAAGGGAAAATAGTCGAAACCTTGTCGACGTGCGCCGCCCAGGGCAGCGCGGGCGAAGTGGCTGGCGATCGTGCGTTGGCGCATGGCAGAAATCCGTCCGTTAAGCGGGCGAATGGTAGCAGGGGCTTGAGGCTGGACAAGGCGGATATCCGCCAAATCCCGGAGCGCGGGATGGTCTGTAGGCGGAAATCCGCCACTTACACACTGCGTTTAGTCGTGTGTGGAAACCGCAAGCCCGTCTGCTATACCGGGTGTAGGGCATTTCGCAAAAATGGCACGCGCTTTGCGATGCGTTGGATAGGTCTGCCGCGTGCAGCCGAAAAAAACAAATCCCTCCAGTGCAGGAGGGTTCGCAATTGAGGTGCCGTGGACGACAGGTGGAAGTCGTCATGCGGGACTCTTGAGGAAGGTTTGCCATGACGACTCGTCAGCCACTGTACAAATCCCTGTATTTCCAGGTGATCGTAGCCATTGCCATCGGTATTTTGCTCGGCCACTTCTACCCGCAGACCGGTGTTGCCCTCAAGCCATTCGGCGACGGGTTCATCAAACTGATCAAAATGGTCATCGCCCCCATCATCTTCTGTACCGTCGTCAGTGGTATCGGCGGCATGCAGAACATGAAATCGGTGGGCAAGACCGGCGGCTACGCGCTGCTGTACTTCGAAATCGTCTCCACCATCGCCTTGCTGATCGGCCTGGTCGTGGTCAACGTCGTGCAACCGGGCGCCGGCATGCACATTGACGTATCGACCCTGGACACCAGCAAGATCGCCGGTTTCATCTCGGCCGGTAAAGACCAGAGCATCATTGCCTTCATCCTCAACGTGATCCCGAACACCATCGTCGGCGCGTTCGCCAACGGCGACATCCTGCAAGTGCTGATGTTCTCGGTGCTCTTCGGCTTCGCCCTGCATCGCCTGGGTGCCTACGGCAAGCCGGTGCTGGACTTCATCGATCGCTTCGCCCACGTGATGTTCATCATCATCAACATGATCATGAAGCTGGCTCCACTGGGTGCGTTTGGTGCCATGGCCTTCACCATCGGTGCCTACGGTGTCGGTTCGCTGGTGCAACTGGGCCAGTTGATGATCTGCTTCTACATCACTTGCGTGGTGTTCGTGCTGGTGGTGTTGGGCGCCATCTGCCGCGCCCACGGCTTCAGCGTCATCAAGCTGATCCGCTACATCCGTGAAGAACTGCTGATCGTGCTGGGTACTTCCTCCTCGGAATCGGCCCTGCCACGCATGCTGATCAAGATGGAGCGCCTGGGTGCCAAGAAATCTGTCGTAGGCCTGGTGATCCCGACTGGCTACTCGTTCAACCTCGACGGTACTTCGATCTACCTGACCATGGCGGCGGTGTTCATCGCCCAGGCCACCGATACCCCGATGGACCTGACTCACCAGATCACCCTGCTGCTGGTGCTGTTGCTGTCGTCCAAAGGTGCTGCTGGCGTGACCGGTAGTGGCTTCATCGTACTGGCGGCCACCCTGTCGGCCGTAGGTCACCTGCCGGTGGCCGGCCTGGCGCTGATCCTGGGTATCGACCGCTTCATGTCTGAAGCCCGCGCCCTGACCAACCTGGTGGGCAACGCTGTCGCCACCATCGTGGTTGCCAAGTGGGTCAAGGAGCTGGACGAAGACCAGCTGCAGACCGAGCTGGCTTCCGGTGGTCGCGGTATCTCCGACGTTCGTGAAGATGACGAGCAGATCGCGGCGGCGCAGATTGCAGCGGCTGAGACCTCTGCTCCAGGCACTGTGAAGTAATCTTCAGGCTGCAATGAAAAAACCCGCTTCGGCGGGTTTTTTTATTGGCAGAACTCTTCAGTCGAGGAGGCTTCTGTGGTGAGGGTGCAAGCGCCCTCACCACAAGGCTCTCACGCTGAGCGCAATGGTCATCCAGACTGGCACCTGCGGTAATTGCCCCACCGCCAGTCCCTGCCTAGTCTCTAACCATCCCCCCTTCGGAGATCACTCATGCAAGGCCCACTGGCATCGCTCAAGGTTCTGGATTTCTCGACCCTGTTGCCTGGTCCGTTCGCCTCGCTGTTGCTGGCGGACATGGGGGCCGAGGTGTTGCGCATCGAGTCGCCGACCCGTCAGGACTTGTTGCGGGTACTGCCGCCCCATGACCAGGGCGTATCGGCCAGCCACGCCTACCTCAACCGCAACAAGCGCAGCCTCGCCCTGGACCTCAAGCAGCCGGAAGCGTTGGAGGTGGTCACGCAGTTGCTGGGGGACTACGACATCCTGCTGGAACAGTTCCGCCCCGGCGTGATGGAGCGGCTGGGCCTGGGATACGAAGCCTTGAAAGCCATCAATCCGCGGCTGATCTACGTGTCGATCAGCGGCTACGGCCAGACCGGCCCTTATAAGGACCGCGCCGGCCACGACATCAATTACCTGGCCCTGGCGGGGCTGGCCAGCCACACCGGCCGTGCCGACAGTGGGCCGTTGCCGCTGGGCATTCAAGCGGCGGATATCGCCGGTGGTTCATTGCACGGGGTGATCGGACTGTTGGCGGCGGTCATCGCCCGTCAGCAGACCGGTCAGGGCCAGCACCTTGACGTGAGCATGACTGACTGCGTGTTCAGCCTCAACGCCATGGCCGGCGCCGGTTACCTGGCCTGCGGTGTGGAACCGGGTTGGGAGAATCAGATGCTCAACGGCGGCAGCTTCTACGACTATTACCGCACCCGTGACGGTCGCTGGATGTCGGTGGGCAGCCTGGAACCGGCCTTCATGCAGGCGCTGTGCGAGGCTTTGGGGCGGCCGGAACTGGCGGCCCAGGGGCTGTCGCCCAAGCCTGAGCAGCAACAGGCCTTGAAGCAGGCACTGCAAACCGAGTTCGAGAAGCATGATTTTGCCGAGCTGTGCGGTTTGTTTGCCGGGATCGATGCCTGCGTCGAGCCGGTGCTGAGCCTGGAGGAGGCTGTCCGGCATCCGCAGTTACAGGCTCGGGAGCTGGTGAAACAGGTGCCCCGAGGGGATGGTTCGAGCCAGGCGCAGATGGCCTGTCCATTGCGGTTTTCAGACGGTCTGCCCGAGCCTCGCCATATTGGCGTGGAGCTGGGAGCGCATACGGATCAGGTGCTGGGGGCGTTGGGTTTCAGTGCGCAGCGGATTGCCGAATTGCGCAGGAGCGGGGTGATTTTGTAGGGCGACAAGGCCGCCATCGCGAGCAAGCTCGCTCCCACACTGGATCTTTGGCGTTCACGGATCCTGTGGGAGCGAGCTTGCTCGCGATGAGGTCAGCCCAGGCCCTACAAGAGCATTACTCCACCCGCGTTTCCCCACTGAACACCAAGGTATTGCGACAGCTGCGGCACAAATACCGCCGCCCCTGGCGCACCAGGCTGTGGCGCTGGGCCGAGAACGGGAAGTCGCTGCCATCGCAAGGGCACTTGTAGATGTAGCGGGTCACACTGCGGCGTTTGATTTCGTAGGTGTGGCAACGGTTGGGCGGCAGTTCGTACACGCCGCGCATGATCAGTTGCCATTCTTCGCCATGGGGCTGGATGCGTTCGCCAAACAGTTGGTGGGCGATCAGGTGCGCGACTTCATGGGCGACGGTCTGCTTGAGGAAGTCTTCGGCGTTTTCCCGGTACAACTGTGGATTGAAGCGCAGCAGGTTTTCATGCAGGTGCGCGACACCGGCCTTCTGGCCACGCAATTTGAAGCTGACCACCGGGCGTTTGAAAGGACGTTTGAAAAAGGATTCGGCTTGTTGGTAACACTCTTCGACGCGGGTATTGAGTTGCTCGAGCATGCTTTACGGGTCTCCAGAAGCCCGAGTATGCCGCAAGCGTCGGCCGTTGCGAATCGCCCAGGCGCCCAGTGGTCGTTTCAAACACAGGAAGGCCGCCTTGCGGCGGCCTGTGTCGGCAGATCCTGCTTTTTTATTGGAGGGCACTACTTCAATTGGTATAGACCGGGCCGACGCCCAGCCCCCAGACGATCACCGTGAACGCCATGATGGCCACCAGCACCACCAGGCCGACCGCGAGTACTGAACTGGAAAACAGAAAACCTTCGTCCTGGGGAATGTTCATGAACGTTGGCAGGCCGACGTACAGCAGGTAGACGGTGTAGCAGATTGCCGCCGTGCCGACGATCATCCCCAGCCACATGTGCGGGTAGAGCGCCGCCAGGCCGCCGATGAACAGAGGTGTCGCGGTATAGGTGGCGAACGCGACGCAACGGGCCAGGCTCGGATTGGCGTCGTAGGTACGGGCCATCCAGTGGATGAAGGCACCCATTACCGCCACGCCGCCCAACATGGCCAGGTACGACATGATGGTCATCCACAGCGCGCTTTCCTGCGTGAGCATGACCGGTGGACGATTGCCGATGACCCATCCCACCTGCGTGGTGCCGATAAATGCCGAAACCGCGGGAATGGCCGCCAGGATCAGCGTGTGGGTGAGGTACATGTGGCTGATGCTTTCCTCCTGATCGCCACGGATTTCTTTCCATTCTTGATCAGGGTGGGTAAAGAGCCCCACGACATGATGGATCATAGTCAGTCACTCCTTTGTTATTGCCATCGCCCCCCAACGGAGCGCCTACGGGCCAAACGGCCAAGTAAGTAAAGGTCTGGATATGTATGCGACCTTATGTCGCAGTATAGAAAGGAGTTACCCCGAGGGGGATGGGGGGCTTAGAGCAAATCGCGCTGTAACGGAACGGGTTAATCGCGGCTTGATCTGTGGGCATAACCCTGTTGGCGAACAAATGCCCTGTGGCGAGGGAGCTTGCTCCCGCTCGGCTGCGATCTTGTCCCAGACAATTGAGTCGAGAGCGAAATATCAAGATCAAAAGATCGCAGCCTTCGGCAGCTCCTACCACAGCCGAGCGGGAGCAAGCTCCCTCGCCACAAGTGCGGTGCCACAGCCAGGTTTTTTGCGTAAAATGCCGGCCTTTCGTCACACCTCACGGATTTCGCGTCATGGGCACTCTTACGGTCAACCAGAACAAACTGCAAAAGCGCCTGCGCCGCCAGGCCGGTGAGGCGGTCGCCGATTTCAACATGATCGAGGACGGCGACAAGGTCATGGTCTGCCTGTCCGGCGGCAAGGACAGCTACACCTTGCTCGATGTGCTGATGCATTTGCAGAAGGTTGCGCCGATCAAGTTCGACATCGTCGCGGTGAACATGGACCAGAAGCAGCCCGGGTTCCCCGAGCACGTGCTGCCGGCCTATCTCGAGTCGCTGGGCGTGGAATATCACATCGTCGAGAAAGACACCTATTCGGTGGTCAAGGAACTGATTCCCGAAGGCAAGACCACCTGTTCGCTGTGCTCGCGCCTGCGGCGCGGAACGCTCTACACCTTCGCCGACGAGATCGGTGCGACCAAGATGGCCCTGGGTCACCATCGCGACGACATCGTCGAGACCTTCTTCCTGAACATGTTCTACAACGGTTCGCTCAAGGCCATGCCGCCCAAGCTGCGGGCCGATGACGGGCGCAACGTGGTGATCCGCCCACTGGCCTATTGCAGCGAGAAAGACATCCAGGCCTATTCGGATTTCAAGCAGTTCCCGATCATCCCCTGCAACCTGTGCGGCTCCCAGGAAAACCTGCAGCGCCAGGTGGTCAAGGAGATGCTCCAGGAGTGGGAACGCAAGACCCCGGGCCGTACCGAGAGCATTTTCCGTGGCCTGCAGAACGTCATTCCGTCGCAACTGGCGGACCGCAACCTGTTCGACTTCACCAACCTGCGCATCGATGAAAACGCCACGCCGCGGTTCGTCAACGTGGTGAACCTCTGACGGTGCCAACCGCTCTATTCACGGCGCCAGTGGCTATAAGGGCCACTGGCGCCGTTTTCATTTCCGACCCCAGGAGAGGGCATGCGCGATTACAAGTGGCTGCACGAGTATTGTCTGAACCGCTTCGGTTCGGCGGCTGAACTGGAAGCCCACCTGCCGGTTCCCAAGACCCCGGCGCAACTGCGCAAGATCGGCGACGACCGCTACCTCTCGACCATGGCGCTGCGGGTGTTCCGCGCCGGGCTCAAGCACAGCCTGGTAGATGCCAAGTGGCCGGCGTTCGAAGAGGTGTTCTTCAAGTTCGATCCGGAGAAAGTCGTGCTGATGAGCGCCGAGCACCTGGAGCGTTTGATGCAGGACGCGCGGATCATCCGCCACCTGGGCAAGCTCAAGAGTGTGCCGCGCAACGCGCAACTGATATTGGACGTGGCCCATGAAAAGGGCAGCTTTGGCGCACTGGTCGCCGATTGGCCAGTGACTGACATCGTCGGCCTGTGGACCTATCTGAAAAAGCACGGCCATCAACTGGGCGGCCTGTCGGCTCCGCGCTTCTTGCGGATGATGGGCAAGGACACCTTCGTGCCCAGTTATGACGTGGTGGCCGCGCTCAATGCCCAGGACATCATCGACAAAGTCCCCACCAGCCTGCGGGACCTGGCGACGGTGCAGAATGCCTTCAACCAGTGGCATGAAGAGAGCGGGGGAAGGCCTATGAGCCAGATATCGATGATGCTGGCGTATACCGTTAATCATTGAGACCGCGTTGCCGCCATCGCGAGCAAGCTCGCTCCCACAGGGTGCCATCGAGCCCTTGTGGGAGCGAGCTTGCTCGCGATAACGGTGTATCAGGCGACGGAAATCTCGCCTTCCCCCGCCAACCGCCGGTTCAACTGGAACCGCCAGCGCACATACAGCAGGGCCGAGCAGAACACCGCCACGCTTGCCGCCATTTCCAGCACGCCGAACCATTGCCGGTTCGGGTCATAGGCCGCCAGTGCGCCTTTGATGAAATACAGGTTCACCACGAAGCACATCCATGAGTGTCCACGGGCGCTGCCGCTGAGCATGCCGGGCGCGAGTATCAGCAGCGGCACCAGTTCGATCAGCAGAATCACCCAGGGCCGTGCGCCGTGCAGGTCGGCGATCAGCAGGTAATAGGCGCTGAGCAACCCCACCAGGCCGAAAAAGCACAGCAGGCTGAGGACGCGAGCCAGGCGTACGCGCGGTTCCAGCCATTGGATGGAAGGCAGGATCTTCGGCTTCTTAGCCACGGCCGTTCTCCAGCAGCAGGGCGGTTTTCGCCAGGCGCAAACCCAAGGCGCGGCACAGGGCGACTTCATGTTCGTTCAAGCCGCTTTTACCGTCGGCCCCGGCATGATGGCTCGGACCGTAGGGCGTGCCGCCGCCCTGGGTGTCGATCAGGGCCGATTCGCTGTAGGGCAGGCCGGTGATCAGCATGCCGTGGTGCAACAGCGGCAGCATCATCGACAGCAGGGTGGTTTCCTGGCCGCCGTGCAGGCTCGCGGTGGAGGTGAACACCCCGGCCGGTTTGCCCACCAGTGCGCCGGTCAGCCACAGGTTGCTGGTGCCGTCGAGAAAGTACTTGAGTGGCGCAGCCATGTTGCCGAACCGCGTCGGGCTGCCCAAGGCCAGGCCGGCGCAATGTTTCAGGTCATCGAGGCTGGCGTAGAGCGGGCCTTGCTCGGGGATGTCCGGGGAAACCGCTTCGCACTCGGCGGAAATCGCCGGCACCGTACGCAACCTGGCTTCCAGCCCGGCCTGTTCGACCCCCCGGGCGATTTGCCGGGCCATCTCGTTGGTGGAGCCGCTGCGGCTGTAATACAGCACCAGGATGTACGGCGTGGTCACGGCAGGATCTCCAGAATCTTCTCCGGCGGCCGGCCGATCACGGCCTTTTCACCGGCTTCCAGAATCGGCCGTTCCATGAGTTTCGGGTGGGCGGCGATGGCTGCGATCAACTGGGCCTGGCTCAGGCTTTCGTCGGCCAGGTTCAGGTCTTTGTATTCATCCTCGCCGGTGCGCAGCAATTGCCGGGCGGTGATGCCGAGCTTGCCCAGCAGGCGTTCCAGTTGCGCGGCGTCGAGCGGGGTTTCCAGGTAGCGGACCACGGTGGGCGTCAGGCCGCGGGCCTCCAACAGTTCCAGCGCACCGCGGGATTTCGAGCAGCGCGTGTTGTGATAAAGCGTCAGATCGGTCATGAGCGGGTCGCATCTTGCGTAAGGTGGCGGCTATTCTACTGTGCCGCGAAGTCCCTAGCACCTTAGAGAGGCGACGGGTCGCAGCAGCGTTCACATTCAGACAAGGATTGGTACATGACAAGGCGATTGATGGCGGCACTGACATTCATGGGCATCCTGTTGCTCGCCGGTTGCGGAAACGACTACGGAGTGGACCAGAACGGCCAGGCCATCGACTCGCAGCGGCTGGACAAACAATGGCTGGTGCTCAACTACTGGGCGGAATGGTGCGCGCCGTGCCGCACCGAAATCCCGGAATTCAATGCCTTGGCCGAACAGCTCAAGGGGCGCAACGTCGGTGTGTTCGGGGTCAACTTCGACCAGGTGCAGGGCGAAGAGCTCAAGAGTGCCAGCGACAAGATGGGGATTCGCTTCACGGTGCTGGCCCGGGATCCGGCCGAGATCTTCGACCTGCCTCGCAGTGAAGGCTTGCCGGTGACTTACATCATCGATAACCGGGGCAAGGTGCGCGAGCAGTTGCTGGGGGAGCAGACGGCGGCGGGGGTAATGACCAAGCTTGAGGCGTTGCAGGCGTTCAAATAACCCGCTTGTGGTTGAGGGCTTCGTGTGTGGCGAGGGAGCTTGCTCCCGCTGGACTGCGCAGCAGGCCCCTGCATTCTGCCTGAAACATCAAAGTGACAGGTGCATCCGGGGGCCGCTTCGCAGCCCAGCGGGAGCAAGCTCCCTCGCCACAGGGTTAACCATGTCCCTGGTCCAACCAGGTGTGTCTGGAGGGCTCAGGCCTCAGCCTTCTTCCAGCCACCACCGCAGCGGCTTGCCCTGGGCCGGCCAGAAGCGCATCTGCTCGATGGGCGAGATGTCCCAGCGTTCGACCTTCTCCAGGGCCTGCAAGAAGCGCGTCTCCTGCTCCATCAGCGCCGGGGCGCAGAGCTTGCGGGTGCTGCCGATCTTGCCGAAGCTCAAGCGATGGCCTTCCAGGGTGTAGGGCGCGAACCAGTGGTTGCAGCCGCCGTTGCCATAGGCCCGGCCGTCATCCCCAAGGGTGATGGTCAGGTGGCTGTAGTCCATCAATGGCCGTTCGCCGATCCATTCCAGGATATAGCTGCGGTTGTGTTGCAACTGCACAGGTTCAGCGGCACACCCCATCAGGCTCATGCCGATCGACGCGGACAGGGCCAAACGTTTCATCAGGCGGCTTCCTGGCATGTCGGGCACAGGTGTTTTTCACCCACGGTGGTCCAGCCCAGTTCGGCGATCCGTGCGGTGGCGGCCGGTTTCTCGGCCTTGACGCCGAGTTTGGCATCGACGGCGAATTCGAAGCTCAGTGCCTTGGCGCAACCGTCACAGTTGACCTGCCAGGTATGGATCGCCAGTTCGCCGAACACCGGGCCGGTGGTCATGGCGGTCCATTGGCCCATGGGTTTGAGCAGGTGTCGCACGGTATCCACGGTCAGGCGCATGGACAAATCCTTGCTGCCCTTGAGCGTGACGAGCAATACATCGTTGGCCTGGATCGAGCCGCCATTGCCGGTGACCTGATAGCGGCCCGGCGCCAGGGCGCGGACTTCGGTCAAGGTGTGCTGCGGGTTCATCAGGGTGTAGCGGAAATCGTGTTCGGCCATGGGTCCTCCAAATAGGCGCGACATGCTAGCACGGGGCATGGCTTGGGATGGTCCGGATGCCGGTCAACCTGGGATCTGGCCGACGAAACTCCCTTCTGTGGGAGCGGGCTTGCTCGCGAAGGCGGTGTGTCAGTACCACATTCATAAACTGACACACCGCTATCGCGAGCAAGCTCGCTCCCACAGGGGGTGTGTTGGTTCAGGTTTAGCGGTTCACCAGGTTCTTTGGTGTGCCGGCCGCCCAGGCTGCGATGTTATCCAGCGTAGTCATGGCAATCGCCGCCAAGGCTTCATGGGTGAGGAAGGCCTGGTGAGCAGTGATCACCACGTTGGGGAAGGTCAGCAGGCGTGCCAGCACATCGTCTTGCAAAGGCTGGTCGGAGCGGTCCTTGAAGAACAGTTCGGCCTCTTCTTCATAGACATCCAATCCCAAATAGCCCAGTTGACCGCTCTTCAGCGCCTCGATCAGGGCTGGTGTGTCCACCAGGCCACCGCGTCCGGTGTTGATCAACATGGCGCCGCGTTGCATCGACGCCAGGGATTGGGCGTTGATCAGGTGGCGGCTCTGTTCGTTCAGCGGGCAGTGCAGGCTGATGATCTGCGCTTGTGCCAGCAGTTCATCCAGAGGCAGGTAGCGGGCACCGAGGGCTTCGATCTGCGGGTTGGGGTACGGGTCGTAAGCGAGCAATTGGCAGCCGAAGCCGGCCATGATCCGCGCGAACGTCGCGCCGATCTGTCCGGTGCCGATCACCCCGACGGTCTTGCCCACCAGGTCGAACCCGGTCAACCCATGGAGGCTGAAATTGCCGTCCCGGGTGCGGTTGTAGGCGCGGTGCAGGCAGCGATTGAGGGCCATGATCAACGCCACGGCATGTTCGGCCACGGCGTGGGGCGAGTAGGCCGGTACCCGGACGATGCTCAAGCCCAGGCGCTTGGCGGCGGGCAGGTCGACGTGGTTGTAGCCGGCCGAGCGCAGGGCGATCAGCCGCGTGCCGCCCGCGGCCAACCGTTCCAGAACCGGGGCGCTCAGGTCATCGTTGATGAACGCGCAGACCACTTCATGCCGTTCGGCCAGGGCCACGGTGTCCAGGTTCAGGCGGGCGGGCTGGAACTGCAACTCGAGGCCGGCGGGCGCCGGGGCTTTGATGAAACTGTCACGGTCGTAGGTCTGGCTGCTGAAGAGAATCGCGCGCATGGGGCCTCCTGGCAAAAAAATAAACCTGTAGGAGCGTGGATTTTCAGCGATTCCGATTTCCAGGGTATTGCCCTGGATCAGGCGCTGATACGCGCCTCGCTGGCGAGGCGGTTGATCGCACGCTCCAATTCTTCCAGGGCGACGGCAGCCTTGGGGTCCTGTTGCTTGAGCAGGGTTTCGCTGCGCTGGCAGGCCGCCCGCAATTGCGGTACGCCGCAGTAGCGGGTGGCGCCGTGCAGGCGGTGGACCCGTTCGATCAGGGCGTTGTGATCGTTGGCCTCGCTGGCCTGGCGGATCGCTTCGCGGTCGGCTTCCAGGGACGCCAGCAGCATTGCCAGCATGTCCGCTGCCAGATCGGCCTTGCCGGCAGCCAGGCGCAAGCCTTCTTCATGATCGAGCACCAGCAGTTCGCTACCACCCTGGGCATCGCTGTTGCGCTCCGGCGACTGGTTGCGCAGGGCCAGGCCGGTCCATTTGAGCACCACCTGGGCCAGTTGCCGTTCGCTGATGGGCTTGGTCAGGTAGTCGTCCATGCCGCTTTGCAGCAGCGCGCGTTTTTCGTTGGCCATGGCGTGGGCGGTGAGGGCGACGATGGGCAGCGGCGTGCAGTGCCGCTCGCTTTCCCACTGGCGGATCGCCTCGGTGCTCTGGCGACCGTCCATGCCGGGCATCTGCACGTCCATCAGCACCAGGTCGAAGGTTTCCTTCTGCACCGCCTTGACCGCTGCGTAGCCGCTTTCCACCGCGAGCACCTTGGCACCCATGTCTTCGAGCAGGGTCTGCACCAGCAGCAGGTTGGCCGGGTTGTCGTCCACGCACAGCACTTTCGGGGCACGGCTGGAAACCGGCTCACTGGGTTCGCTGCGGGGCGGGCGCGGGTTGACCAGATCGGACAGCGCGCGGCGCAACTTGCGGGTGCAGGCCGGCTTGGCCTGCAACTGACTGTGGGGGTTGGGCACCGAGAGGTGGTACAGGGTCTGTTCGGTGGTGGGGCACAGCACGAGCACTTTGCAGCCCAAGTGCTCAAGGTCCCAGATGTGCTGGTTGAGGCGCTCCGGCGGCATGTCGTTGCTGGTAATGCCCAGTACGGCCAGATCGATCGCCTGGTCGGTCTGGTGGGCGACGGTGATGCCGTTGGTCAAGCTCTCCAGGGTGTTGAACGGCGTCACTTGCAGGCCGCAGTCTTCGAGCTGGTGCTGCAAGGCCTGGCGGGCCAGTTCATGGTTCTCCAGCACCGCTACGCGCCGGCCCAGCAACGGCGGGCCCGGCAGGTCTTCGGCATCGTCACGGGTCTTGGGCAGGCGCAGGCTGATCCAGAACTCCGAGCCTTCGCCCGGTGTGCTGTCGACGCCGATCTCGCCGCCCATCTGCTCCACCAGGCGCTTGGAGATCACCAGGCCCAAGCCGGTGCCACCCGGTTGTCGGGACAGCGAGTTGTCGGCCTGGCTGAACGCCTGGAACAGCGCCCGAACGTCCTGGTTGGACAGGCCGATACCGGTGTCCTGGATGCTGATGCGCAACTGCACGCTGTCTTCGTGCTCGTCTTCGAGCATGGCCCGGGCGACGATGGTGCCCTCGCGGGTGAACTTGATGGCGTTGCTCACCAGGTTGGTGAGGATCTGCTTGAGGCGCAGCGGATCGCCCACCAGCGACAGCGGTGTGTCCCGGTAGACCAGGCTCACCAGTTCCAACTGCTTGGCGTGGGCGGCCGGGGCGAGGATGGTCAGGGTGTCTTGCAGCAGGTCCCGCAGGTTGAACGGAATGCTGTCGAGCACCAGCTTGCCGGCCTCGATCTTCGAAAAGTCGAGGATCTCGTTGATGATCCCCAGCAGGCTGTCGGCGGATTTCTCGATGGTGCCCAGGTAATCGAGCTGGCGCGGGGTCAGTTCGCTTTTTTGCAACAGGTGGGTAAAACCGAGGATGCCGTTGAGCGGTGTGCGGATTTCATGGCTCATGTTCGCCAGGAACTCGGATTTGATCCGGCTCGCTTCCAGGGCTTCCTTGCGGGCCAGGTCCAGCTCGATGTTCTGGATCTCGATGGTTTCCAGGTTCTGGCGCACGTCTTCGGTGGCCTGGTCGATGCTGTGCTGCAATTCTTCCTGGGCGTTCTGCAAGGTACTGGCCATGCGATTGATGCCCGAGGCCAGTTCATCCAGCTCCTGGCTGCCCAGCGGTGGCAGGCGGGTTTCCAGGTGACCGTCCTTGAGTTGGGCCACGGCTTGCTTGATCTGGCTCAGTGGGCGGTTGATCGTGCGGCCCATGCGCAGGGCCAGCAGCGCGGTCAGGCACAGGCCGGCGGCGATCAGCAGCAGGCTGGCGAACAGGCTGCGATAGCCGCGCAGTAACATGCCGCTGTGGGACAACTCCAGCTCGACCCAGCCCAGCAGACGGTCGGCTTCCTCGGGAATCAGTTCGCCCGCCAGGTTACGGTGCTTGCCGAATACCGGCAGCAAGTAGCGCGTGGCGTCGTTGCCGGTGCGTTGCAGCAGCTGTGCACTGTTGCCCTCCGGTGCCCGGTTGAGCATGGTCGGGCCGGCGTGGGCCAACGGCGCGCGGTCGGGGGCGAGGAAAGTCACGGCGCGCACGTCCGCTTGCTCGAGGGACTGGGTGGCGATGCGCTCCAGCAGATCGGTGTCCTGGCGGCTCATGGCCGGGGCGACCAGCGGGGCCAGTTGCTCGGCGATCATCTCGCCACGTTGCAGCAACTGGGCGTGCAGGTCCGATTGCTGCATCCAGGTGAAATAGCCGCCCAGGACCAGCGCCATCAGGCTGGTCGGCAACAGGGTCAGCAACAGCACGCGGCCTTTGATTCCCAGTTTCTTGAGCACACTTGTCTCCTGCATCCAGCGGTCTGATTGAGCTGTGCGCGCATCCGGCACGCACCACCTGGGCAGTGTAGCGATTTGCAGGCGGGCAATCTTCGTAAATTCATGTCTGCCGTGCATTCGTAGCGCTGGGCAATTGCCCACGGCGATAAGTGGCGGTGGCGTCTGGCGTCGATCTTGCGATGACCGAGTAGGCAACCTCCGAACCTTTTTGGCTCAGGCCCGCCCTTTGACCATCGGTCGGGCCTGTCAACCTTGACAGGTGTCCTTTTCTTTCTTCTGTTTAAGCTCGGTGTCGTGAGTTATATAAATTCATCAGGAGAAAAACATGAATGCCGTCAGCACAGAAGAAAAGTTAAAGCGTGTAAAGTCTGCTGCCAAGCTTAACGCGAAAGGCTCAATGACTATTACCCTGAATGGACGCACTATCCAAACGGAGGATGTTTATATTTTGGATGCTCCTGATAACTCCCTTGTGGGGTTTATAGGCGATGGAGATGATTTGGCTATCGTGCAGTTCAGCACGCTGACCGAACCGGGTGCCTATAACCTAAAAGAACACCGTATTTGGATATATCTTGCGTTTGACGGTTTAATCTGGGATGCAGAAACTGGAGATTTAACGCTTGAGGTAATCGAGCTGAAGAGTAAATACAAAGGTCATTTTGATATAAAAACCCTGGACCACCGGAAAGTTGATGGGGTATTTGACGTCCGGAAGGTATAGATTCGAGAGTCGCGGATTGGGGGCCGGTTCCCACCCTGAAGGTTTCGATATGGGTCGATATGCGCAGCAGCGCCAGGCTGGGCGTCTGCTGGCTCCCTCCGGCTGTCGATGTCAACACTCTTGTAGGTTCCACCGTTGGTCAGGACTGTCATACCTGACAGGTGCGGCAGCGCTTTGGGGCATCGTATTGTTTGGACGCTGTTCCAACTTTCAATCCGGAGTTGCCGCTATGAACGCGAAAGCTGTCAAACCACGCAATGCAACAGGTTCAGTAAAGGTTCGTATTGAAGAACTGAACGCTGACTTCACCTCCTTGGCAGTTTCTTTTTCTTTGCAGCCTTTGCCTAAGATCCAGGGGTACGATTTTGAAGGAGACCCTCAAATAGTTGTCATTGGAACTTCTGGTGTAACAGGTCCCGGTACCTATAGTGTCAGTCCCCACTGGGGCACATCCGTTGCAATGAGTTTTATTCTTACAGCGCTCGGTGGGACCGAGATTACAAGGGATGGAACGATTGTTTTTGAGGTCTATGAACTAGGGAAAAAAGCGAAGGGTACTTTCGATGTTACGCTTCTTTCGTCAGGGCTCAGGACACAAGGCTCCTTTGACGTCGTCAACGACTGATGTCTCCGTGCAGTTGAGCAGAGGGCGAATAGCCGAGCGGGGCGTGTGGGAATCTATTTATATCTTTCGGTTATAGGCACTTCATTTTGAGTGATATGGAGCGCCGACATTTGCCGGTATGATAGGCGCCCCCGCAGTCCGGATTGCGAATACGCCATGACTTTGCAGTACCCCACCATCGCCGATTGCGTCGGCAACACCCCGCTGGTCCGCTTGCAGCGCTTGCCCGGCGAGACCACTAATACGCTTTTGCTCAAGCTCGAAGGGAATAACCCGGCGGGTTCGGTCAAGGATCGGCCGGCGCTGTCGATGATCACCCGTGGCGAGTTGCGCGGGCAGATCCAGCCTGGCGATACGCTGATCGAGGCGACTTCCGGCAACACGGGTATTGCCTTGGCGATGGCGGCGGCGATCAAGGGCTACAAGATGATCCTGATCATGCCCGACAACTCCAGTGCCGAGCGCAAGGCGGCGATGACCGCCTATGGCGCCGAGTTGATCCTGGTGACCCAGGAACAGGGCATGGAAGGTGCCCGGGACCTGGCCGAGCGTATGCAGGCCGAGGGGCGTGGCAAGGTGTTGGATCAGTTCGCCAATGGCGACAATCCCGAGGCCCACTACACCACCACTGGCCCTGAGATCTGGCGCCAGACCGACGGCACCATCACCCATTTCGTCAGCTCGATGGGCACCACCGGTACCATCATGGGCACCTCGCGCTATCTGAAAGAACAGAACCCGAACGTGCAGATCATCGGCCTGCAACCGATGGAAGGCTCGGCCATTCCCGGCATCCGCCGCTGGCCCGAAGAGTATTTGCCGAAGATTTACCAGGCCGACCGCGTGGACCGCATCATCGACATGGCCCAGAGCGAAGCCGAGGACGTGACCCGTCGCCTGGCGCGTGAGGAGGGCATCTTCTGCGGCGTGTCTTCGGGCGGTGCCGTGGCGGGGATGCTGCGCCTGTCCAAGGAAGTGGAAAATGCGGTGATCGTGGCGATCATCTGTGACCGTGGCGACCGTTACCTGTCGACCGGCATTTTCGACGCGCCCAACTGATGGCCAAGCAAGAAAGAGGCTTGCGCTTCCAGCCCAGCGGCGGAAGCCGGGCCCCGCAAGTGCCCACCGGTAAGAAGCAGCGCCTGACCATCGAGCGCCTGGCCAACGATGGCCGGGGCATTGCGTTCGTCGATGGCCGGACCTGGTTCGTCATCGGCGCCCTGGCCGGCGAAGAGGTCGAGGCGCGGGTGCTCGGTGCCCACGGCAAAGTGGTCGAAGCACGTACCGAGCGGGTTTTCCTGTCCAGTGAGCTGCGTCGCGCAACGCCGTGCATCCATGCCGGTCGTTGCGGCGGTTGCAGCGTCCAACATTTGCCCCATGACGAACAGCTCGCCCTGAAACAGCGCATGCTCGCCGAGCAACTGTCGCGGGTGGCCGGGGTCGAGCCGGAGGAATGGGCCGCGCCATTGAGCGGGCCTGAGTTCGGTTATCGGCGTCGCGCCCGGGTGGCGGTGCGCTGGGATCAGAAGGCGAAAAAACTTGAAGTGGGTTTTCGCGCCGTCGGCAGCCAGGACATCGTCGCCATCGGTGATTGCCCGGTGCTGGTACAGCCCTTGCAGCCGATCATGAGTCGCCTGCCGGAGATGCTTCGACGCCTGGGCAAACCCCAGGCGCTGGGCCATGTGGAATTGTTCGCCGGTTCGTCCCTCGCGGTATTGCTGCGCCACATGGCGCCGCTGTCGGAGGCCGACCTGACCATCCTCAAGGATTTCTGCGCGTTTCATGCAGCCCAGTTGTGGTTGCACGGTGAAGGTGAGCCGCAACCGGTCGAGCCCGGGCAGGCCCTGGGCTTTCGCCTGGATGCCTGGGACCTTGAGCTGGCGTACCAGCCTGGGGATTTCATCCAGGTGAACGCTGGGGTCAACGAAGCGATGATCGCCCAGGCCCTGCAATGGCTGGCGCCGCGTTCCGAGGAGCGAGTGCTGGACCTGTTCTGCGGCCTGGGCAATTTTGCCTTGCCGCTGGCCAAAAGCGTGCGCCAGGTGGTGGCCGTGGAAGGCGTGCAAACCATGGTGGACCGTGCGGCGGCCAATGCCGTCAGCAACAATTTGAATAACACTGCCTTTTTTCAGGCCGATTTATCCCAGCCTCTGGCGGGTGCCGAATGGATCGGCGAAGGCTTTTCTGCGGTACTCTTGGACCCACCCCGTGACGGTGCTTTCGAGGTGGTGCGCAAGCTGTCGTCCCTGGGGGCCAAACGGTTGGTTTATGTTTCGTGCAACCCGGCAACTTTGGCCCGGGATACGGTCGAACTGATCAAGCAGGGCTACCGGTTAAAACGTGCCGGGATTCTCGATATGTTTCCTCAAACGGCGCATGTCGAGGCCATGGCGTTATTTGAAGCGAGCCAGGATGGCTTGTCCGACTGACCCGTTCGTGCCAACCCGCCACAGCCCTGGGCGGAAACACGGGCAGCGAAGGTCAGCGAAGTTGACGCATTGAATCTGCGTCGTAGGGAAGGTAAGTAAAGATGGTACAGGTGAGAGCACACCAGCCGATCAACACCGACGGCAGTATCAATCTCGAGGCTTGGCTCGATCATGCGGTCAGCGTCGACATGGCACTGGATCGCGAAGCCTTGAAGGCCGCCTGCGAGTTCGCTCGCGAGGCGGAGCAGCAACACAACGCGGCGAAGAACCTGTGGTCCGAAGGCACCTCGAGTTTCCAGACGGGCCTGGAGATCGCTGAAATTCTCGCTGACCTCAAGCTCGACCAGGACTCCCTGGTGGCGGCGGTGCTGTACCGCGGCGTGCGCGAAGGGCAGATCCAGCTACCGGTGGTCAGCCAGCGCTTCGGCACCGTGGTGGCCAAGCTGATCGACGGCGTGCTGCGCATGGCCGCTATCAGCACCAGCCTCAGCCCGCGCCAATCCATGGTGCTGGGTACCCAGGGCCAGGTGGAAAACCTGCGCAAGATGCTGGTGGCGATGGTCGACGACGTGCGCGTCGCGCTGATCAAGCTGGCCGAGCGCACCTGCGCGATCCGCGCCGTGAAGTCCGCCGATGACGAAAAGCGCAATCGCGTCGCCCGGGAGGTGTTCGACATCTATGCACCCCTGGCCCACCGTCTCGGCATCGGTCACATCAAGTGGGAGCTGGAAGACCTGTCCTTCCGCTACCTGGAGCCCGACCAATACAAGCAGATCGCCAAGCTGTTGCATGAGCGGCGCCTGGATCGCGAGCGCTTCATCACCGATGTGATGACCCAGTTGCGCGAAGAGTTGCAGGCCACCGGCGTGGAAGCCGACATCAGTGGCCGGGCCAAGCATATCTACTCGATCTGGCGAAAAATGCAGCGCAAGGGCCTGGAATTCAGCCAGATCTACGACGTTCGTGCCGTTCGTGTACTGGTCCCGGAAATGCGCGACTGCTACACCGCGCTGGGAATCGTCCACACCTTGTGGCGGCACATTCCGAAGGAGTTCGACGACTACATCGCCAACCCCAAGGAAAACGGCTATCGCTCGTTGCACACCGCGGTGATCGGCCCCGAGGGCAAGGTGCTGGAAGTGCAGATTCGCACCCATGCGATGCACGAGGAAGCCGAGCTGGGGGTCTGTGCCCACTGGAAATACAAGGGCACCGACGTCAAGTCCGGGTCCAACCACTACGAAGAGAAAATTTCCTGGTTGCGCCAGGTGCTCGAGTGGCATGAGGAACTGGGTGACATCGGTGGCCTGGCCGAACAGCTGCGCGTCGACATCGAACCGGACCGGGTCTATATCTTCACCCCCGACGGCCACGCGATCGATCTGCCCAAGGGCGCGACACCGCTGGACTTCGCCTACCGGGTCCATACCGAGATCGGCCACAACTGCCGTGGCGCCAAGATCAACGGGCGGATCGTGCCGCTCAACTACAGCCTGCAGACCGGTGAGCAGGTCGAGATCATCACCAGCAAGCACGGTACGCCGAGCCGCGACTGGCTGAACCCGAACCTGGGCTACATCACCACATCCCGGGCGCGGGCGAAAATCGTCCACTGGTTCAAGCTGCAGGCCCGTGACCAGAACGTCGCCGCCGGCAAGACCCTGCTCGAGCGTGAACTCGGGCGCCTGGGGCTGCCGCAGGTGGACTTCGACAAACTGGCCGAAAAAGCCAACATGAAAACCGCCGAGGACATGTTCGCCGCCCTCGGTGCCGGCGATCTGCGCCTGGCGCAGTTGGTCAACCTGGCCCAGCAGCTGGTGGAGCCGGAGCGTGGCAACGAGCAACTGGAGCTGATCCCGCGCAAGGCCACCGGCTACAAGCCGGGCAAGCGCGGCGATATCCAGATCCAGGGCGTGGGCAACCTGATGACCCAGATGGCCGGCTGCTGCCAGCCATTGCCGGGGGATGCGATCGTTGGCTACATCACCCAGGGCCGCGGCGTGAGCATTCACCGCCAGGACTGTGCCTCGGTGCTGCAACTGGCCGGTCGCGAGCCGGAGCGGATCATCCAGGTCAGTTGGGGCCCGGTGCCGGTACTCACCTACCCGGTGGACATCGTCATCCGCGCCTACGACCGATCCGGTCTGCTGCGTGATGTGTCCCAGGTGTTGCTGAACGAGCGGATCAACGTGCTGGCGGTCAATACCCGTTCGAACAAGGAAGACAACACCGCGCTGATGTCACTGACCATCGAGATTCCGGGGCTGGATGCGCTGGGGCGCTTGCTGGGGCGGATCTCCCAGTTGCCGAACATCATCGAGACCCGGCGTAACCGGACGCCAGGTTAAGCGCAGTCCAAAAATGTGGGAGCGAGCTTGTGGGAGCAAAGCTTGCTCGCGATAACGGTGTTTCAGTCAGCATTCATGTTGTTGGCCAGACCGCCATCGCGAGCAAGCTTTGCTCCCACTGGCCCGCCCCCACAAGATTTTTGTGTGATGGGATGGATTGATGTACAGCCTCGAAGACCTGCTCCACCTGATGAACCGCCTGCGGGACCCGCAGTACGGCTGCCCGTGGGACATCAAGCAAACCTACGCCACCATCGTTCCTCATACGCTTGAAGAAGCCTACGAGGTGGCCGATGCGATCGAGCGCGGCGATTTCGATCACCTGCAGGGCGAGTTGGGCGACCTGTTGTTCCAGGTGGTGTATTACAGCCAGTTGGCCCGGGAAGAAAACCGCTTCGAATTCGCCGGCGTGGTCGACAGCATCACCCGCAAGCTGATCCGCCGCCATCCCCATGTGTTTCCTACCGGTGACCTGTATGCGCCCGTGGATATCCCGCGCTTGAGCGAAGAGCAGGTCAAGCAGCGCTGGGAAGAAATCAAGGCTGAGGAGCGGGCCGAGAAAGCCTTGGCGCCCGAGCAGTTGTCGCTGCTCGACGATGTACCGGGGGCGCTGCCGGCGTTGTCCCGCTCGGCGAAGCTGCAAAAGCGTGCCGGCCAGGTCGGTTTCGACTGGCCAGGTCCTTTGCCGGTGCTCGACAAAGTCCGCGAGGAACTGGACGAGGTGCTCGAAGCCATGGCCGACAACGATCCGGTGGCTATCAGCGACGAGATCGGTGATCTGTTGTTCAGCGTGGTGAACCTGGCTCGCCACCTCAAGGTCGACCCGGAAACCGCGCTGCGCGATGCCAACGGGAAGTTCGAGCGGCGGTTCCGATTTATCGAACAGGCATTGCGCGACACCCACCGTCCCATGGAAGATTGCACCCTCGAAGAGTTGGACGCCTTGTGGGGCGAAGCCAAACGTCAGGAAAAGAATTTGCCCAGCTGTGGCTGAGGCCGTTGCCTAAGTGAGTAAGCACCATGAGCCTTTCCCTTCGCGACCAGTTGCTCAAAGCAGGGCTGGTCAACCAAAAGCAGGCCAAGCAGGTCGGCAAAGAGAAACAGAAACAGCAGCGCCTGGCCCACAAAGGCCAGATCGAACTGGATGATTCCCAGCAGCGTGCCGCCCAGGAAGCCATGGCCGAAAAGGTCAAGCGCGACCAGGAACTCAACCGGCAGCAGCAGGAAAAGGTCGAGCAGAAGGCCCGGGCCGCGCAGATCAAGCAATTGATCGAAGTCTCGCGCCTGCCGAAGCTGACCACTGAGGATTATTACAACTTCGTCGACGACAAGAAGGTCAAGCGCATCTCGGTCAATACGCTGATGCGCAACAAGTTGAGCAGTGGCTCCCTGGCAATCGTCCACCACGCCGGCGGCTACGAAGTGATCCCGCGCGAGGCCGCCCTGAAGATCCAGGAACGCGACCCCAAGCGCATCGTCCAGCTCAACACCCAGACCGAAGAAGTGGATGCCGATGATCCGTACGCGGCGTATCAGATTCCTGATGATTTGATGTGGTAAGCAGGGCGCAATACTGCTGAGCCAAATGCAAAACTTAATGTGGGAGCGGGCTTGCTCGCGAAAGCAGTGGGTCAGTCGACATCATCGTTATCTGACACACCGCATTCGCGAGCAAGCCCGCTCCCACAAGGGTTTCTGTTGTTCAGGATTCTGCCATTTCACGCGAGCGCAGTCGTTCCTCACGCTCCAGCTCAGCCTTGTAGCTATGGGCGTCCGTTTCGGAGTGGAACATGCCCACCAGCAGATCCTGTTGATGCACATCCCAGATCCGGATACCGGCGGCAATGCCTTCGTGGGACATATGGGCGTCGTCGCGTTCAGTTACTTTCACAGTCATCTTGCAAGCTCCAATCTCTGTTATCTGCAGCAAGGCGTGTGCAGGACTTTGTTATAGATTTGGATAGCGTGCTAAGTAAATGCCCCGGTTCGTTAAGAAGTTTTCATGGAAATCGCAATAATCCTGCAGGCCAGGTGGTGCGCGGCATTCGGTCGCAGGTGTTATTCATGAAGAAGATTTCATGTTGCAGTGGTAGTCCTCCATGAACACTAACCCTGTGGGAGCGAGCTGGCTCGCGATGGCGGTCGATCAGCGACAAACATGGCGACTGACACACGGCTATCGCGAGCAAGCTCGCTCCCACAAAGCCCGCCAGGGGAATGCAGGCATTCATGAAAATTTGGGCAAAAAGAAGCCCCGCAGGTGCGGGGCTTCTTGATATCAGTGTGGATCAGCTGCCTTTCACAGCCTTGCCATTGACCGTGCCGTCCTGGAGCATGATGTTGTACTCCTTGCCGTCGGTCTCGACCTGTTGCAGGCGCACCAGCAGGTAATCCCAGTCCTTGGCGAACCAGAGCACGGTGATGCGCTTGCTTTGTGTCGGGTCGCGCACGCGCTCGACCTTGATCGCATCGATCTGTCCGGCCTTGGTGTCGACCTTCTCCGAGCCCAGGACACGGAAGTCATAGGTATCGACTTCGCCATCATCCACGACCTGATAGCTCATGCTTTTCTTGCCAGCCGCCACGTCATGCTGCAGGGCCAACTGGTAAGTGGATTTATCGACCATGCCACGGTTGAGCGGCAGCTTGACCGCGTCACCGCGATCGGTGCCGGTGACCATCTTGGTGTTCCAGTCGAAGTCCAGGTCGGCCTTCTTGGCCTTGCCCAGGCCACCACGTTCGAAATGGTAGGACTGTGGCAGCAGGGTGTCCTTGTCCAGGGTCAGGGTGCTTTCTTCGGTCAGGCTGGCGATCATCATCGAAGCCTTGAAGCTCAGCTTCCAGGTGCCGTTGGCCTCCTTGGTCAGGTTGCGCTCGGCGGTGCCGCTCATGGGCAGCTGTTTCCAGTCGGCGGTGTAGCTGGCGGAGAACGGTTGAAGTTCTGCGGCCTGTGCCAGGGGCAAGGCAAGCAGAGCGCAAGCGAAGAGCAGGGCGCGACGCATAAAATCTCCTAGTATCGAATCAAATGGCCGCTGGCGGCGAGCAACTGGCCGTCCAGTGAGGCACCGCGATCGTCGAGGGTCAGCCTTCCTTCGGCAAACCAACGTACGGCCATCGGGTAGATCTGGTGCTCGCGGGTGTGAACCCGCTGCGCCAGACTTTGCGGCGTGTCGTGCAACTCTACCGGTATTACTGCCTGTACGACCAGTGGTCCGCCATCGAGTTCCTCGGTGACAAAGTGCACGGAGCAGCCGTGCTCCGTGTCTCCGGCCTCCAGCGCGCGCTGGTGAGTGTGTAACCCTTTGTATTTGGGCAGCAGCGAGGGATGGATATTGAACAGGCGGCCCTGGTAGTGACGCACGAAGCCAGCGCTGAGGATGCGCATGAAGCCAGCGAGCACGACCAGTTGCGGATTGAAGGTGTCGATCTGTTCGATCAGCGCGGCGTCGAAGGCTTCGCGGCCCTCGTACGCCTTGTGATCCAGGACCCGGGTGTCGATGCCCGCGTCCCTGGCGCGTTGCAGGCCGTAGGCATCGGCGCGGTTGGAAATCACCGCACGGATACGGACCGGGCTGTCGCCGGTCCGCGTGCTGTCGATCAAGGCCTGCAAGTTACTGCCGGTGCCGGACAGCAGCACCACCACGTCACAGGTTGCGGACATCAGTGTGCCTTAAGGTTTTTCAGCTCGACCTGTGCGGCGCCTTCGGCCGCGGTGGCGATCTGGCCGATGACCCAAGGCTGTTCGCCGGCTTCACGCAGGACGTTCAGGGCGGTCTCGACGTGCTCCTGGGCCACGCAGATGACCATGCCCACGCCGCAGTTCAGCACGCGGTGCATTTCGGTTTCATCGACATTGCCTTTCTCTTGCAGCCAGTCGAACACCGCCGGGCGGGTCCAGCTCGCCACGTCGACCACGGCCTGGGCGCCTTTTGGCAGCACACGCGGGATGTTGTCCAGCAGGCCACCACCGGTGATGTGGGCCATGGCCTTGACGGCGCCGGTGTCCTTGATCAGCTTGAGCAGCGGCTTGACGTAGATGCGGGTCGGAGCCATCAGCAGGTCGGCCAGTGGCTTGCCGTCGAGCTGGGTGTTTTCAATGTCGGCACCCGAGACTTCGATGATCTTGCGGATCAGCGAGTAGCCGTTGGAGTGCGGGCCGGAAGATGGCAGGGCGAGCAGGGCATCGCCAGCGGCGACTTTCGAACCGTCGATGATCTCGGCTTTCTCCACGACGCCGACGCAGAAGCCGGCCAGGTCGTAGTCTTCGCCTTCGTACATGCCGGGCATTTCAGCGGTTTCGCCGCCGACCAGGGAGCAGCCGGACAGTTCGCAGCCGGCGCCGATGCCGGTCACGACCTGGGCGGCGGTGTCGACGTTCAGTTTGCCGGTGGCGTAGTAGTCAAGGAAGAACAGCGGCTCGGCACCGCACACCACCAGATCGTTCACGCACATGGCCACCAGGTCGATGCCGATGCTGTCGTGCTTGTTCAGGTTCAGGGCCAGGCGCAGCTTGGTGCCGACGCCGTCGGTGCCCGAGACCAGCACCGGTTGCTTGTAGCCGGCCGGGATCTCGCAGAGGGCGCCGAAACCGCCCAGGCCGCCCATGACTTCCGGACGCGCAGTGCGCTTGGCGACGCTCTTGATGCGTTCGACCAATGCTTCACCGGCGTCGATGTCTACACCGGCGTCCTTGTAGCTCAGGGAGGGTTGCTTGCTCATGATCCAGGCCTTTAGGGGGGATTTCTGGGTAACGACCGACGCCGGGGCCATTGAATAACCGTTGTACGAATTATTCCGGGAGCCCAGCCATTGCCGGTCTGCGAAGGCGCGCGATTTTATCAGGCTTGAGGGGCAGCGGCCATCCTCGCGCCGACGGGCAGGGACATATCCGCGGAAAAAAACCGATATTTCTTATATTGGTACTGCGCAACGCCTCTGTATAAGGTGTAGCGGTAACCGGTTATGGTGATGACCGTGCGAAACTTTCACTGGCGTGTGAATGTTTTGCCGGGTGCTGTGGTCTCAGCCATGCTCAATCTTCTTCACACGGCCTGTTCCAGCCGTTATGTCCGGGAATCTTCCATGCGTTTGTTCAAAATCTTGTCCGTGGGCTGCTTGTCGCTGATCAGCCTGGCGAGCCATGCCGAAACCGTCAATGGCCTCTATCAAGTGCTCGAACCGGTCACCAGCCAGACGCCGGAGGAGCGCAACCAGGCGACGTTGCGCGCCCTGGATACGCTGGTGCTGCGCCTGACCGGCGATGCCAAGGCGGCCCAGAATCCCGGATTGGCCGCCATCCGCCAGGACCCGCAACAGATCATTCTTCAATATGGCTACGACGCCGGCCCGCCGGAAAGCCTCAAGGTGGATTTCGACCCGGCGAGTACCGACCGGGCATTGCGCTCGGCAGGCTTGTCGCTCTGGAGCGCGAACCGGCCGTCAATCCTGGGCTGGTGGCTGAACGATTCGGCCGAGGGCTCCAGCCTGGTGGGCGATGGCCAAGCCAGCGCCACGCCGCTGCGGCGTGCCGCGCAGCATCGGGGTCTGGCTTTGCACCTGCCGCTGGCGGATCTGAGTGAGCAGATCGTCGCCACCGCGCCGAACCTGGAAGGCAGCGATCCGGCGCCTCTACGCGATGCGTCGGAGCGCTACGCGGCGGACGCCTTGCTGGCGGTCCATGCGAAGGAAGAAGGCGGCCAGTGGCATGGTACCTGGCGCCTGTGGCTGGGGGACCAGCGCGAGCAGGGTACTGCCCAGGGCGCCGATCCTGCGGCCTTGGCCGATGCGGTCATGCTCGCGGTGAGCCAGCGCCTGGCGCCGCGCTTCGTCGCCAAGCCGGGGGTGGCCACGGAACAATTGCTGGAAGTGCAGGGCATGAACCTGGAGCGCTACGCGGCCCTGGGGCGTTTGCTCGAACCGTTCGCTGGGCAGTTGCAGCGGGTCGAAGGGGACCGGATCGTCTATCGGGTCAACGGCAGTGCCGAACAATTGAAGGCGCAGCTGGCCCTGGCAAGACTGCAGGAGGTTCCAGCCGGTGAGGCCATCGCGCCGGTGCCGGTCGCGCCACCCGCCGCCGATGGCTCGGCCCCGGTTGCAGCACCTGCGCCAGCACCGGCCGCCAATTTGCGGTTCCGCTGGTAGGTTGTCTTTCTTTATATAGCTAGGAGTGGTTCATGGGCGATACGCGGCGTTGGTTCTGGTTGGGTGGGGTTGCCCTGCTGTTCGCGCTTATCTATTTGCTGCATCCGATCCTCACGCCGTTCCTGGTTGCGCTGCTGTTGGCCTATCTGTTCGATCCGGTGGTGGATCGCCTGGAAAAACTCGGCCTGTCGCGGACCTGGGGCGTGGTGGCGGTGTTTGCGCTGTTCACACTGATTGTGAGCGCCCTGTTACTGGTGCTGATACCGATGCTCGCCAAGCAACTGGTGCGCCTGTACGAATTGGCGCCGCAGATGCTCGATTGGTTGCAGCACAGCGCGGTGCCGTGGGTGCAGTCGAAATTGGGCTTGGCCGACGGTTTCTGGAAGTTCGACAAGGTCAAGGCCGCCATCAGCGAGCACATGGGCCAGACGACCGACATCGTTGGCATGGTGTTGAGCCAGGCCACGGCTTCGAGCCTGGCGTTGATCGGCTGGCTAGCGAACCTGGTGCTGATCCCGGTGGTGGCTTTCTATCTGCTGCGGGACTGGGACCTGATGATGGCCAAGATCCGCAGCCTGCTGCCGCGTCATCGCGAAGAACGCATCATGACCCTGACCGGCGAATGCCATGAAGTGTTGGGGGCGTTCGTGCGCGGGCAGTTGCTGGTGATGGTGGCCCTGGGTTTCATCTACGCGGCCGGCTTGATGCTGGTGGGGCTGGAGCTGGGGCTGTTGATCGGCTTGATCGCCGGGCTGGCGGCCATCGTGCCGTACATGGGCTTTGTGATTGGTATCGGTGCGGCGTTGATCGCCGGGTTGTTCCAGTTCGGCGGTGACTTGTACCCGATGGTCGGCATCGTGGCGGTGTTCATGGTCGGGCAAGCCCTGGAGGGCATGGTGCTGACGCCGCTGTTGGTGGGCGACCGTATTGGCCTGCATCCAGTGGCGGTGATCTTTGCGATCCTGGCCGGTGGCGAGTTGTTCGGTTTCACCGGGATCCTGCTGGCGCTGCCGGTGGCAGCGGTGATCATGGTGCTGGTGCGGCATATGCACGATCTGTACAAGGATTCGGACATTTATAGCGGCGCTGAAGACCCTGATCTGTAGGGCAAATCCGCGACGGAGCGTCAGGGAAACCGACGTTCCGTTCTCTTGCTGCTGCAAACCTTTGATTTTGCTCGTGGTCCGGCGCATTGTGCGGTCCGCGCCACGGGTATAAACTTTGCGCACTTTACACAGAGGCCACTAACGGTTCCTTGGGAACTGTTCAGTCAGCATGAAACCGATTCAGCTGCCCCTAGGTGTGCGTCTGCGTGATGACGCTACCTTTATCAACTACTACCCAGGCGCCAATGCCGCTGCACTCGGCTATGTCGAGCGACTCTGCGAAGCCGACGCCGGCTGGACCGAAAGCCTGATCTATCTGTGGGGCAAGGACGGGGTAGGGCGCACGCACCTGTTGCAGGCGGCTTGCCTGCGGTTCGAGCAGTTGGGCGAGCCGGCCGTGTATCTGCCGCTGGCTGAATTGCTGGATCGCGGCGTTGAAATCCTCGATAACCTTGAACAGTACGAACTGGTCTGCCTGGACGACCTCCAGGCCGTGGCCGGCAAGGCTGACTGGGAAGAAGCGCTGTTTCACCTGTTCAATCGGTTGCGCGACAGCGGTCGGCGCTTGTTGATCGCCGCCTCGACGTCGCCTCGGGAGCTGCCGGTGAAACTGGCGGATCTCAAATCCCGTCTCACCCTGGCGCTGATTTTCCAGATGCGCCCGTTGTCCGACGAGGACAAACTCCGTGCCTTGCAGCTACGCGCTTCCCGACGTGGCCTGCACCTGACCGACGAAGTCGGGCATTTCATCCTCACCCGTGGCACCCGCAGCATGAGCGCATTGTTCGAGCTGCTCGAGCGCCTCGACCAAGCCTCGCTCCAGGCCCAGCGCAAGCTGACTATTCCTTTTTTGAAAGAAACTTTGGGCTGGTAGAACCGTTGTGAGTAGTGGCTCATGGCCTGTTCTGGACGCGGCGAAACCCGCGGTCCTGCTGGGTTGCAGGCTGCGTGACGTTCAAAATGGGCTTAAGCGCTTAGATGTAAACGTAAAACCGAGAAGTCACATTTGCATCGATTGAATTTGCAAATGAGGTTGATAGAAGGCATAGTCTCGCCATCTTTACTACTTCAGCCACGGTCGTGCCCATGCTAAATCGCTTCGCACCCCTCGTGCCTCTCGCACTCGTTACCCTGTTGTTCGGTTGCGCTGCCCACTCTCCAGTGACCCAGCAAGCACCACAACCACAGGTCCAGAATTCCGTTACCGCCCAGTCTTCCTCCGTTGCGTTCCAGGAAGAAATGGCCTCCGACAAAGAACTCGCAGCCTTCGCCGGCAGCAAGCCCTACCAGCTTCCAGTACTGGCTGACAGCATCCTGGAACGTGGCATGTCGTTGATCGGTACCCGCTACCGTTTTGGCGGTACTTCCGAAGCCGGCTTCGATTGCAGCGGTTTCATCGGTTATCTGTTCCGCGAAGAGGCTGGCATGAACCTGCCGCGCTCCACTCGCGAAATGATCAACGTGAACGCCCCCCTGGTAGCGCGCAACCAGCTGGAGCCCGGTGACCTGCTGTTCTTCAGCACCAACGGTCGTCGCGGTCGCGTCAGCCATGCCGGTATCTACTTGGGCGACAACCAGTTCATCCATTCCAGCAGCCGCCGCAGCGGTGGCGTGCGGATCGACAGCCTGGGCGACAGCTACTGGAGCAAGACCTTCATCGAAGCCAAGCGCGCCCTCGCCATGGCACCGACTGTGGTCACTGCTCGCAAGTAAGCACACAGTTTGTAAGGCAAACTTAAAGTCTTACTTGAAGTTTGCCACATAGCCGCTAGAATCCTTGATCATTGATTGATGGCAATCCGCCTGCGTACTACGCAGGCGGATTTGTTTTCATGCCCACGGCAGAAAAGCCGCATCCAGATCAGGATTGTTCTGCATATGTCGACGTCGGCCCGCCTCGCGCTCATCTTCCTCGCCGCACTGCTCAGTGCGTGCGCCAGCCGAACCCCGCCGCCAGCGCCTGTTGTGCGGGCCCCGGTGGTCTTTGCTCCCTCGCAACCCTTTTCCCCGGCCGCCGAAGACGTCCTGTTCCGGGCGTTGGGCCTGGTGGGGACGCCGTACCGCTGGGGCGGCAACACGCCGGATTCGGGCTTCGATTGCAGTGGCTTGATCGGTTATGTGTACCGCGACGCTGCCGGTATTTCCCTGCCGCGCTCCACGCGCGAGATGATCGGCATGCGCGCCCCGGATGTCGGCAAGAACGCCTTGCAGACCGGCGATTTGATTTTCTTCGCCACCAACGGCGGCTCTCAGGTCAGCCATGCCGGGATCTATGTCGGCGAGGGGCGCTTCGTCCACGCGCCGGCCACAGGTGGCACGGTCAAGCTCGACAGTCTGTCCAAGGCTTATTGGCAAAAGGCTTACCTGGGCGCCAAGCGTGTGTTGCAGCCGGAGCACCTGGCGCGTAATCCCTGACCCTTAATTTGTGTGCCGCTGGCAAGCTTTTGTGGCGAGGGAGCTTGCTCCCGCTCGGTTGCGCAGCAACCGTCAGAGCCCAAGTGCAGCCCAGCGGGAGCAAGCTCACTCGCCACAGGGGACCTTCAAAAGTCTTGAGTGGTGTTATTGACCCGACACCCGCCAGATCTTGTTCCCCACATCATCGGCCACCAACAAACCACCCTGCTTGTCGATTACCACGCCCACCGGCCGGCCTTGGGCTTTTTCGTCGGCGTTCAGGAAGCCGGTCAGCACATCCACCGGTTGCCCCACGGGTTTGCCGCCGTTGAACGGTACGAAAATCACTTTATAGCCACTGTGGGGTTTACGGTTCCAGGAACCGTGCTGACCAACGAAAGCCCCTTCGGTAAACGGTGCAGGCAAGGCGCTGCCTTCGGCGAAGGTCAGGCCCAGTGAGGCGGTGTGGGGGCCGACAGCGTAGTCCGGGGCGATGGCCTTGGCCACCAGGGCCGGGTTCTGTGGTTCGACCCGGACATCGACGTGCTGCCCGTAGTAGCTGTAGGGCCAGCCATAGAACGCGCCGTCCTTGACCGAGGTGATGTAGTCCGGCACCAGGTCGCTGCCGATCTCATCCCGTTCGTTCACGGCCGTCCACAGGGCTCCGCTGCGGGGTTCCCAAGCCAGGCCGTTGGGGTTGCGCAGGCCTGAGGCGAAGATCCGGTGATTGCCGCTGGCCCGGTCCACTTCCCAGATGGCGGCGCGACCTTCTTCGGCCTCCATGCCATTTTCCGCGACGTTGCTGTTCGAACCGGTGGTGACGTACAGCTTGCTGCCGTCACGGCTGGCGATCACGTTCTTGGTCCAGTGATGGTTGAGGGTGCCGCCCGGCAGGTCGACGACCTTGGTCGGCTGCGCCTTGATCTGCGTGTCACCGTCCTTGTACGGGAAGCGGATCAGTCGGTCGGTGTCGGCCACGTACAGATCATTGCCCACCAGGGTCATGCCGAACGGTGAATTGAGGTTTTCCAGGAAGACCGTACGGGTTTCGGCGATGCCATCGTGATTGGCGTCGCGTAATAGCGTGATGCGGTTGGGGCTGGGCACCCCGGCGCCAGCACGGCCCATGACCTTTTTCATCACCCAGCCACGGATGCCCTTGCTGTCGTCTGGCTTGGGCGGGGCATTGGTTTCGGCCACCAGCACATCGCCATTGGGCAACACGTAAAGCCAGCGCGGATGATCCAGTCCTTCGGCGAACGCACCCACTTGCAGGCCCTGGGCCGGGGTTGGCTTGGCGCCTTGCGGCCAGCCGATGGCTTCGGCGATGTTGACGGTGGGGACCAGGGTCTTGTTCGGTTCCGGCAGTTTCGGCGCAGGACCGGTGCCATCGGACACTTGCAGGGTGGAAGACTCGCCACAAGCGACAAGCCCGGCGGCGAGGGCGACGATCAGAAGATGGGGTGGCTTGAGCATGCTGGCTTCCCTATGAATGCATGTGGTTATTCATAGAGAAGCGTAGACGCACGGATGGTTCAAACTGCGCGCAAAACCTTGTGGGAGCGAGCTTGCTCGCGATGGCTACATGACAGTCAACATAGATGTTGCCAGGTGCACCGCTATCGCGAGCAAGCTCGCTCCCACAGTAATGAGTCAGCCATGGGCCTGTTTGAACAGCACGGCAATGCCTGGATGGTATTGGCCGGCCTCGTTGCGCAACTTGCGATAGGCGTATGGGAAGTACCAGGCCACCGCGCAAGTGTTTTCCTTTTGCAGGTCGTCGATCATGTCCTGCAGTTCTTCGGGCGTGGCGCTTTGCTGGGCTTTTTGCGGCGAGACGAACAGGCAGCCCAGCTTCAGGTCGCTGGCGTAGCTGATGCGCTTGGCATCGCTGGTGGCTTCCGACAGCGGTTGGGTCAGGTTCAGGTTGTTGACCTTGGGCCAGCGTTGGGTGGCCTGGATGAAGGCCCGCTCATCGGTGCTGGCGATGAACAGGTCGGCGCTGACGTTGCGTTCGCCTTCTTCATTCTGCTTGCGGGTCGGCGCGTTCTGTAGCGTGACCATCTCGGCCATCCAGGCGGCGGCCGACAGCAAGCTGAGATTGGCTCGTTCATCGAACCAGTAGGGGGTGTCGTTATCGCCGCGCACCGCGTTGTAGCGGTCGATACAATCAAACCAGCGTTCCAGCACCGGGCGCAGGAATTCCAGTTTTGGATTGCTGATGAGCATGCCTTGCATATTTTGCCCTCTTGTTCTTGTGATATCGGGTCGTAATGTCTCTTTGATATCACTTGCCGCAGCATCACACAAGATTGGCGTCATTTTATTGATCGGTGCCAATGAGCACCCCCGACAGGCGGCTTTAATTGACGCTCCACCCCCAACCCTCTAACCTTCGCCGCTTGTTTCAGGTGCTCTGTGACTTGAGTTCGACAGAGTGAAACAGGGAAGCCGGTGAGTGCACACGAACCCGGCGCTGCCCCCGCAACGGTAAATGAGTCAACGCTGTGCCTAAGCCACTGTGTCGCATGACATGGGAAGGCGCGCAGCCCGGCGCCACGCCGCTCATGAGCCCGGAGACCGGCCTGATTCATCCAACGGCATCACGGTGGGCGATGCCAGGCTTGCTGCCGTCTTTTTTTGTGCCCCGCCCGCCGTTATCCAATCCCAACGGAGAGCTCCCCATGACCGACACCCCTGATCGCGACGAACGCCACCTGGCGCGCATGCAGCGCAAGAAAGCCGTGATCGACGAGCGCATCGCCAACTCGCCGAACGAATGCGGCTTGCTGCTGGTGCTGACCGGCAACGGCAAGGGCAAGAGCAGCTCGGCGTTCGGCATGCTGGCACGGTCCATGGGCCATGGCATGCAATGCGGTGTGGTGCAGTTCATCAAGGGACGCAATAGCACCGGTGAAGAGCTGTTTTTTCGCCGCTTCCCGGAGCAGGTGCGTTTTCATGTCATGGGTGAAGGCTTCACCTGGGAAACCCAGGACCGCCAGCGCGACATCGCCGCCGCCGAAGCCGCCTGGGCCGTATCCCGTCAGTTGCTCAGCGATCCGTCCATCGGCCTGGTGGTGCTCGACGAATTGAATATCGCCCTCAAGCACGGCTACCTCGACCTCGATCAGGTGCTCAGCGATCTGCAGGCGCGTCCGCCGATGCAGCATGTGGTGGTGACCGGTCGCGGCGCCAAGCCGGAGATGATCGAGCTGGCCGACACCGTGACTGAAATGGGCATGATCAAGCACGCGTTCCAGGCGGGTATCAAGGCGCAGAAAGGCGTCGAACTGTGAATGACCCTTGCCTGACAAGCCGCCACTGTCCGGCGGTGTTGATCGCAGCGCCGGCCTCGGGACAAGGCAAGACCACGGTCACTGCGGCGTTGGCCCGGTTGCATCGCAACCAGGGACGCAAAGTGCGCGTCTTCAAGTGCGGCCCGGACTTCCTCGATCCGATGATCCTGGAGCGGGCCAGCGGCGCGCCGGTCTATCAATTGGACATGTGGATGGTCGGCGAGCAGGAAAGTCGCCGGCTGTTGTGGGAAGCCGCCGCCGAAGCGGACCTGATCCTGATCGAAGGGGTGATGGGGCTGTTCGACGGCAACCCGTCCAGCGCCGATCTGGCGCGGCATTTTGGCGTACCGGTGCTGGCGGTGATCGACGGTACGGCCATGGCCCAGACCTTCGGTGCCTTGGCCCTGGGCCTGGCCCGTTATCAACCGGACCTGCCATTCGCCGGGGTCTTGGCCAACCGGGTCGGCACCTTGCGTCACGCGCAATTGCTCGAAGGCAGCCTGACCGAAGGCCTGCGCTGGTACGGCGCGCTGTCCCGGGAAACCGGCATCGAATTGCCCAGCCGTCATCTCGGGTTGGTCCAGGCCAGTGAATTGAACGATCTCGACCTGCGCCTCGACGCGGCGGCCGATGCTTTGGCCAGTAGTTGCGAAGTGGCGCTGCCGCCGGCGGTGGAGTTCGCCGCACCGCAGGTGATCGCCGTTGAGCCGTGGCTCGCCGGGGTGCGCATCGCCGTGGCCCGTGACGAAGCGTTCGCCTTCACCTATGGCGCAAGCCTTGATCTGCTACGGGCCATGGGTGCGCAGTTGAGCTTTTTTTCACCGATCCATGACACCGAACTGCCTGAGGCGGACAGTCTTTATCTGCCTGGCGGTTATCCGGAGCTGCACCACCTTGCGCTGGCTCGAAATAAGCCGATGCTGGCCGCGATCCGTGCCCACCACGCCGCCGATAAACCGTTACTCGCCGAATGCGGCGGCATGTTGTATCTGCTCGATTCATTGACCGATGTCGACGGCGTGCGCGCCGAACTGCTGGGTTTGCTGGCCGGCGATGCGCAGATGCAAAAGCGCCTGGCGGCCTTGGCATTGCAGTCGGTGGATTTGCCGGAAGGCAACCTGCGTGGGCACACCTATCATCATTCCCTGACCAGCACCGAGGTTGAACCGATTGCCCGTGGCCATAGCCCCAATGGCGGACGCGGTGCGGAGGCGGTTTTCCGGCAAGGGCGGATGACGGCTTCCTATGTGCACTTTTATTTTCCGTCGAATCCCAGGGCGATTGCCGCGCTGTTTGTGCCAGACCTTGAGGCCGCCTTCGCGAGCAAGCTCGCTCCCACATTTGATCACCTGAACCCTGTGGGAGCGAGCTTGCTCGCGAAAAGGCCATGACCGACAACGCTTTCTCCCAGACCGAACGCGACGCCATCTACCGCGCCATCGCCGAGCGCCGCGACATGCGCCATTTCAGCGGCGGCACGGTCGAACCGGCCCTGCTGCGCCGTCTGCTGGAAGCCGCGCACCAGGCCCCGAGCGTCGGCCTGATGCAACCGTGGCGATTCATCCGCATCAGCGACCGCGCCTTGCGTGGGAACATCCAGCAGTTGGTGGAAGAAGAACGTATCCGCACCGCCGAAGCCCTCGGCGAGCGCAGCGATGAGTTCATGAAGCTCAAGGTCGAAGGCATCGACGACTGTGCCGAAGTGCTGGTGGCGGCGTTGATGGAGGATCGCGAGCGGCACATCTTCGGTCGTCGGACCTTGCCGGAAATGGACCTGGCCTCGCTGTCCTGCGCCATCCAGAACCTGTGGCTGGCCTCCCGCGCCGAAGGGCTGGGGATGGGCTGGGTGTCATTGTTCGAACCTCAGGCCCTGGCCGACCTGCTGGGCCTGCCCGCCGGGGCCAAGCCGCTGGCGATCCTTTGCCTGGGCCCGGTCGAAGGGTTTTACCCAGCGCCGATGCTCGCCCTGGAAGGTTGGGCGCAACCGCGTCCGCTCAATGAACTGCTGTATGAAAACCGTTGGGGAGTGAGCCCATGAGCGTGGCGTTGCTCAGTGCCGCTGCGGTGGCGCTGGATGCGCTGTTGGGCGAGCCTCGGCGCTGGCATCCGTTGGTGGCGTTCGGCGGCTTTGCCGATCGCATCGAACAACGTTTCAACTCAGGCGGACGTGGCTGGCGCAGCCACGGGGTGACGGCCTGGGTGATCGCCGTGGTGCCGTTGACCTTGCTCGCCACGGCCCTGTCCTGGGCGCCGATGGTGGGCTGGTTGGTGGATATCCTCGCGTTGTACTGTGCCCTCGGCCTGCGCAGCCTCGGCGAGCATGTCGAACCGGTGGCGCGGGCACTGCGCAGCGGTGATCTGGAGCAGGCGCGCCAGCGCGTCGGCTACCTGGTCAGTCGCCAGACGGCTGAACTGGATGAAACCGCCGTGGCCCGCGCCGCCACCGAGTCGGTGCTGGAAAACGGCAGCGACGCGGTGTTCGCCGCGTTGTTCTGGTTCGCCGTGGCCGGCGCGCCCGGGGTGGTGCTGTACCGCCTGAGCAATACCCTCGACGCCATGTGGGGCTATCGCAACGAACGCTTCGAGCGCTTCGGCTGGGCAGCGGCCAAGATCGACGATGTGCTCAACTACATTCCGGCGCGCCTGGTGGCGTTGACCTACGCGCTGCTCGGCCAGACCCGCCTGGCGCTCAAGTGCTGGCGCACCCAGGGCCCGACCTGGGACAGCCCCAACGCCGGGCCGGTGATGGCCGCCGGGGCCGGAGCGCTCGGTGTCGAGCTGGGCGGGGCGGCGGTTTACCACGGCGAACTGCACCAACGTCCGCCCTTGGGCGAAGGCGTACCGGCGAGTGCCGATTCCATTGATCGCGGCTGGCAATTGGTCCAGCGCGGGGTATGGTTGTGGTTGCTGATTCTCTGCCTGGGAGCTGAGTTCTATGCTTGAGCACGGCGGACGCTTGCGCAACGCGGCCCGGCAATACGGCATTGCCGAGGCCGATTGGCTCGACTTGTCCAGCGGCCTCGCGCCTTGGCCGTTCGACGTCCCGGCGATTCCCCTGCGGGCTTGGGCGCGCCTGCCGGAAACCGATGACGGCTTGGAGCAGGCCGCCTGCGATTACTACGGTGCGTTGGATGTGCTGCCGGTGGCCGGTTCGCAGATGGCCATCCAGCTGTTGCCGCGCCTGCGTCGCAGCGGCAAGGTCGGCGTCTTGTCGCCGTGTTACGCCGAGCACGCCGAAGCCTGGCGCCGCAGCGGCTATATCGTGCGCGAAGTGCTGGAAGCGGAAGTGGATTTCTTCCTCGATAGCCTCGATGTGCTGGTGGTGGTCAATCCGAACAACCCCACGGGCCTGAGCCTGGCGCCCGAGCGTTTGCTGGATTGGCATGCCCGCCTGGCCCAGCGCGGTGGCTGGTTGGTGGTGGATGAAGCGTTCATGGACGTCACACCGGCGCTGAGCCTGGCGGCGTACACCCATCTGGTCGGGCTGATCGTCCTCCGTTCGTTCGGCAAGTTCTTTGGCCTGGCTGGGGTTCGCCTGGGCTTTGTATTGGCCGAACGCCGCTTGCTCAAGTTGCTTGCCGAACAAGTCGGGCCGTGGGCGGTCAGCGGGCCGACCCGGGTGCTGGGCCAGGCGTGCCTGCTGGACAGCGCTGCCCACGCAGCCCAGCGCCAACGCTGCGAAGCCACCAGCCAACGCCTGGCGCTGTTGCTCGAACGCCACGGCTTCAAGCCGCAGGGCGGCTGCGGATTGTTCCAATGGCTGGTCACCGAACACGCCCTGGGGCTTCACGATTTCATGGCCCATCGCGGCATTCTCCTGCGCCTGTTCGTGAACACCAGCAGCCTGCGTTTCGGGCTGCCGGCCGACGACAGCGAATTCCTGCGCCTCGAACAAGCCTTTGAAGCCTACGCCAAGGACACCCCATGACCACAGTGATGGTGCAGGGCACCACCTCCGATGCCGGCAAAAGTACCCTGGTCACGGCCTTGTGCCGCTGGGTCAGGCGCCAGGGCGTGGGCGTGGTGCCGTTCAAGCCGCAGAACATGGCCCTCAACAGCGCCGTGACGGCCGACGGCGGCGAAATCGGTCGGGCCCAGGCGGTGCAAGCCCAGGCGGCGGGGCTCGAACCGCACACCGACATGAACCCGGTGCTGCTCAAGCCCAACAGCGATACCGGCGCCCAGGTGATCATCCATGGTCGCGCCGTCACCACCATGAACGCCGTGGCTTATCACGACTACAAAGCCATCGCGATGCAAGCGGTGCTGGCCTCCCACGCGCGCTTGAGCGCGGCCTATCCGGTGGTGATGGTGGAAGGCGCCGGCTCGCCGGCGGAGATCAACCTGCGTGCCGGTGACATCGCCAACATGGGCTTTGCCGAGGCGGTGGACTGCCCGGTGCTGCTGATCGCCGATATCAATCGCGGCGGGGTGTTCGCCCATCTGGTCGGCACGCTGGAGTTGCTTTCCCCCAGCGAGCAGGCGCGGGTAAAGGGCTTCATCATCAACCGTTTTCGTGGCGACATCGCCTTGCTGCAACCGGGCCTGGATTGGCTGGAGGCGCGCACCGGCAAACCGGTGATCGGCGTGTTGCCGTACGTCATGGATCTGCACCTGGAAGCCGAGGATGGCCTCGATCAGCGCCAGATCGACAAGGCCGAGCAGGTGCTGAAAGTGGTGGTGCCGGTCTTGCCGCGCATCAGCAACCACACCGATTTCGATCCGTTGCGCCTGCATCCACAGGTCGACCTGCAATTCGTCGGCCCCGGCCAGCCCATCCCGCCGGCCGACCTGATCATCCTGCCCGGTTCGAAAAGCGTGCGCAGCGACCTGACCTACCTGCGGGCCAACGGTTGGGAGACGGCGATCCATCGGCACCTGCGCTACGGCGGAAAAGTGCTGGGCATCTGCGGCGGTTTGCAGATGCTTGGCCAGCAGGTCCACGACCCGCTGGGGCTGGAAGGCGCGTCGGGTTCCAGTGCCGGTCTGGGCCTGCTGGATTTCGAAACGACCCTGGAACATGAGAAGCAACTGCGCAATGTCCGTGGGCGACTGGCCTTGGAAGCGGCCGAGATCAGCGGCTACGAGATCCACGCGGGCGTGACCACCGGCCCGGCCTTGGAAAATGCTGCGGTGCATCTGGAAGATGGTCGTTGCGACGGTGCCCAGAGCCTCGACGGACAGGTGTTCGGTACCTATCTGCACGGGCTGTTCGAGTCGTCCCAGGCCAGCAGCGCGTTGTTGCGTTGGGCTGGGTTGGCGGATGTGCAAACGGTGGATTACCACGGCTTGCGTGAGCGGGACATCGAGCGGTTGGCGGATCTGGTGGAGCGGCATCTGGATACTGGATTGTTGCGTGAGCTTTGTGGGATTTAGGGTGGCTGGGCTGGCCTCATCGCGAGCAAGCTCGCTCCCACATTGGATCGCTGATGAGCACAGAATTTATGTACACCCCAGATCAACTGTGGGAGCGAGCTTGCTCGCGAAAGCGCCTGTCGCCACACCGCCAATAAAAGGTAATGCACCATGCTGCAACTGATCCTCGGCGGCGCCCGCTCCGGCAAGAGTCGCCTGGCTGAAAAACTCGCGGCGGACACCCGCTTGCCAGTGACCTACATCGCCACCAGCCAACCCCTGGACGGTGAGATGAACCAGCGCATCGCCCAGCACCGTGCCCGACGGCCGGCCGAATGGGCGCTGGTGGAGGAGCCCTTGGCCCTGGCCCGGGTGCTGCGGGAAAACGCCGCCCCCGGGCAATGTCTGCTGGTGGATTGCCTGACCCTGTGGCTGACCAACCTGTTGATGCTCGAGGCTCCCGAGCAACTGAACGCCGAGCGCGAAGCGCTGCTGGACAGCCTGGCCGCGCTGCCCGGGGAGATCATTTTTGTCAGCAACGAGACCGGCATGGGTGTCGTGCCGCTGGGCGAGCTGACCCGCCGTTACGTCGATGAAGCCGGTTGGCTGCATCAAGCCTTGGCCGAACGTTGTCAGCGTGTCGTGCTGACCGTCGCTGGCCTGCCCCTGACTCTCAAAGGTACTGCGTTATGAATCATCGCTGGTGGCTGGAACCGTGCAAGCCCGTCGATACCCAAGCGCTGGAACTGGCCGCGGCCCGTCAGCAACAACTGACCAAACCGACGGGCTCCCTGGGGCGGCTGGAATCGGTGGCGGTGCAACTGGCGGGTCTGCAAGGGCAGCTCAAACCGAGCCTGGACCGATTGTGGATTGCGATTTTCGCCGGCGACCATGGCGTGGTCGCAGAAGGCGTATCGGCCTATCCCCAAGAGGTCACCGGGCAAATGCTGCTCAACTTCGTCAGCGGCGGCGCGGCCATCAGCGTCCTGGCGCGGCAACTGGGCGCTTCCCTGGAAGTGGTCGACCTGGGCACCGTCACGCCTGCGCTGGACCTGCCCGGTGTGCGGCACCTGAACCTCGGGCCGGGCACGGCGAATTTCGCCGAGGGCCCGGCAATGACCGTGAAACAGGGCGAGCAAGCCTTGCACGCCGGGCGCGACAGTGTGCTGCGTGCCGTCGCGGTCGGGACGCAATTGTTCATCGGCGGCGAGATGGGCATCGGCAACACCACCGCCGCCAGTGCCCTGGCCTGCGCCTTGCTCGACTGCCCGGTGGCGCATCTGGTCGGGCCGGGCACGGGGTTGGACGCCGCGGGTGTCAGCCGCAAGGCCCAGGTGATCGAACGGGCCCTGGCGTTGCACGCTGCCCAGGGTAACGACCCGTTGCAGACCCTGTTCAACCTCGGCGGTTTTGAAATCGCCGCGTTGGTTGGTGCATACCTGGCCTGTGCCCAGCAGGGCGTCGCCGTGCTGGTGGACGGATTCATCTGTAGCGTCGCGGCCCTGGTGGCGGTGCGCCTCAATCCCACGTGCCGGCCATGGTTGCTGTTCGGCCATCGCGGCGCCGAACCGGGCCATCGCCACGTGCTGGAAACCCTCGGTGCCGAACCGCTGCTGGACCTCGGCCTGCGCTTGGGCGAGGGCAGTGGCGCGGCGTTGGCGGTGCCGCTGTTGCGCCTGGCGTGTGACCTGCACGGGCAGATGGCGACGTTTGCCGAAGCGGCCGTGGCGGACCGCCCGGCATGACCTTGCGCCTGGACCTGCTGCGTCACGGCGAAACCGAATTGGGCGGCGGCTTGCGCGGCAGCCTCGACGATGCCTTGACGACCAGGGGCTGGGAGCAGATGCACACCGCCGTCGCTCAAGGCGGACCCTGGGATCGCCTGGTCAGCTCACCCTTGCAGCGCTGCGCCCGTTTCGCCGAGCAACTCGGCGCCCGGCTCAACGTGCCGGTGCACTTGGACAAAGACCTGCAAGAGCTGCATTTTGGCGCCTGGGAAGGTCGCAGCGCAGCGGCGTTGATGGACACTGACGCCGAGGCACTGGGCCAGTTCTGGGCCGATCCCTATGCCTTCACGCCCCCCGAAGGCGAGCCGGTGCAGGCGTTTGCCAACCGCGTCCTGGCGGCGGTCGAGCGTCTGCACGCGGCCTATGCCGGTCAGCGGGTCTTGCTGGTCAGCCATGGCGGCGTCATGCGCCTGCTGCTGGCCCAGGCCCGCGGCCTGCCTCGCGAGCAACTGCTCAATGTCGAAGTCGGTCATGGCGCGCTGTTTTCCCTGACAGTGTCGGCAGGTTCAGTGCTCGAAGAGGCGAATTGACGATGTTGCCCTTCTGGATCGCCCTGCAATTTCTCAGCAGCCTGCCGGTTCGCCTACCCGGCATGCCCGAGCCCGCACAGCTGGGGCGTTCGTTGTTGTTCTATCCGCTGGTAGGGCTGGTGTTCGGCGGGCTGTTATGGACGTTGGATGGGTTATTACTCGGCACGCCGTTGCTGCTGCATGCCGCGCTGGTGCTGATGGCGTGGGTGCTGCTTAGCGGCGGGTTGCACCTGGATGGCCTGGCTGACAGCGCCGATGCGTGGCTCGGCGGTTTCGGCGATCGCGAACGGACGTTGCTGATCATGAAGGATCCGCGTAGCGGGCCGATTGCCGTCGTGACGTTGGTGGTGGTGCTGCTGCTCAAATGGACAGCGCTGGTGGCGTTGATCGAACAGGAGCAGGCCTTGGCGTTGCTCATCGTACCGATGCTGGGGCGTGGCGCATTGCTGGGGTTGTTCCTGACGACGCCATATGTGCGTGCCGGTGGGTTGGGGCAGGCGCTCGCCGATCATCTGCCGCGCCGCTCGGGCTGGCAGGTATTGTCGGCCTGTGCGCTGGGTTGCCTGCTGCTGTTGGGCTGGGCCGGGCTGTGGACGTTGGTGGTGGCTACACTGGTCTTCATCGGATTGCGACGGATGATGCTGCGCAGGCTGCAAGGCTGCACCGGGGATACGGCGGGCGCCTTGCTGGAACTGCTGGAAACCGCCGTTCTGGTCGCGCTGGCGTTGCGTTGAATCCGGATCTTGTCGACGGCGCAGTGTTCATTTAAATTTGCATTCACTTAGTCGCGGGTATATACACGCATCATGCTTCCTTCCCAATGTCTGTGCATCAACCTGCGTCGTGCCGCACGTGGCGTCAGCAGGTATTACGACGGCGCCCTCGACGGCTTCGGGATCAACGTTGCCCAGTATTCTTTGCTGAGCAACCTGGCGCGCCTGGACCAACCGAGTATTTCCTCCCTGGCCGAGGCCATGGGCCTGGACCGCAGTACCCTGGGGCGCAACCTGCGGGTGCTGGAAGGCGAGGGACTGGTGGCGCTGGCCGAGGGCGACGATCTGCGTAACCGTATCGTCGTGCTCACTGAAACGGGGCAGGCCCGGCTGGCGGCAGCGCTGCCGGCCTGGGAAGCGGCGCAACAGAAACTGATCGATAAGCTGGGCGCCGAAAAACGTGCGACCTTGCTGGCCTTGCTGGATGAACTAGCGTGAAGCCGGTTCGTTCGATGATAAGTGGGTATATACCCGCGACTGGAGAACAAAAATGACATCGATGTGGCGTACCTGTGGTTGGGTCCTGGTGGGCAGCGCGCTGATCCTGGCGCTGTCCCTGGGCGTGCGGCATGGCTTCGGCCTGTTCCTCGCGCCCATGAGTGCCGAGTTCGGCTGGGGTCGTGAGGTATTCGCCTTCGCCATTGCCTTGCAGAACCTGATCTGGGGCCTGGCGCAGCCTTTCACCGGCGCGCTGGCCGACCGCTTCGGTGCGGCGAAAGTGGTGCTGATCGGTGGCGTGCTCTACGCACTCGGCCTGGTGTTCATGGGCATGGCCGACTCGCCATGGTCCTTGTCGTTGAGCGCGGGTCTTTTGATTGGCATCGGTCTGTCGGGCACGTCGTTCTCGGTGATTCTGGGTGTGGTCGGACGGGCCGTGCCACCGGAAAAACGCAGCATGGGCATGGGCATCGCCAGTGCCGCCGGCTCCTTCGGCCAGTTCGCCATGCTGCCCGGGACGCTGGGGCTGATCGGCTGGCTCGGTTGGTCGGCGGCGTTGTTGGCGCTGGGGCTGCTGGTGGCGCTGATCGTGCCGCTGGTGGGCATGCTCAAGGACGCACCGTTGCCGGTAGCCGGCCACGAACAAACCCTGGTCGAAGCCTTGCGCGAGGCGTGCAGCCATTCCGGGTTCTGGCTGCTGGCGGTTGGCTTTTTTGTCTGCGGTTTCCAGGTGGTGTTCATTGGCGTGCATTTGCCGGCGTACCTGGTGGACCAACACCTGCCCGCCAGCGTTGGCACCACCGTGCTGGCCCTGGTCGGGTTGTTCAATATCTTCGGCACCTACACCGCTGGCTGGCTGGGCGGGCGCATGTCCAAGCCACGCCTGTTGACCGGGTTGTACCTGTTGCGGGCGGTGGTGATTGGCTTGTTCCTGTGGCTGCCGGTGACCACCACCACGGCGTACCTGTTTGGCATGGCAATGGGCGTGCTGTGGTTGTCGACCGTGCCGTTGACCAACGGCACGGTAGCGACCCTGTTTGGTGTACGAAATCTTTCGATGTTGGGTGGGATCGTGTTCCTGTTCCACCAGTTGGGCTCGTTCCTCGGTGGTTGGTTGGGCGGGGTGGTGTATGACCGCACCGGCAGCTATGACTTGATCTGGCAGGTATCGATCCTGCTCAGCCTGCTGGCGGCGGCGTTGAACTGGCCGGTGCGTGAACGGCCGGTGGCGCGCCTGCAAGTCCAGGTCGGTGCGGCATGAGTCGCATCGGCCCGTGGTTGATCGCTGCTGGCGCCGGCCTGTTGCTGGCGCTCGCCTGGTGGGGCTGGCACCAGGGCGGGTTGGCCTTGATGCAACTGGGCATGGGGACGTGTTGAACAATGGACGGCAGCGGGCATGGCGGAGTAACGTCGTGGTCTGACATGCTTTAAGGAAATACCGACATGTTGATGCGCTGGTTTGCTGTTCCCGCCCTGTTGCTGGCTGTGACCGGGCAAGTCTGGGCCGCCGGTTGCCCGCCGTTGCTGGAGGGTTCGTTGCCCAAGCTGCGGGCCAAGGAAACCATTGATTTGTGCCAGCGTTTTGCTGGCAAGCCTCTGGTGGTGGTGAACACCGCCAGCTTCTGTGGGTTCGCCCCGCAATTCAAGGGCCTCGAGGCGCTCAACCAGCACTACAAGGACCAAGGGTTGCAAGTGTTGGGCGTACCGTCCAATGACTTCAAGCAGGAGTCCAAGGACGGGGCCGAAACCGCCAAGGTCTGCTACGTCAATTACGGTGTGACCTTCACCATGACCGAACCGCAGCCGGTGCGTGGTGCGGATGCGATACCGCTGTTCAAGCACTTGGCCGAACAGTCCGGTGCGCCGAAATGGAATTTCTACAAGTACGTGGTGGACCGCCAGGGCAAGGTCGTTGGCAGTTTTTCCAGCCGGATCAAGCCTGACGATCCCGATTTCATCAAGGCGGTCGAGGCGGCCATCGCCTCCAAGCCCTGACGCCTGCCACGAAAAAGCCCCGCCTCTTTGCAGAGTGCGGGGCTTTTTTTCGCTTCAGCTGGCGAGGGGTTCAGGTTCGCCGTGAAACATCAGAAGCGGTAGGTTGCACCGACACCGAAACCATTGGCGCTGTTTTCGTATTTGGAGTCGTAGGACTGGCCGAGGGCATTGCTGCCGCTGACGTTGACTTTTTCTTCCTTGAGATAGGAATAAGCCACGTCGATGGTCAGGTCGTCGGTCGGACTCCAGCCGGCGCCCAGGCTGAAGATGGTCCGGTCGCCGGTCGGGATACGTGGCGAACGGTCCTGGTTGTTGGTCGGTGCCTGGTCGAAGGTCAGGCCGGTACGCAGTACCCACTGCTTGTTCAACTGGTAGGAGGTACCGATGGCGTAGGCCCAGGTGTCGTGCCAGTTCTGTTCCTCAGTAATGGAACTGAAGAAGCCAGGCGCGAAAGCACCGCCTGTTGCGGGTGTTACACCGTCGTTGTTCACGGTGATTTCTTTCAGGCGGCTCCAACGCGTCCAGGTGCTGCCCGCGTAGACGGTCCAGGCATCATTGATTTGCTGGGTGACCGAAAAGTCCACCGATTCAGGCGTGGTGATATCCAGCGAAGCATCGTAGCGCGCGCCATTCAGCAGGCTGGGAGGTGTGCCAGCCCCAGGACTGATTTCGGTGTGGCCTTCGAGCTTGTACTTGACCTTGGAGTGATAGGTCAGGCCGACACGGGTGGTGTCGGTCGCCTGGACCAGCAGGCCGATGTTGTAGCCGTAGCCAATGTCGTCGCCCTTGATCTTCACGCTGCCATCATTCGGTGACAGCGGCGAGGTCAGATCCGATTCCAGGGAGCCGGAAATACGGTTGATGGTCGGGCCGAAACCGATCGATACCTTGTCGTTGAAGGCATAGCTGACGGTTGGCTGGAAAGTGACGACCTTCACTTCGCTCTTGCTGCCGAAGTTGCGGCCCTGGAAGCCATTTTCGTAATCGGTGATCAAGCCAAACGGGGCGTAGACACCCAGGCCGAAAGCCCACTGATCATCGATAGGCTTGACGTAGTAGCCCATCGGAACGCCGGTGAGCGGAACCATGTCGCCCTTGTTGGTGCCGGACTGGGTACCGCTGGCATCGTCGATATCGGTGGAAGCATCGATGGCGGCGAAGCCACCGGTGACTTGCTGACGCTTGAGGCGCGACATGCCGGCGGGGTTGCCAAACACGGTGCTGGCGTCATCGGCAGAGGAGGAACGACCTGCGAAACCAGTGCCCATGCCACTGATGCTTTGTTCGTTCAAGGCAAAGCCACTGGCGAAAAGTTGTGTGGATGCCAAGGTAACGGCAAGGCCAAGGGTGGTTTTGAGCATCATTTTTTTCATTGTTAGAACTCCTGGTGATCACCGGGGCGAAAATTACCAACATTTTCCCTCAAGCGCTATAGCCTGTATGGCTTGATTTAGAGCGGTTTTGTAGGACAATCCGACCAGATTCGCGACCGTTGTAGGAAGTTTCCAAATTTCCCATTCAGCAAGCGACCCGACTCAGCGGCGAAACACAGCGTTGCCAGGCGCAGGTGAAATCTCGCAGGCGCCCTTGGGGATGAAAGGTCTGGCGCCAGATGCGGGCCATGCCCAGCAGGTCGTCGGCGTCGGGAAGCGGGGTATTCTGTTCCTCCACCAGCAGCCAGGCGATGGCGGTGGCGTAGCGCAAATTGACGGTCAATTCCAGGTGCGGGCCGCTGAGAAAGGCATGCTGGCTGGCCAGGCCGCGCACCAGGCTGGCTCGTTCCGGATCTCGTGCCAGGTAATGGTCCCAGAGTGCCTGGTGTCGGGGCTCGGTAATGCGATACAGGCCATGCCCCCGTCGATCATGCAGGGCTGAACCCAGGGCGGACTGGCTGGCGGCAATGCCCAGCAACAAGGATTCCGCGGTTGCGCTGTGACACTCAAGGTAGAGGAGCGTCGGGCGGATCACATATCGACACAGTTCGCTGGCAGCGATACCCATAAAACCCTCGAAGTGTGAAAGGGGCGGAGCCTGAAGAGTGTGGGCTTGGCAGCGGTGGATCGGTCCAGGCCCCGCCGGAAGCGGATCATGCCGCTTGACTTGAAGTGTAGTGTCATATTCCTGCTGTAAAGGACTGTTTTTAAAACATCTTCAGCGAACGGTTATAACTGTTATATCCCTTGGTGCTTACGCCGTTTCGCTTCATCGAGAAATTTCGGGCAATAAAAAGCCCCGCTTTCTGGGCGGGGCCTTTGGGGTTTCAGCCTTTCTGGCGTCTCAGGCAACCAGTGCCTGGCGAGTACGCTCGATCACGGCCTGCAGCGGTTCGGCGCTGGAGTACTGGTCGGGGTACAGGCGTTCGCTGTGACGGGCGATGCCGTGTTCGTTGACCAGCGTGAAGCTGAAGCAGCCTTTGCGAGCGGCCATGATCAGGCAGTTCATCGGTGCAAAAGCGTTGGTGAGGGTGCGGATAGCATCCTGTGCGTGGATTTGAGTAGACATGTTATGGGTGTTCCTGCAAATGACACGGTTAAGAACCGTGCAACGTTAAAACGTTCCAGTAACGTCGACCACCATTGGTCGAACGAAGAACCCGACTGGAACAAAGCAGCCAGTTTGAGCGCTATATAAGTGCGCGCTTGGGCTGGCAGGTAGGTACTTAGGAGGGCAGGCAACACATCGAGGGCAAAGGTTCTGGGCCCGGGGTGAAGATCCTGATCAATTTTGCAGGTTGGTTCGGTCAGAGTAATGAGCCTGGCAACACCCTTTGCATTCGATCAAAGGCTGTGTTGGCGCAAGATTTACCTGGAAACCATCGAGGGGGCCGGTCTCCTTTTTTCGGTGAGGCGTCCTTGGGAGGATGGCTGACCGTGGAGATGTGTTCGACCCGGAATTGACTTTCAGCTTGGTACTAACGCTGCGGATACTAACGGATCGAACCGGTGAAGGGAAGGGTGTTGGTTAAAAAATATTCAAGTGGGCACTCAATCGCTGTGGGGGCCTGCCTTAGCACAGGAACCGACGCTTGCAAGTGCGCCCACGCCACCGTTGCTGCAATGCACGGCCAGAGGTTATCCCCAGCTTTTACCGCCCGTTGTGCCAAAAAAACGCAGCGTTATAACCCGTTCAGCTGTTACTTGTGCACACTCGCTGCACCACTTGTCACCGAACTGTCATGTCGAAACAATCCGGGGTAGGTGCCTGTATCCAAAATTTAAGTCAATGAAAAACATCGCTTTTTTTTACTGGTGAAAAAATCGTCAGTTTGAGCGCAGGCCCCGTTCCACAGGGCTTTGCGCGAGTTCAGGGGGGGTTGTCCACTGAGTTATCCACAGCTTCTGTGGATTGTCCCAAGCGCTTGCTCTAGCACGGGCGTGCCGGTTTTTTTTCGACTTTACCCGTACGAAAAAAGGAGTAGAGTGGCGCGCCTTCCGATCTGTCCCACAGTGTTTTATGAAGTTTCGCTCAGTATCAAATCCTGTTACCTCCACACCCTCTGGTGTTACCCCACCCAAACGTATGTCGATGCGGGTGGCTGAGTGGCTGCTCGACAGCCCGCGGCTGGGGGACAGCCCCAGCGTCAAGCACCTGGCTGGTCGTTTGCTCAAGCAACCGGCCCGTGAAGGCGTGGTGGCCGCTCAAAGTCGTCTCGGGCAGTTGATGTGCCGAGAATGCGGCAACGCCCGGGATCGACGCATCGGCCACGACCTGCTGCGCCAGGCCGCCCGGGCCGGCGATGATCGTGCCCGCCGGGCCCTTGGTGAAATCGAAGATTGAAAACGAAGACTGCGCTGGGCAACCCCCAGCCGCTTGGTTAACCTTCGGGCTTTATTTGATCGGCAGGAATTGTCATGGCTATGGATTTGACCAGCCTGTTGTTTGGCCTGGCAGGCGCTGCGGTGCCGTTGCTGGCACTGGCCTGGCACCTGCAACGCCAAGCCGCCGCCGCGCAGACCGAACTGGCCCTGCTGGAGGAGCGCCTGGCCACGGCCCACATGGCCCACGATGGCCTCAACGCCCAGCTCGATGCCTGCCGCGACGAAATCAGCGATCTGAGCCAGGCCAACGCCGCCAAGCAGGCCGAGCTTGCCGCGGCCTGCCGTGAGGTCGAATTGCTGCAGATCGAGCGCGACAATGCCCGGGATGCGGCCCACGCCTGGAACCTCGAACGTGCCAACAAGGAAGCCGAGCTGCGCCGGCTCGATGCTCAGGCGGCGTCGTTGCAGGCCGAACTGCGTGAGCAGCAGGAAAGCCATCAGCAACGCCTGGATGACCTGCAAGGCTCGCGAGACGAGCTGCGGGCTCAGTTCGCCGAGCTTGCCGGGAAGATCTTCGACGAACGTGAACAGCGTTTCGCCGAAACCAGCCAGCAACGCCTGGGCCAGTTGCTCGATCCGCTGAAGGAGCGCATCCAGTCCTTCGAAAAACGCGTTGAAGAAAGTTATCAGGCCGAGGCCCGGGAACGCTTCTCCCTGGGCAAGGAACTGGAGCGCCTGCAACAACTGAACCTGCGCCTGAGCGACGAAGCCACCAACCTCACCCGGGCGCTCAAGGGCCAGAAGACCCAGGGTAACTGGGGCGAACTGATCCTGGAGCGGGTGCTTGAACATGCCGGCCTGGAGAAGGGCCGCGAGTATCAGACCCAGGTCAGCCTCAAGGGCCCGGACGGCGAGCGTTTCCAGCCGGACGTGTTGATTTATCTGCCGGGCGACAAGCAAGTGGTGGTCGATTCCAAGGTCAGCCTCACGGCCTATCAGCAGTACGTGGCCGCTGAAGATGACACCATCGGCCAACTCGCCCTCAAGCAACATGTGGTGTCGTTGCGTGCCCACGTCAAAGGCTTGGCCGGCAAGGACTACAAGCGCTTGGACGGTTTGCACAGCCTGGATTTCGTGTTGCTGTTCGTGCCAATCGAAGCGGCGTTTTCCGCCGCCCTGCAAGCCGAGCCGAACCTGTTCCAGGAAGCCTTCGACCGCAACATCGTGATCGTCAGCCCGACCACGCTGCTGGCGACGCTACGGGTGATCGACAGCTTGTGGAAGCAGGAACGCCAGAGCCAGAACGCACGGGAAATCGCCGAGCGGGCCGGGTGGCTGTATGACAAGTTCGTCCTGTTCATCCAGGACCTGGACGAGATCGGCAGTCGCTTGCAGCAATTGGACAAAGCCTACAGTGCGGCGCGCAACAAACTGACAGAAGGGCGCGGCAACCTGATCAGCCGCAGCGAACAGCTCAAGCTGCTCGGTGCCCGGGCGAGCAAGAGTTTGCCCAGCGAATTGCTCGAACGGGCGATGACCGATGCGGATGGGCTGCCTGAGTTGCCGGAAGAAGCCAGCGAGAAAACCCAGGGCTGAAACACAACCCCAAGGGTGAAGCAGAAACTTGGTGGCGAGGTTATCTTGTGGGAGCAAAGCTTGCTCGCGATGGCATCCTTGAGACCGCCATCGCGGGCAAGCCTTGCTCCCACAAGGTGCCCTTGCACAGGGCCACCATTTGCCCGAATTACAACGGCAAATGCCGACTCAACAATGCCCGCAACGCCGCCGGCTTCACCGGCTTGGCCAGGTAATCAAGGCCCGCCGCATGCACCAGGGCCACCGTCTCGGGGCGGCCATCGGCGCTGATCACCACCCCTGGCACCGGTTCCCCCATGCGCGTGCGCAACCAGGCCATCAGTTCGGTGCCGGTCTCGCCGTCGTCCAGATGAAAATCCACTAGCGCCAGTTGCGGTCGGCCGCCCTGGGCCAGCCAACGCTCGCATTCCTCGCGGTTGCGCGCCGTCCACACCTGGCAACCCCAGCGCGTCAGCAGGCTGTTCATGCCAATCAGAATGCTGTCTTCGTTATCGACGCACAGCACCTGCGCGCCGCTTGGCAGATGACCATTGGGTTCGGCCACGGGGCCCGGTACGACGGCCTGTGTTTGGGCCAAGGGCACGCTGACGCTGAACACGCTGCCGCGCCCCGGCCAGGAGCGTACGCGCAAGGTATGGCCCAGCACGCGGCATAGGCCGTCGGCGATGGCCAGCCCCAGGCCCAGGCCTTTTTCGGCGCGGGTCTGGTGGCTGTCCAGGCGCTTGAACTCTTCGAAAATGACTTGCAGCTTATCCTCGGCGATACCCGGCCCGCGGTCCCAGACTTCCAGGCACAACTCGCCGTTGCGTCGGCGTACGCCCAGCAGCACCGGGCCCTTGGCGTAGCGGAAAGCGTTGGTCAGGAAGTTCTGCAAAATGCGCCGCAGCAGTTTGATGTCGCTGTCCACTCGCAACTTCGAGCCGCGAACCCGGAACTTCAAGCCTTGTTCCTGGGCCAGCGCCGTGAACTCTGCGCCGAGGGTATCGAGCAGGTCGTTGAGGGCGAAGGGCTTGCGGTCGGGGTTGATCTTGCCGTTCTCCAGGCGGGAGATATCCAGCAAGTCGGTGATCAGGTCTTCAGCCGAGCGCAGCGAACTGTCCAAGTGTTGCACCAGTTGCCGGGCCTCGCTCGGCAGACCGTCGTGCTGGTGGGACAGTGCGGCGGAGAACAGGCGCGCGGCATTGAGCGGTTGCATCAGGTCGTGGCTGACCGCCGCCAGGAACCGGGTCTTGGATTGATAGGCCGCTTCGGCGGTGCTCTTGGCTTCGGTCAGGGCCAGATTCAGTTGGGACAATTCCCGGGTGCGGTCGGCCACCCGTTGCTCCAGTCCTTCGTTGGCTTCGGTCAGCGCCTGTGCGGCCTCACGGAAGGCGGTGATGTCGGTGAAGCTCATGACGAAGCCGCCACCGGGCATCGGGTTGCCGATCAGCTCGATGACCCGGCCGTTGGGGAACAGCCGTTCAGAGGTATGGGCTCGGCCCTGGCGCATCCAGTGCAGGCGCCTGGCGACATGGACTTCCGCCTCGCCCGGCCCGCAGAGGCCACGTTCGGCGTTGTAGCGGATGATGTCGGCAATGGGCCGGCCGACACTGATCAAGCCGTCCGGGTACTTGAACAGCTCCAGGTAGCGGCGGTTCCACGCCACCAGCCTGAGGGACTGGTCGACCACGCTGATGCCCTGGCTGATGTTCTCGATGGCGCCTTGCAACAGGGCGCGGTTGAACTGCAGCACTTCCGACGCTTCGTCCGCGATCCGGACCACGTCTTCGAGCTGCATCTCCCGACCTTCGATGGCGGCTTTCACGACCGCACGTGTCGAAGAGGCGCCGAGTACACCGGCCAGCAGGCGTTCGGTGTGGGCGATCCATTCGCCGTCGGCGTTCTGGTTCGGGTTGAAGCCTTTGCCCTGGCGGTAGGCGAAGCGAATGAAGCTTTGCCGCGCTCGCTCTTCGCCGACGAAACGTGCGGCCAGTTGCAAGAGGTCGTCGATGTGCACCGCCAGCATCGAGCGGGGGTTGGGGCGGGCGCTGATTTCCTGGCCGATGAAGCGCCCGGCCTGCCAGTGTTCCGAGACGCGTGTGCGCGACAGCACCGACACCCAGGCGAACAGCGTGAAGTTGCCGGCCAGGGACAGGACCACCCCTTGGGTCAGCGGCGTAATCGGCAGGTTCAAGGGATTGCCGTGCAGCCAGGCCAGCCCCGGAAAACTGCTGAGCGACCAGCCCAGGCTGTGGGCGGCAATCGGCAACACCAGGGTGTAGAACCACAGGAAGATCCCCGTGGCGAGGCCGGCGAACACGCCGCGGCGGTTGGCCTGTTTCCAGTACAGCGCGCCGAGCATGGCCGGGGCCAGTTGGGTCACGGCGGCGAAGGCGATCTGGCCGATGGTCGCCAGGCTCGCCGTCGAGCCCAACAACCGATAGCTGACGTAGGCCAGCAACAGGATGACCACGATGCTGACCCGGCGCACCGACAGCATCCACTGACGGAACACCTCGAAGGGGCGTTCGGCGTTGTTGCGGCGCAGCAGCCAGGGCAACAACATGTCGTTGGAGACCATGGTCGACAGCGCCACGCTGGCCACGATCACCATGCCAGTGGCCGCCGAGGCGCCGCCGATGAACGCCAGTACCGCCAGGGCCGGATGGGCCTGGGCCAGCGGCAGGCTGATGACGAACGAGTCCGGCAGCACGGAACTGGGCAGCATCATTTGCCCGGCGAGGGCAATGGGCACCACGAACAGCGCGGCCAGGGCCAGGTAGGCAGGGAATACCCATTTGGCCAGGCGCAGGTCTTGAGGCTCGATGTTTTCCACCACGGTCACGTGGAACTGCCGCGGCAAACAGATGATCGCCATCATCGCCACCCCGGTCTGCACCACCATGGACGGCCAATTGATGGTTTCTTTCCAGTATTGCTCCAGCCGTGGCGCGAGCATCGCCTGGTTGAACAGGTCGTCGAAACCGTCGTACAGGCCGTACGTCACGAACGCTCCGACCGCCAGGAAGGCGAACAGCTTGACCAGGGATTCGAAGGCAATCGCCAGCACCATGCCACGGTGGTGTTCGGTGGCGTCCAGGTTGCGGGTACCGAACACGATAGTGAACAGCGCCAGGATCAGCGAGACGATCAGCGCGGTGTCCTGGGCGCGGGTGCCCATGGCGTCGGCGCCGGCACCGATCAGCAGGTTCACCCCGAGCACGATGCCCTTGAGCTGCAAGGCAATGTACGGCAACACGCCCACCAGGCAGATCAGTGCGACCACCACTGCCAGGGATTGGGACTTGCCGTAGCGGGCGGCGATGAAGTCGGCGATGGAGGTGATGTTCTCCTGTTTACTGATCATTACCATTTTCTGCAGGACCCACGGCGCCAGCACCAGCAGCAGGATCGGCCCGAGGTAGATCGGCAGGAATGACCAGAGCTGTTCGGCGGCCTGGCCCACGGCGCCGAAGAACGTCCAGCTGGTGCAATACACCGCCAGCGACAGGCTGTAGACCCAGGCCCGCACCCGTGGTGGCAGCGGCGTGCTGCGCCGGTCGCCGTAGAAGGCGATGGCGAACATGATGGCCATATAGGCCAGGGCGACAACGGCGATCAGCCCGCTGGACAACGACATGGAAACTCCCGGACAAAGACACCGGGACTTGAGCCCGGCAGGACAGTCTCGCATGCCCGCTCGGGTTCGTCAGTGTCGACCAAGGTCGAGGCGTGGTGGGGTGTCGCAGGTGGGGGAAATGCTCAGATTACTTGGTGTTCTTTCGGGCCTCTTCGCGAGCAAGCCCGCTCCCACATTGGATCTCCAGTGGGCACAAGATTTGTGTTCACCACAGATCCAATGTGGGAGCGGGCTTGCTCGCGAATGCGGTGTTACTGGCCCAACGCAATATCCACCAACCGATACAACTCCCCAGCCTCCAACGGCGCAGTGGCAAAGAGAATGCGGAACACCGTCGGCGCCACCACCACATTGATCAGCCGCTCGACGCCCGGGTTGGGTTCATCGGGGTAGCGGTCCAGGATGATCTGCAACTGACGGCTGATGATCCCTACGCAATACCCTGGGGTGGCGCAGGCCTGGATGTCGCGCATCATGTTACGACCGGGCTCGGAACTCATTTCGTCCAGGTACTGCTCGGCCCAGGCGCGCAGGTCGCCGCGCAAGCTGCCGGTGTCGGCCGGTTCGCCGTCGGGGCGCATGCGGGCGATGGCGACGTCGGCCAGCAGCGCCGGCAGATCGCCCCAGCGCCGGTAGATAGTGGACGGCGTGACCCCGGCGCGCGCAGCGATTTGCGGCACGGTCAGTGTGGCGCGGTCCTGCTCTTGCAGCAGGGCGCGGACTGCCGAATGAATCGATTCCTGGACCCGGGCGCTTCGGCCGCCGGGGCGTAAACCTTCTTTAATAGCCATGCGTCAGACCTTAACACAAAGAATTTGCTTTAAGCGCACGCCGGTAGCACACTCCGCAAAAGCAAAAAATTAGCTTTTGTGAATGTTCCTGTGGAGCGTGCCCATGTCCCGTCCAGCTTCGACCCGCGCCAGCCTGATCTTCCTGGCGCTTACCTTGCTCGGTTTTCTCGCCGCGTCCAGCGCGCCGACGCCGTTGTATCACCTCTATCAGGAACAATTACAGTTTTCCCCGGCCGTTCTGACGCTGATTTTCGGCGTGTACGCCTTCAGTCTGCTGGCGGCCTTGCTGACCGTGGGGTCGCTGTCGGATTACCTGGGCCGCAAGCCGGTGATTTTTGTGGCGCTGTTGCTCAACATACTGGCGATGCTGCTGTTTATCAGTGCCGACAGCGTCGCCTGGTTGATCGGTGCCCGGTTGATCCAGGGGTTCGCCACCGGCATGGCCACCAGTGTATTGGGTGCTGCTTTGTTGGACTTCGACCGTCGCCAAGGCCCGTTGATCACCAGCGTTGCGCCGCTGTTGGGCATGGCGTGCGGGGCGCTGGGCTGTGGCCTGCTGGCCGAGTTCGCACCGTTGCCGTTGCAACTGACCTACTGGCTGCTGCTGGGGTTGTTCCTGGCCCAGGCCGTCTACCTCTGGCGCCTGAAAGAAAGCGTCAGCCCGCAAGCGGGTGCCTGGCAGTCCTTGCGTCCGACCTTGCACGTGCCACTCCAGGCGCGGCGAGCCTTGTGGCGGGTCCTGCCACTGGATCTGGCGGCCTGGGCCGTGGGTGGTTTCTACCTGTCACTGGCACCGTCGCTGGTGCGGGCTGCCACCGGATCGACCTCCAATCTGATCGGTGGCGCGCTGGTGGCGGTGCTGACCCTAAGCGGCGCATCAGCCATCTACCTGTTGCGCAACCAGGAGGCCGACACAATATTGCGCCCGTCCGCGAGCCTGTTGGTGATCGGCCTGGCATTGGTGCTGGTGGCGGTGCATGGTGCCAGCTTGCCGTTGTTCTTCGTCGGCACGCTGGTCACCGGTGGCGGTTTCGGCGCCGGGTTCCTGGGGGCGCTGCGCAGCCTCATGCCGCTGGCCTTGCCCCACGAACGGGCCGGCTTGATGTCGGCGTTCTATGTCCTCAGTTACCTGGCCTTCAGCCTGCCGTCGCTGCTGGCGGGGAACCTGACGCGGGTGTTCGGCTTGATCCCGACGACCGATGGGTATGGCGCCGTGTTGATCGTGTTGTGCGTCGCCGCGCTGTTGGGGTTACGGCAGTCGATAAAACCGCTCAGCGATGGCGTTCGGCCTTGAAACCAGGCATGCAGGTGCCGCAGGCAGTGGGTTAGTCTTGGCACTCAGTTTTCATTCTGGACGGATCTCTTGAAAATCATCCGCAGCAAATCCTTCACCGGTGACCGTGCCTGGGCGGCGCTGGATATCGCCAACATGAACGGCATCACCACGCGCCTGCACTGGACCGACCAGCCCTACAAATGGCACATCAACGACGGCCAGGAAGTCTTCGTGGTGCTCGATGGGCAAGTGCAGATGTGCTATCGGGAAGAGGGCGTCGAAAAGGCGACCTTGCTGGACGCCGGAGACATTTTCTACGCCTCGGTGGGCACCGAGCATGTGGCCAAGCCCTTGGGCGAGGCGAGGATCCTGGTGATCGAGACTGAGGGCAGTGTCTGACCTTTATCTATAAAGCAGATAACAGATAGAGAAATTAACCGTTATATAGATATTCGATCCGGCTCTAGCATGGCTCCACCTCAACCGAGGACAGGAGTTCGTCATGACATGCTGTGCTGCAAAAAGCCGCTTGCGCCCCTTGAGCCATTTGCCCAGGCCGCTGGAGGCCATTCGTCAATTCACGCCTAACTGGTTTGCCGTGGTCATGGGCACCGGTGTGCTGGCCCTGGCTTTGGCGCAATGGCCGACGACGATGCCAGGCCTGCACGCCTTGGGCGAAGGCTTGTGGTTGTTCAACACGCTGTTGTTCGTGGTGTTCGCCTTGATGTACACCGCCCGCTGGGTGTTGTTCTTCGACGAAGCACGACGGATTTTCGGCCACTCCACGGTCTCGATGTTTTTCGGCACCATTCCCATGGGGCTGGCGACCCTCATCAACGGCCTTTTGCTGTTTGGGCTGCCGCGCTGGGGCGAGGGCGTGGTGGCGGTGGCCGAGGCGTTGTGGTGGGGCGACGTGGCGATGTCCTTGGCTTGCGGCGTGTTGATTCCCTTCCTGATGTTCACCCGCCAGGAGCACCGGATCGACCAGATGACCGCCGTATGGCTGTTGCCGGTGGTGGCCGCCGAAGTCGCGGCGGCCAGCGGTGGGCTGTTGGCACCGCACCTGGCGGACGTTCATTCGCAACTGATCGTGCTGGTCACCAGCTACGTGCTCTGGGCCTTTTCCCTGCCGCTGGCGTTCAGCATTCTGACGATCCTGGTGCTGCGCATGGCCCTGCACAAACTGCCCCACGAGAACATGGCCGCTTCAAGCTGGCTGGCCCTCGGCCCAATTGGCACCGGTGCCCTTGGCATGTTGTTGCTGGGGGGCGACGCTCCGATGATCTTTGCCGCCAATGGCTTGCGGGGCGTCGGCGATATCGCCGCCGGGCTGGGGCTGGTGGCGGGCATTACACTGTGGGGCTTCGGGTTCTGGTGGATGGTGATGGCGCTGTTGATCACCGCACGCTACTTACGCACCGGTATTCCGTTCAACCTTGGCTGGTGGGGCTTTACCTTCCCGTTGGGCGTGTATGCGCTGACCACGCTGAAGCTGGCGGACCTGCTGAAACTGGAATTTTTCAGCGTTTTCGGCAATGTCCTGGTGGCGATGCTGGTGGTGATGTGGCTGATCGTGGCTCGGCGAACGCTGGCAGGGGCCTGGCACGGTGAGTTGTTTGTGTCGCCCTGCATTGCGGGGCTGGCGAAATAATCGTTAAAGACAGGTAATGTGTGGCCTGGATCGAAAAGCGTTCATTCCAATAAGCGTCCACGCCACTCAGGAACATGGAAGATGAGTCACCCTTCGCAGTTCACCTTGCTTCGCACGCGGCGTTTCCTGCCGTTCTTCATCACGCAGTCCCTTGGCGCGTTCAACGACAACATTTTCAAACAGTCGCTGATTCTCGCCATTCTCTACAAACTGACCATCGAGGGGGACCGCTCGATCTGGGTCAACCTCTGCGCGCTGCTGTTTATCCTGCCGTTCTTTCTGTTCTCGGCGCTGGCGGGGCAGTTTGGGGAAAAGTTCGCCAAGGACGCGCTGATTCGTCTGATCAAGCTCGGCGAAATCGTCATCATGGCGGTGGGCGCGGTGGGGTTCCTGTTCGATCACTTGTCGCTGATGCTGGTGGCGCTGTTCGCCATGGGCACGCATTCGGCGCTGTTCGGTCCGGTGAAGTATTCGATCCTGCCCCAGGCCTTGCATGAGGAAGAGTTGGTCGGTGGCAACGGCCTGGTGGAGATGGGGACTTTCCTGGCGATCCTGGCCGGCACTATTGGCGCTGGAATCATGATGTCCTCGGCGCATTACGCCCCCGTCGTCTCGACCGCGATCATCGGCGTTGCCGTGCTTGGTTACCTGGCCAGCCGTGGCATTCCACGCGCGGCGGCGGCCTCGCCGCAAATGCGCCTGAACTGGAACATCTTCAGCCAATCCTGGGCCACCCTGAAGCTGGGCTTGGGGCAAACCCCGGCGGTGTCCCGTTCGATTGTCGGCAACTCCTGGTTCTGGTTCGTCGGGGCGATCTATCTGACGCAGATCCCGGCCTACGCCAAGGAGTGGATGCACGGCGACGAAACCGTGGTGACCTTGATCCTGACGGTGTTCTCGGTGGGGATCGCGGTGGGGTCGATGCTCTGCGAAAAACTGTCCGGGCGTAAAGTCGAGATCGGCCTGGTGCCGTTCGGCTCGTTCGGGCTCACCGTGTTCGGTCTGCTGCTGTGGTGGCATTCCGGTGGAATTCCCGACAGCGTCGAGGGGCACGGTTGGCTTGAAGTGCTCGGTTTCGGCCACGCCTGGCTGGTGTTGATCGACATCCTTGGCCTGGGGGTGTTCGGTGGTTTCTATATCGTGCCGCTGTACGCGCTGATCCAGTCCCGCACGGTGGAGAACGAGCGGGCGCGGGTGATCGCCGCCAACAACATTCTCAACGCGTTGTTCATGGTGGTTTCGGCGATCGTCTCCATCGTCTTGCTGAGCTTGGCCAAGCTGTCGATCCCGCAGTTGTTCCTGGTGGTGTCGCTGCTCAACATCGGCGTCAACGCCTATATCTTCAAGATCGTCCCCGAGTTCAGCATGCGTTTCATGATCTGGCTGCTGAGCCATTCCATGTACCGCGTGGAGCATCGCAACCTGGAGGCGATACCGGATGAAGGGGCTGCGCTGTTGGTCTGCAACCACGTGTCTTTCGTCGATGCCTTGCTGATCGGTGGTGCGGTGCGTCGGCCGATTCGCTTCGTGATGTACTACAAGATCTACAACCTGCCGGTGCTGAATTTCATCTTCCGCACCGCTGGGACCATCCCGATTGCCGGGCGTCAGGAAGACATTCAGATCTACGAAAAAGCCTTCAAGCGAATTGCCCAATACCTGAAGGACGGCGAGTTGGTGTGCATTTTCCCTGAAGGAAAATTGACCGCTGATGGTGAGATCAATGAGTTCAAGAGCGGATTGACGCGCATCCTCCAGGAAACCCCGGTGCCGGTGATTCCCCTGGCGCTCCAGGGTTTGTGGGGCAGTTTCTTCAGCCGCGACCCGGCCAAGGGGCTGTTTCGCCGGTTCTGGTCGCGGGTGACGCTGGTGGCGGGTTCGGCGGTAGCGGTAGAGGCGGCAACGCCTTCGAGTTTGCAGGTGTTGGTGGGAGACTTGCGCGGCACCGTCCGCTAAACGAAAAAACTGTGGGGCAAAAGGCTTGGGGGATTAAACCTGTGGGGAGCAAGATCTGTGGGAGCAAGGCTTGCCCGCGATAGCGATCGCAAGGACGCCATCGCGAGCAAGCTTTGCTCCCACAGGTTTAATCCCACAGACCTTGCTGCCCTCAGAGGTTTGGCTCCAGCAGGAAAATTCAGGCGCTGATCTTGAGCCCGATCAACCCCGCAACGATCAACGCCACGCTGGCCAGGCGAACCAGCGCCATCGACTCACCAAACAAAACGATCCCGGCGATCACCGTGCCCACGGCACCGACGCCGGTCCAGATCGCATAGGCGGTACCCAGCGGCAGTTCCTTCATGGCAAGGCCAAGCAGGCCGAGGCTGATCGCCATGGCGGCGATGGTCAGTGCAGTGGGGAGAGGGCGGCTGAAGCCGTCGGTGTACTTCAGGCCGACAGCCCAGCCAACTTCGAACAGGCCGGCAAAAAACAGAATGATCCAGGACATCAAACACCTCATCGATGGATGGGGTCGTCCCCGGATAAATGAACACGATGGCGTTGCGGGGTCGTCCCCGCATTGGGCGCAAGAGTGCCCAATGCTGATTGTTCGGTCAAGTCGCTCGGTCAGTCCACCGCTCGGCTGGCAAGCAGTTCACGGTCCTGTTTTTCGCTCATGCGCCGGAAGTACGTCGAGAGCAAAGCCCCGGAAATGTTGTGCCAGACACTGAACAGCGCGCTGGGTACTGCCGCCAACGGCGAAAAGTGCGCGCTCGCCAACGCCGCGCCGAGGCCGGAGTTCTGCATGCCCACTTCCAGCGCCAGGGATTTGCGCTGGGCCAGCGGCAGCTTGAACAGGTGCCCGGTGAAGTAGCCCAGCAAGAAGCCGAAGCTGTTGTGCAGCATCACCACGGCCATGATCAACAGGCCCGATTCGGCAATTTTTGCCTGGCTGGCAGCAACGACGGCGGTGACGATGATGACGATGCTCACCACCGACACCAACGGCAGCACCTCCACGGCATGGCGCACCTTGTCCCCCAGCAACCGTTGCGCCACCACGCCCAGCACGATCGGCAGCAGCACCACTTGCAGGATCGACCAGAACAGTTCCATGAATGACACCGGCAGCCAGGCCGAGGCCAGCAGCCAGATCAGCGCTGGGGTCAGCAGCGGTGCGAGCAGGGTGGTGACGGCGGCGATGGCCACCGACAGCGCCAGGTCGCCGCGGGCCAGCCAGGTCATGACATTCGACGAAGTGCCGCTTGGGCAGCAACCCACCAGAATCACGCCGACGGCAATTTCCGGTGGCAGATGGAAAACTTGGCAGAGCAACCACGCCACACCGGGCATGATCACGAAATGGGCGACCACGCCCAGGGCCACGCGCCAGGGATGGCGTGCGACTTCGGCGAAGTCTTCGAGCTTGAGGGTCAGGCCCATGCCGAACATCACCAGGCCCAGCAGCGGCACGATGGCGCTTTTCAGACCGATGAACCAAGCGGGCTGCAAAAATGCCACCACCGCGAAAATCAGTACCCAGTAAGCGAAGGTATTGCCGACAAAGCGGCTCAATGCAGCCAGTGCGCGCATGACCTGATCCTTATTATTAAGAACATCCAATACTCATGTGGGAGCGAGCTTGCTCGCGATAGCGGAGTGTCAGTCAACATCTCGGTGGCTGTCATACCGCTATCGCGAGCAAGCTCGCTCCCACAAGGGTAAGCCGTTGCTTTTTAGATCCCCTGCGGAATCTCTTCCCCACCCAACGCTTCAACCAGCGCCGGCAGGAACTCGCCGAACGTCAACATCATCAGCGTGAAGCTGGCGTCCAACTGGCCGAGGGCTTCGTCGCCACCGTCCTGCTCCGCCTGGTCCTGCAGCAGGTCTTCGAACTTCAGGCGTTTGACCACCATCTTGTCGTCGAGCACGAAGGACAGTTTGTCCTGCCAGGCCAGCGACAATTGTGTCACCACCTTGCCGGTGTTCAGGTGCAGCTGGATTTCGTCGCTGGTCAGGTCCTGGCGCTTGCAGCGCACGATGCCGCCGTCTTCGTGGGTGTCGCGCAGTTCGCATTCATCCAGCACGAAGAAATCGTCCGCGGCTTTCTGGGTCTTGACCCAGTCGGTCATGGTGGCGGTCGGGGCCATCTTGACCGTCAGCGGGCGTACCGGCAGTGAGCCGATGACTTCGCGCAGGGTGGACAACAGGTCTTCGGCGCGTTTCGGGCTGGCCGAGTTCACCAGGATCAGGCCCTGTTTCGGCGCGATGGCGGCGAAGGTGGACGAGCGACGGATGAAGGCGCGGGGCAGGAACGCCTGGATGATTTCATCCTTGAGCTGGTCCCGTTCCTTCTTATAGACCTTGCGCATTTGCTCGGCTTCGATCTCTTCGACCTTTTCCTTCAGGGCATCACGCACGACGCTGCCCGGCAGGATGCGTTCTTCCTTGCGCGCGGCGATCAGCAGGAAGTCCTGGCTGACATGCACCAATGGCGCGTCTTCGCCTTTGCCAAACGGCGCGACGAAACCGTAAGTGGTCAACTCCTGGCTTGCACATGGACGCGCCAGTTTGCTGGCCAGTGCAGTTTCCAACGCCTCGGCATCAAAAGGCAGATCTTGGGTCAGGCGATAGATAAGCAGGTTTTTGAACCACATGGGGTGAGTCTCTCCTTTATACAAAGGGGGGCATTATTCTCTTCGCGGCGTCATAGGCCAACCCTTCGCTAAGCCTTTGGAAGGCCTGAAAAAATTAATTTAAAAAGTGCTTGCCAGCTTAAAGAGTGCTCCGTAGAATGCGCGCCACACCGAAAGCGAAGGGTGATTAGCTCAGCTGGGAGAGCGTCTGCCTTACAAGCAGAATGTCGGCGGTTCGATCCCGTCATCACCCACCATTCGTTCAACGTGTTACGCGCAGCGGTAGTTCAGTCGGTTAGAATACCGGCCTGTCACGCCGGGGGTCGCGGGTTCGAGTCCCGTCCGCTGCGCCATATTCGGTTACCTGGAACACTGAACGCCAGGTCACCACGGAAAGCCCGCTAACGCGGGCTTTTTGCTGTTTGCAGTTCCTGCGGTGTGTGTCGCTCATGTTTTTTTGCTGAATTTACCAATTAAATCAGCGCGTTACGAAAAACTGTGAGAGAATGCGCCCCGCATCGAAAGTGAAGGGTGATTAGCTCAGCTGGGAGAGCGTCTGCCTTACAAGCAGAATGTCGGCGGTTCGATCCCGTCATCACCCACCAAGCTTTCAATGTTACGCGCAGCGGTAGTTCAGTCGGTTAGAATACCGGCCTGTCACGCCGGGGGTCGCGGGTTCGAGTCCCGTCCGCTGCGCCATCTTCGGTTTCCTGGCCCTCTGAACGCCAGGTCACCACAAAAAGCCCGCTCATTGAGCGGGCTTTTTGTTGCCTGTCATTTGGCCGTTGCTACTGTTCGGCATTGCGGCTGTGGCGGTAGTCGCTGACCGCCTCGTACACCGCTTTACGCAAACGGTTAATGCCGCCGATAGGGCGATGGGCCTCGATGCCGAACCACGGATTGAACGACTGGTTGTCGCAAGCCAGGTTCAGCTTGGGCGTGTCGAAATCCTGGGCCGGCACCTTGATGTGCGCCACGGTCTCGAACGGTGCATCACTTTCCTGCCATTCAATACTGGTGTCTTCGATCGGCATGTACTTGCTCGGATCCTGACGCTGGATCTGCAAGACAAAACACGCCGGCACCCGGTCTGTGGATAACTGTTGGTTCAGGGCGCTGCGCAAGAAGTTCGGCAGGTCCTGGTTTTGCGGCGGCAAGTTGTAGCTTGGGCAGTTGTCCGGGTCCGGCGCGACGCGAAACTTGGCATTGGCTTCGCCGAATTTGTAAGGCGATACCGAGAAATAAGTGGTTTGGGTCGGACTGGCCGGAGCCGGCGAGAGGGTCGCCAGGGCGATGAACAGATGACGGATCTGCCAGGTGCGCGGGTCCAGGCTCGGAAAGAACGCCATCGCCTTCTTCCCGTCAGCCTGGGCGGCCACATTCTGACGGTACTCGGCGACATCACTGACAAAGAAGTTCGGATGATTGAACATCACGAAATCCTGCTCGCCCTGTGATTGCCGATCAGCAAGCAGTTGTTTGCCCGGTACGTTCAGCAGCTTGATCGCCATCCCTCGTGCATCGCGCAGGCTGTCGAATTGCGGATAAGCGTTGCCGTTGGACAGGCGGATCGTTGCCTGCCAAGTCTTGCCCGGTTCGGCAAACACGCCTTGGCGCAACGGCGCCGGCAGGTCGCTCGGCACCTGGACCTCGGCCATGACGCAACCGTGGGCCTTGGCATGGGCGTCGCGCAGGTAACGCGTGCCTTCGCGGTGCTGATCGACGATGCGGATCGCGGTCTGGATGATGTCCTGGGTCATGGCGGCTTCGCCGGGTGCAATCTGTTCCTTGTCCGGGACCGGTCCCTTGTGCTGCCAGGCAAACCAGGCCGTGGACAGGGCCCAGCCGAGCAACCCGATACCCAGCAGCCACAGGAGCGTCTTGCCCAAAAAGGCGCCGAGGCGCAGCCAGAGGGTGATCAACATGCCAACATCCTTTTACCGGTGAAAGTCATCATTACAGTTGCGACTCCAGTGGCCCGCCCAGCACTTTCAAATACTCCAGCAAGGCCCAGCGCTCCTGCGGTTGCAGCAAGCGGCCAATGACGCCGTTACCGCGCTCGCCCGCGCGGAACTCATGGCCGCTGTTGTGATTGCCGGTAATCCGGGTGTCGAAGATAAAGCCGTTGGTGAACGCTTCGGTGCGATAGCCCAGGTGGCGTGGGTCGTATTCGAAGTTGCCCTTATAGAACGTGGTCGCCCGCTCGTCCTGGGGCGACAGCAACTGATAAATCGTCGGCACCGAGCCGTTGTGCAGGAACGGTGGCGTGGCCCAGACACCCGCCAGTGGCCGGGCCTTGTAGGCGCGCAGTTCACGCACGCCAATGGGCAGGCCGAAACCGTCCAGGGCCGGGCGTTCGACGGGGGTGACACCGGCGTCGCGGTAAGCGCGGTTTTCGACGAAGGCGGTGACGTAGGCCAGGCCTTTGGCGACCGAAAGCTGGCTCAGGTCCAGCGGCTCCGTCGGGGTCGGGTGCAGTTGCACGTCCAGCTTCGCCAGTTCGGCTGGGTCCCATTGCAGGCTGGTCAGGTCGAAGCGGTGGTCGGCGATGTTATTGGCGGTGCCCGGGTCGGTGCCGATCACCTGCACAGGCAGCATGTGCAATTGCTGTACCGGCCTGTCAGGCCCCTGGACCACTTTGGGCACATGGCAGCCGGCGCAGTTTTCGGTGAACAGGGCACGGCCCTTGGCGGCCAAGGGTTTATCGATCGCGCCCAGCAACGCTTCCGGCCACACGGGCGGTTTGAGCAGTTGCAGGTTTTCTTCGATCTTGTTCAAGTCGCGCACGCGCACGCTGGAAGGGTATCGCGCGTCGCCCTGCAGCGGTTTGCCCTGGGCGTCGAAGAAATTCAGCGTGGCACCGACCCCCAGCGCTTCACCGACGTTGCGGGCCATCGGTTGCTGGGCCGATCCGTTCCATTGCACCCAGTCGAAGGTCCATATTTCCCACAGCTGTGGGTAATCCACTGGCGCGTTGGCGACCCGGTAGTTCTCCGCCGAAATGGCGTCGCCGAAGCTGGCATTGGCGATGCGACCGAAGGCGTCGGTACGCCCGGGGCCTTCTTCGGTGGGGTAGAGGCCGCGATGGGTATCGTTCCAGGCCACTCGCAGGAACGTGTCCAGGGAAACCTTGAACGCCTTGCGCAGCTCTTCGTGGCGGGCGTCGTAGTCCTTGCCCAATACTTGGCGGGCGAAGCGTTCGAATTTCCAAGGGTTGTAGTAGGTAGACGCCAGACTGGCGACCAATGCCTGTCCGAAACTGCCACCACGTAGCGTAGGGACACTAGAAGGCAGCACGTGCTGGGCCGAGCCACCATCGATCCGTATCGCCTGGCCCTTGAAGCGTAATTCGCCGGTATGACACGCCGCGCAGGTGATATCCAGGAACTGCTCGGTGCTGCCCGGATTCTGGTGCCGGGCGAACCCTACCGGCAAGTTGCCGGGGTTGTCAGGCGAGGCTTTCTGCGCCGGATCGATCAGGAAGCCGAAGCGCGCCAGGTACTCCGGCGAAGCGAAGCGTTGTTGCGAAAAAGGCAATTCGAGGGCGGTGAACCAGTCGTAGCGCAGGCCTTTGACCTGGGTACCCTGGGGGGTGAAGTAATACGTCTGGCGCTCGGCGGCACTCCATTGATCCAGGTAGTGCACCTGTTCGACGGGGGTATAGAACGGCAAGCGAGGATTGGCGACGTAATAAAGCACCACGGCCACGACGAGGATCAGCAGCGCGAGGAGGAGCAAGAGAATGCGAGAGAGAAGGCGCACGGTAACGTCCTTGTTTTTTTGATAAACCCTTATGCCTCAGTGCTGCGCGGCGGGCAAGTGGCCATTACCCTTGGCCTGTGGGGGAGCGGCAATGTGTCCCTGTACGTAACGGATGACAGATGCTTCATTTGCCCAGGATTAAAAAGCGTTTGCGGGCCTGAACTTATCATCACTTTGCGGCTCACATGCCGGTAGCCATTGGTCGTGGCCGCCTGATAAGCTCGCGGCTTTATTCGATTGCCCTTTAGGCGCATGAACAAGGAAATAGCATGAAACAGCATCGGTTGGCGGCGGCGGTGGCCCTGGTTGGCCTGGTACTCGCGGGTTGCGACTCGCAGACCAGCGTAGAGCTGAAAACCCCGGCGCAGAAAGCTTCCTACGGTATTGGCCTGAACATGGGCAAGAGCCTGGCTCAGGAAGGCATGGATGACCTGGACTCCAAAGCGGTCGCCCAGGGCATCGAAGATGCCGTTGGCAAGAAAGAACAGAAGCTGAAAGACGAAGAACTGGTCGAAGCCTTTGCCGCGCTGCAAAAGCGTGCCGAAGAGCGCATGGCCAAGATGAGTGAAGAGTCGGCAGCCGCTGGCAAGAAATTCCTCGAGGAAAACGGCAAGAAAGCCGGTGTTACCACCACCGCTTCCGGCCTGCAGTACGAAGTGGTCAAGAAAGCCGATGGCCCACAGCCTAAGCCGACCGACGTAGTGACCGTTCACTACACCGGCAAGCTGACCAACGGCACCGTGTTCGACAGCTCCGTCGAGCGTGGCAGCCCGATTGACCTGCCGGTCAGCGGCGTGATTCCGGGTTGGGTCGAAGGCCTGCAACTGATGCACGTCGGCGAGAAGTACAAGCTGTACATCCCGAGCGACCTGGCCTACGGCGCCCAGAGCCCGAGCCCGGCCATCCCGGCCAACTCGGTCCTGGTGTTCGACCTGGAACTGCTGGCGATCAAGGATCCGGCAAAAGAAGACGCAGCCAAGTAATCGCGTCTGCTATAACGACAACGCCTCGCTCATGCGGGGCGTTGTCGCATCTGGGCTACGGCAAATGGTAAAAAAACCGAACGCACGTGGCAGGCTACAGTCATAGGCAATACAGGCGCTGTGCTAGACGCAGTCAGCCGGTCAAGTCAATGAAATATTGGGTTTTTTTATGTGAGTAAAAAACGCCCGATCTAAGCCGGGCCCTTATGAAACGGGGGCTTCAGCGGTGAAATGCAGCTCTGTTCACAAGGTTATCCACAATTTGTGTGGATAACATTTCAGTGGGAGAAAAAATGAAGGCCCCGTGGAATTTTGCGCGATTTCTGCCCTTGGCAGGCCGCCTGCTGGCCCGCGGTCGATTACCGACGTTGCTCTTTGCCGTCGCCAGCAAAGGTGCCCGGGAGGGCGGACGGCTGGGCAAGCTCAAGGAGGACCTGCGCCTGTTGCAGGCCTTGTGCCTGGCTTACTGGCGGGGCGAATATCGCGCGGTCAGCGCCAAGTCGATGCTGTCGGTGGTGGCCGGGCTCATGTATTTCCTCAGCCCCCTGGACGCGATTCCGGATATCTTGCCGATGTTTGGCATGTTCGACGATATCGCAGTGCTGGCCTGGGTCATGAAAACCCTCGACGTTGAACTCGAGGCATTCCGCGCCTGGCGTTATCGGCAGTCTCCCGAGAAACTGGCCCAAGTCGAAAGGCTTCCCGATACCCCGGAACAACTCCAGCTCCAAGGGCAGAAAAAGTCCTGATCCCCAGAGAATTCATCACCCCGCGACCTTAGCCAGCATTTAGGATTACACTTCCAAGGAAAAAGGCTGACTCGCTAAGTGTTGTTGTCCTACGGGGTAAACATGGATATTCAAATAATCACACGTGATGGAGAGCCCGAGTACGCGGTTTTGCCGTGGGATCAGTACCAAGCGTTGTTGAAGGCAGCAGGCATCGATCAAGCTCCGCCGCGGGAAGCGACAGTCCGTCACGCGGCGGCACCTGGCCAGGTTCTCCCTGGCCTGGATCAGTTACGCAGTTTACGCGAAGGGAAGGGCATCGCCATCGAGGCGCTGGCCCGCACGGTAGGTATCAGCCCGTCTTATCTGGCCTTGATCGAGAGCGGCGAGCGACAGCCCGATGCCGCGATTCGGCGCAGTCTGGCCTGGGAGTTGACGGTGCCGGGTTGGAGGGAAGAATCGTGAGCGTACGCATCAGTCGGCAGCATTGGGATGGGTTGTTGGGGGAATTGGACCAGGCGCGTCGCCAACGCCATTTATTGACTTACCGCGCCTTGCTGGAGCGCCTGCAGCTACCCAGTCCGGCCATGCAGACCTTGACTGCGGCCCTTGAACACCTGGCGGCGCTGGACGCCCGGGCAGAACAGCCGCTGCGCAGTTCCCTGGTGATCAGCCAAGGCGCGAGCCGGTTGCCGCGCACGGGCTTCTTCGAATGCGTTGAGCGCCTGGGGCGTTTTTCCGGGCCTTCCGATGGGGTGGCCGCCGCCTCCTGGCACGCTTCGGAAGTGGTCCGGGTGTTTGAATACGAATACCCCGAGTCGGCGGAGGCCTGAGTGCTCTGGCGACTCAAGGCGCGGGTCGGTTATTGGCTGGCGCGCCGGTTGTTTCACTGGTCCTGGTTCGTCCGCCAGGCGCGTGGTTGGGCCTGGCTCGAGGGCCAATTCTCACGCATGGCGAACCTGGGCGACGTCGGTGCGCAAAGTTTCTATGGGCACATCCTCGCGTTTCGCGGCCAAGGGCTGGGCGCCCGTGAAGAAGGGGTTCGCCTGCTGCGGCTGGCGGCTCTGGCCGGTGATGGCAAGGCGGCCTACCAGGTCGGTGTGATCAGCCTGGCCGGTACAACCAGCAAGGCACCGGACCCGGTCGAAGCGGCACGTTGGTGGACCCTGGCAGCGAAAGCCGGGCATCCGTTGGCCGAGATCAAGCTCAAGGCACTCGAAGCTCGCGACCGCTAGCGTTATCCACAGGCTATTCGTGATGCAATCGGGCGAATTTAGCGAATCGCCCTACATCCTTTATCCCGTTCCCCTGACTTAATTCCTCCGTCATCCCCGGCACAGTCTCGCGCTCCCTGAGTGCTGCGAGACGCTGCCCATGTTCGACCGTTTTTTCCTGCCGGCCCTTGAGCGAGCCCTGCCCTGATGGAGCAGGTGAACCGTATAGAGCAGGAACTCGACAGTTTCAAGGGCACCCTGGCGGTCTACCGCGAGCAGCTTGAGCGCTGGTACAGCCGGGCGGCGGACCGGGCCAGCCACGCGGCCGACTTGCCCTCGCTGATGGGCATGGAGCGGCTGATCCGCTTCGGCGACAGCACCACCGCCGTCAGCAGCGGTGACGATGATTTCCTCTCCACGGTCGTCCAGTGCCCCCTGGGTGGGGTGATGACGATCGAGAGCAAGTTCGAGTCGGTGTACGACATCCCGCTGGGCGACATCGTGGTGGATGTGGTGGAGGTGAACAGCGGCAAGGTCACGCCGGTGACCCTGGACGCCCAGGGGCTCGGGACTTTCGAGGGGGAGGCGGGCAAGTCCTATCGGGTTCATGTCCAGGACAAGGTGTCTCCCGGGCAGATCGAGACGCTGTTTTCTTCCTACGATGGCTTGACTCGGGATCTGACGGACTGGCTACGGGGTGAGTGGCAAGGCTTCAAGCCGCGATGGGCCCGGCAGTCCTTGGCGACATCGGCGGCTGCGGTGGGGAACGGGTTGCTCGCCGGCAGTTGGGCGGCGATCGAGGGTGTGTGGGACAGCATCAGCCTGTTGTCGGACATTCTCAAGGATCCTGGTCAGTTTGTTGATCGATTGGGTGACAGCGCCGATCAGTTGAAGAAACTGGCACGAGACACGCCGCTGCTGATGGCGAAGCTGCAACTGCTGGCCAGCGACGAAGCGGCGCTGTGCCTGTTGGTGCGCACCGCCAGCCTCTGGCTGGAGATGCTGCCGCCCAGCGAAGTCGCCGGCGACACGGCCGAAGCACTCTCGACCGTGGTGGTGCAGTGCGTGATCGACTTGCTGATCGGCGTGGTCTTGACCTTTGCCGGGGCGGGGGCCGGGATCGCCTACCTGTCGATGCGGTTGGCCAGGCACGGCGCAACCCTGCTGAACTCCATGCAGCGTTTCGTCCAGGCGATCTTCGCGGTGGTCAACGGCTTCATGGCCTACGTGGACCGCTACAAAACCGTGGCGGCGCGCGGCGTCGCGGCGGGAATAAAAAAAGGCCGGCTGCAACTGCGCTGGGATGCGCAGCGCAACACCACGCTGAAAAAACACGAACCCCACGACGACGCCCCGGCCCAATCGAAAAACCCCAACGGCGACAGCGCCGACACCGCGGCCCAGACCCAGACCAGCGGCTGCCCGGTGTCGATGGTCACCGGCGAAGAACTGCTGACCCTGGACGATGGCACCCTCGACGGCCGCTTGCCGTTCGTCTTCACCCGGCTGTACCGCACCAGCGCCGTCGCCCTGGATGTCGGCCTCGGGCGCGGCTGGAGCCATGCCCTGGCCCATCGCCTGGAGCTCGACGGCGAGCAGATCACCTGGGTCGACCAGGAAAACCGCTGCACGATCTTTCCGTTGCCCACCACCCAGCGTCCGGCGATCCACAACAGCCTGGCCCGGGCGGCGATCTACCTGGGGGCCGCGCCGGACGAACTGATCATCGCCCAGCCCGGGGAAAACGCTCCGTTCCTGCACTTTCGCGACGGCCACCTGATCGCCCTCAGCGACCGCTACGACAACCGCCTGACCGTCCAGCGCAACATCCACGGCGACATCAGCCGCCTGGACAACGGCGCTGGGCGCTCCCTGCGCCTGCGTTACGAACAGCGCCACCTGGTCGCCGTCGACTACCAGAGCTTCCACCCGGCCCTCACCCTCGACGAAGCCTGGCGAACCGAGCAGACGCTGGTCTCCTACCGCTACGACGGACGTTTCCGACTGATCGAAGCGACCAATGCCGCCGGTGAAAGCGAACGCTACGACTACGACGACCAGCACGTCATCCTCCAGCGGCAACTGGCCGGCGGGGCGAGTTTCTACTGGGAATGGCAAGGCGTCGGGCCGGCGTCCCGCTGCGTACGGCATTGGGCCTCGTTCGCGCAGATGGACAGCCGCTACACCTGGGGCGAGGACGGCCGTGTCAAGGTCCGGCACCTGGATGGCAGCCAGGAAGTGTATGTCCACGACGACCGGGCGCGGTTGGTGCGCAAGGTCGAGCCCGACGGCGGCGAGCACCTCAAGGCCTACGACGAACAGGGCCGGTTGGTCGCCGAACAGGACCCGCTGGGGGCGGTCAGCGAATACCGCTACGACGACGTCGGACGGCTGGTGGCGCTGATTCCGCCGGACGAAGCGCCGACGTCCTACGAATATCGCAACGGTTTCCTGCACGCCCGTTCCCGCGGCAAGGCCGTGTGGACCTACCGCCGCAATGCCCGGGGCGATGTGATCGCGAGCATCGATCCCGACGGCCAGCGCACGGAATATGCCTACGACGCCCATGGGCAACTGCTGGCCAGGTATGACCCGGACGGTGGTGAGCATCGTTTCACCTGGAGTCGCCTGGGCCAACTGACCGAAGAGCTCCTGCCCGACGGCGGTCGGCGGTGTTTTGCCTACGACGCCCTGGGACGTTTGCTCAGCCGCCGGGACGAACACGGTGCCCTCACGCACTACCAATGGGACGCCGTCGGCCGCCTGCTGCAAGTCACCCTGCCCACCGGTGCGACCCGGGCCTGGAGCTACAACGCCTACGGCAAGGTCATCGCCGAGCGCGACGAGCAGGGCCGAACCACCCGCTACGAATACGCCGACGACCTGCACCTGGTCAGCCGCCGCCTGAACCCTGACGGCAGCGAGCTGAAGTACCGCTACGACTCGGCGCGGCTGCTGCTGACCGAGATCGAAAACGAATCCGGTGAACGATATCAGCTGGACTACACGCCCAACGGCTTGATCCGACAGCAAGTCGGCTTCGACGGCCAACGCACCGCCTACGCCTACGACCTCAACGGCCACCTGCTGGAGAAAACCGAGCACGGCGAGGACGGTTCGCAACGGGTCACCCGCTACCAGCGTGATGCGGCCGGGCGGCTGCGGATCAAGACCTTGCCCGACGGCCAGGCCATCGAATATCGCTACGACGACCTGGGCCGGCTGGTCCAGGTCGACGACGGCAGCGATCACCCCCTGGCCTTCGAATATGACGCCCAGGATCGGCTGGTCACGGAACACCAGGGCTGGGGCACCCTGCGCTATCGCTACGATGCCTGCGGGCGCCTCAACCACTTGCGCCTGCCGGACGACAGTCAGCTCGACTACCACCACGCCCCCGGTGGCGCGCTGACTGCCATCGACCTCAACGGCGTGCGCCTGACCGAACACCGCGTTGACGGCGGCCGCGAACGGCAACGCCGGCAGGGCCAGTTGCTCAGTGATTACACGTACGACGAACAGGGCCGCCTCAAGGCCCAGACCGTGTGGCAGAACCCCCAGCAGCAACTGTTCTGGCGCGACTATGCCTACAGCCCCCGGGGCAACCTCCAGAGCCTTTCCGACCAGCGAAACCGCCGCCGCTACCAGTACGACCCGCTGGATCGCCTGACCCGCATCGACTTTTCCCACAGCGAACCGCCGGAACACTTCAGCCACGACCCGGCCGGCAACCTGCTGATGCAGGACCGCCCTGGGCCGACCACCCTCAAGGGCAACCGCCTGCTGAGGGAGGGCGACCGCCACTACGACTACGATGCCTTCGGCAACCTGATCCGCGAACGCCGCGGCCAGGCCCTGGTCAGCGCCTACCGCTACGACAGCCAACACCGCCTGATCGGCGTCACCACGGCCGACGGCCGCGAAACGTCCTACCGCTACGACG
>NZ_JACVAH010000060.1:0-285 GCF_014851795.1 Pseudomonas sp. Pdm06
GCGCGATCCTGGTTTGCTCGGCCGCTGATGGTCCGATGCCACAAACCCGTGAGCACATCCTGCTGTCCCGTCAGGTAGGCGTTCCGTACATCGTTGTCTTCCTGAACAAGGCTGACATGGTTGACGACGCTGAGCTGCTGGAGCTGGTTGAGATGGAGGTGCGCGACCTGCTGAGCACTTACGACTTCCCAGGTGATGACACTCCAATCATCATCGGTTCGGCTCTGATGGCTCTGAACGGCCAAGACGACAACGAAATGGGCACCACTGCCGTCAAGAAGCTGG
>NZ_JACVAH010000061.1:0-282 GCF_014851795.1 Pseudomonas sp. Pdm06
ATCGCCTGACCCGCATCGACTTTTCCCACAGCGAACCGCCGGAACACTTCAGCCACGACCCGGCCGGCAACCTGCTGATGCAGGACCGCCCTGGGCCGACCACCCTCAAGGGCAACCGCCTGCTGAGAGAGGGCGACCGCCACTACGACTACGACGCCTTCGGCAACCTGATCCGCGAACGCCGCGGCCAGGCCCTGGTCAGCGCCTACCGCTACGACAGCCAACACCGCCTGATCGGCGTCACCACGGCCGACGGCCGCGAAACGTCCTACCGCTACGACG
>NZ_JACVAH010000062.1:0-278 GCF_014851795.1 Pseudomonas sp. Pdm06
TGTGATCTTCGGTCCGGTGATCCTAGGTCACGTCAACGCCAGGGACGCAAAGAACGGCTATGTTTCAATCAAAGTGTCACCTATGTGAATGCACTTTTTTGTAACCCATGTGGTTGTCCCGTACATTATGCCCCACCACTCGGCACCTCGCCTAGGCTCGGTGTGCCCTCACTCCGGCATTGCTCCGTGGGCCCGCCGCGAAGGGCCATCCATGGCCCAGCGCGGCTATCCCGGCATCCATGCCGGGATGCCCACTCCACAATGCCTGCGTTCGGCCA
>NZ_JACVAH010000063.1:0-273 GCF_014851795.1 Pseudomonas sp. Pdm06
GGGTCAGAGGGCTTTTGTGGCGAGGGAGCTTGCTCCCGCTAGGGCGCGAAGCGGCCTCAAAACCTGACAACCCGGTGTGTCAGGCAAGTGGAGTTGCCTGCTTGGGTCTGCTTCGCAGCCCAGCGGGAGCAAGCTCCCTCGCCACAGAGGGCTACGCAGGTGATTGAGTGGGGGCATTGTTGGCGAGCAAGGCTTTGGACCGGGTAGAGCTTCGGACTTGATGCAATAAGTGCCGGCCTCATCGCGAGCGAGCTCGCTCCCACTGGGGCAGGT
>NZ_JACVAH010000064.1:0-269 GCF_014851795.1 Pseudomonas sp. Pdm06
GCTGGAAGCCGAAGGCAATCCGTGCAAGTTGATCTTTGTCACGCCGGACTACTATGAAGAACGCCCCAAGGGCTGCATGAACGGCTGGGGCAGCATTTTCCTCACCGTCACGCCGGACGGCACGGCACTGCCCTGTCACGGCGCCCGACAGCTGCCGGTGCAGTTTCCCAATGTGCGCGACCACAGCATGCAGCACATCTGGTACGACTCGTTCGGTTTCAACCGTTTCCGCGGTTATGACTGGATGCCCGAACCGTGCCGCTCCTGCG
>NZ_JACVAH010000065.1:0-265 GCF_014851795.1 Pseudomonas sp. Pdm06
TTGTAAACTCCAAGCCCCAGGGCGAAAGAGACCAGATTGCGGTGTGTGAAGACGAAACGAACCGAAAGTTCGAGACGCTCAACCGCAACACACAAACTATCGCATACCCATTCGCTGGAACGTGACCACAAGGCACGTGCTGGCTACCGAATTTCTTGACGACCATAGAGCATTGGAACCACCTGATCCCATCCCGAACTCAGAAGTGAAACGATGCATCGCCGATGGTAGTGTGGGGTTTCCCCATGTGAGAGTAGGTCATCGT
>NZ_JACVAH010000066.1:0-255 GCF_014851795.1 Pseudomonas sp. Pdm06
TTCCAGAGCGTTCCGCTAAAATCAAAGAAGCTTAAGGGCTAGTCCCCGTTCGCTCGCCACTACTAAGGGAATCTCGGTTGATTTCTTTTCCTCAGGGTACTTAGATGTTTCAGTTCCCCTGGTTCGCTTCTTGCACCTATGTATTCAGTACAAGATAACCATCTTATGATGGCTGGGTTCCCCCATTCAGACATCTCCGGATCACAGTCTGTTTGCCGACTCCCCGAAGCTTTTCGCAGGCTACCACGTCTTTCA
>NZ_JACVAH010000067.1:0-255 GCF_014851795.1 Pseudomonas sp. Pdm06
ATCTGCGCTGTATCGCCAGCTGCTGAGCCTTTTCCGCCGTCGCGCAGCCTTGGTTCAGGCTCGAGTGGCTCTGGTACAAAGCTGGGCTAACGAGCCGCTGCTGAAGACCGCTTTCGCCGAACAAATTGCAGCCATGCAGAGGCTTGAGACATTGATCGAGAAAACGATCAAGGATCATCTGAGGGATGCTGGTTTGCTGGGTCAGCTGAACCGTTGCTTGAAGGTTGAGGGCATTGGCTTTCTGACCGGAGCCCG
>NZ_JACVAH010000068.1:0-255 GCF_014851795.1 Pseudomonas sp. Pdm06
CGGGCTCCGGTCAGAAAGCCAATGCCCTCAACCTTCAAGCAACGGTTCAGCTGACCCAGCAAACCAGCATCCCTCAGATGATCCTTGATCGTTTTCTCGATCAATGTCTCAAGCCTCTGCATGGCTGTAATTTGTTCGGCGAAAGCGGTCTTCAGCAGCGGCTCGTTAGCCCAGCTTTGTACCAGAGCCACTCGAGCCTGAACCAAGGCTGCGCGACGGCGGAAAAGGCTCAGCAGCTGGCGATACAGCGCAGAT
>NZ_JACVAH010000069.1:0-255 GCF_014851795.1 Pseudomonas sp. Pdm06
AGTCTGACTCCACAAGCACCCACACGAATTGCTTGATTCAGTTGTTAAAGAGCGGTTGGCTGAGTCTTTCGTCTCAACCGAGGCGCGCATTCTACAGCGCCCCGTGTATCTGTCAAGCGGTTATTTTCAGAAGTTTTCAAAGTTTCCTTATCAACTTCAACCACTTGCGCTTCCGATCTCTCGTTAGCGGGAGGCGAATTCTACAGCGTTACTCGCTGCTGTCAACACCTCTTTTTCACCGCTTTCGACCGAGAA